>CAYGAN010000023.1:22711-35291 GCA_964347585.1 uncultured Planctomycetales bacterium | reverse complement strand
AGCAATACGCCGTAGCGTTCAAACACTGCGGACGACAGTCGGTCGCGGTCGCTCCAGATCGCCAGTTGCAGGGCGTCGTGCGCCGGCGAGGGTGGCAGGCCCTCCGTCGCGATCTCTTCGATCGTCGCCCGCAACAGCGTGACCGCGTTCGCCGTGGCCGCCTTCAGATGTCCGATGATCTCCTCGAGCAGTTTCTGCGGGGCAATGCCCGGCTCGTGCGGCCGCCAGCAATCGTAGTCCGTCGGCAAAGCGACGAGGGCGTAGCACATTTCAGCCTCGCGGGCGAGCTTGGCCTCCGGCATACAGGTCATGCCGATCAGATCCCCGCCCCAGGCCCGATGCATTCGAGACTCTGCAACCGTGGAAAACTGAGGCCCTTCCATACATACGTACGTGCCACCATCGTGGACGACGGTCTCGACGGCGTGCGCCATTGAAAGCAGCCGTCCTCGGAGCCCACGACAGAAGGGCTCAGCGAGTTCAACGTGCACAGCTAGGCCCTGGTCGAAGAACGTACCGTCTCGCTTGAAGGTCTTGTCGATGACCTGATCGGGAATGACCAGGTCGCGGGGGCGTATCTCGTCTCGCAGGCTGCCGGTCGCCCCGCTGGCAATAACGTGTGTCACGCCCAGGGTTTTTAAGGCGAAGGTGTTGGCCCGCGAGGGCACGCGTGAAGGACCAATCGTATGCCCCTCGCCATGCCTGGAAATGAAAGCCACGTCCATCCCGTCCCACGCTGTCATCAGGACCGGGCTACTCGTGGCGCCAAAGGGGGTATTGATGTTCTCGGGCCGACCCTCAGCCTGGTCGGTCAGGGCCTCGCCGAGTCCAGTGCCTCCAATAATGCCGACCACTGGTCGCATTGCACATTCCTCCGCTGCATAGCGATGTGTCGCACACCATCCCGGTACGATTATAGAGACTGATGACCTAACTGCCATTGCCCTGCCCCCTCAACTGCCCCTACTGCGGAACGAGGCACACGGGCCTGAGGACGACTGCTTGTGACAGGAGACTCAGGCAGGACAGGCCACTCCGTATAGTGAACTGATCTCCAGGCGCGGGTGTTTCAGGACCTTGTCTTAGCAGGCACGGAATCGCGTATTCGCGTTCGGCCGGATTGATCGCGGTTTCGGTTGCGGTGCGCGGCTGCCTCGTGCCCGATGCGCGCGCCGTAACGGAGACAATACATTCTGGGGTCGGGGCACTTTCTCTGGAAATCGTTCGAGCCACCCCGGCCGCTCTCGTACGAGTCGCAGCGCATGGACAAGATCGTCGAAATCGGCGGCACGAACGTGTGGATCGGTTTTGCGTGGGTCGCCATGAAGCCGTCCCCTGGGCAGATCGAGTGGTCTTACGCGGACTGTCGGATCGGTACCGCGGAGGCCCGCGGCCTGGACATGTTCTTGGCACGGTGGCGTGGGCGTGTCGCCACGACAGGGCGGTGGGTTGCCGCCGCCCGGTTCGAGCGGCCCGCGCGATTGCGTGCCGGCGCTGGTCTGCTAGTATTGGGCCGACTTGATATCCGAAAGCTCGTGGTGCGAGGTAAGATTCGGAGGGTCCCTTCATGTTCCATGGTCTATCCGGAGGCAAGCGAATCGCTCCGTACGACAGGAACGTCGGCAAGCGATTTCTGCTGGTCCTGGGATTCTCGCTTCAGTTGCTGATGATGGCGGCTGGGCTCTGGCCGGCGGCGTGGCTGGTGTTGCACTATGCCCCCGCGGCCCGGTCGCCGGGCCATTGGGTGCTGATTATTCTCGGCGCGGTGATTGTGTTCAACTACGGATACCTGGTTGCACTGCTGCTGCTGCGGATCATGATTCCCCGCCCGAAGGAGGGAATCTACGCCATCAGCCCCGGCGGCAGCATACCAGGCCAGATCATTGTCTTTATGCTCAACGCGTTGTTGATTAAGGCCCGCTTTGAGCCGCCGTGGGCAGCGACGTTCTCCTCGGTAATGGCCAACACGTTTCCGTTGCGGCCGTTGTTCGTCCGTTTCTTCGGGCCCCGCACGACGTCCACGACGCTGGGCGATATCATCTTCTGCCTAGACCCTCATTTAATCGAGATCGGCCACAACGTGCAGTTGGGATTTCAATGTACGATCGCGGCCCATCTGTTTGATAATCGCAAACTCATCATCCGCAAAGTGATCATCGAAGATAATGCAGTCATCGGAGGTCAGGCAGGTTTGCTACCCGGCGTCCGGGTGGGCCATCATGCGATTATCGCCGGCCGCGCACACGTTCAACCCAACACGGTCATCGGGCCGTATGAGTACTGGGCCGGCGACCCCGCCCGAAAGATCAAGACCCTGACGTCGGGCGATCAGCCAGCGGTTGAGGACTCGTCGCGGGTCAAAGACGCTTCGCCGCCAACGGAGCTGCCCTCTCAGAAACCGGCGTGAGGGTGGCAGAGGCCGCCGCCGATGGCGGCACATCCGTCGCGGCGTCCAGCGCAACGACGAGCACCTGCGCGCGCAGAGACGCAATGCTCACGGGCAGCTAATCCAGGTATCCCAGCTCACGGAGGTGCTTCTCCACTTGCTGTTGCTGATCGCGCTGCACAGTCATTGGCTCGACCGGAACCGCGCCGTCAGCCGGCACCAAGCTGGCCGCCAAGCGACGAAGTTCTGCACAACGCTCCGGCTCCTTGCCGGCGAGGTTACGCATCTCGCCAGGGTCACGACGGAGATCGTACAACTCCTCCGGCAGTTCGGTATTCTCAGGACCATAGGTGTACTTGTACTCCTCAGTCCTCACGCCGCGCAGCTCGAGATCGCTGAGCAACCCCGGAAGCGATAGATATGCCGGCAGAGACTGCCAAGGTCTCGCCTCGAGCAATGGCTTGAACGATCGCCCGTCTATCTCGCCAATATCACCCTGATCGACGCTGACAAGCTCGAGGACGGTGGGGAGAATGTCGGGTTGTCGCACCATACGGCGGCAGACGAGGCCCCCGGGCAATCGCCCGGGCCACCGCATCAGGAGTGGCACTTGCACTAGATAGTCATAGACGTGCACGCCATGCCCATGGTGCATGTGCTTCTTATAGCAGTTGATGGTCATTCGCATGTACATATCGAGCAGCTCGTCTCGCCCTAAGGATCGAGTGAACCGTTTGACCTTGCGCCGCGAACGAGCTTCATCGAGAAGACCGCGCCCCTTGAGCATGGCCGTGAGGTTAAGCGGCGAGCCCAGCGCTAGCAGATCGCGTATCCGGAGCTTGGGTGCCAGCCGCAACAGCCGCAATCGGTCCCGAAACGTGACCCAACGCCCAAACCTAGGCCTTCGCTGTGCGTCGCGCAAACGGAGGTCCTTTATCATGGGTGTGCATTGGGCGTAGAGTTGCTGGAGGACGCTGGGGCCTGCCCAATAGCCGACTTGGTATAGGGCCATGCCTTGGGCCTGGTGGATGCCCAGCAGTCGGCAGGCGTAAGGCACGGCGGTTCCGTTCTGGTATGTTTCTGCTTCGCTCTTCTCTCCGCGGTCCCCGGTAAAGATGATCAGGGCTTCGTCCCCAACCGCGCCGAAGACATGGGTGAGCTGCGCGTCAAGACTGGAGACCGCCCGCTCGTACTCGTCGCGCCCGAACTCAGGCCGGTTCTGTTCGCGCACGATCTGGCGAGGAAGGTGCAATTCCCAAAGGTGCAGCAGCAGAAACCAGGGCTTGCGATAATAGCCCGTCCCCAGCCGTTCCACGAACTGGTCGCCCCACGCGGTGTGCAGATAGTCGCACGGCGCTCTGTATTCGTACCTCTCGAACGCGCGGGCTAGGCCCATCTCCGGCAGCAACAGCCCGCTGACCTCAGCATAGGCGTGGTAGCCGCGTTCAGCCAGAGTCTCCGTGAGCATACGGACGCCTTCAGGCAGACAGTAACCCCACACGAAATAGACGCCGTGGCGTGGACTGTAGAGCCCCGTCGACAGTGCCGCGAAGCTCGGCGTCGTGCAGCTCTGCTCCGTAATCGTGGTCGGAAAGGCGACGCCCTCCCGGCAGAGACGGTCGATGTTGGGCGTAAGCGTGCCCCGCCCAGGACCGACCCACCGATCGGAGCGGGCACAATCAGCAACCACCAGGAGGATGTTAGGCCGATGCGCCACCACTTCTTGCACCGCGGCTGTGTCGCGCCGCGCGCGTGTTGACAAGCACATGCAAGTCGGGGCGATGCCTAACGCTCACGCCAGTCCTTGTCCTGCGGCCAAGGGCTGGTCGTGATCGATCCCTCGCCACCCGTCGGCCTGCGACCGGCAGCACGACTCCTGCATCCCCCGAATGCCCTCCGCGAAGTTCACTTGGGGCCGCCAGCCCAACTCGTTGCGGATACGACTGGCATCGAGCGCCTGATCGACGCCCATGATGACGACCAAGGCCCTGTTGAATGGCGGCTCGCCGCCAGTGACCTGTGCCACCAGCTCCGCCAGCCAGGCGGCCACGTAGGCGACGCGCGGATGCAAGCAACGGCAGGCCCTCGACAGGTGCAGCGTATCAGCCGTCGCGTTCACGAATTGACGTTGCGTAACGACTTCGTCACTCGCGACATCGTAGATCTTTCCCACCGCCGCTGGATGAGTGCCCGCCAGCAACACCGCCCGGGCTGCGTCATCCACGTGTAACGTGGCGATACGATTGTCGCCGCGCCCGATCAGCGACAACCCCCCGCGCCTCCGTAGGCGCGCGACTTGCGTGAGCAGAGGACGGTTCCCCGGCCCGTAAACAAAGCCCAGTCGCAGGATCGTCCATGGGCAACCCGCCCGCTCGCACTCGGTGCGGACGATGGTTTCCGCTGCAAGCTTTGCACGGGCATAAAGGTTATAGCGAGAGGGGCGCGCCAGCGTGCGCTCTGCGGATATGCTCCCCCGCAGGTGCAAAGGCGAATACACACCGGCTGAGCTGACGTGCACGAAACGCTTGGGCCTGTGAGTTAAGGCGTGCTCGACGAGTCGGCGCGTGCCTTCAATATTTGTCTCTCGAAAGTCAGCCCAACGTCCCGCCAAGTCCACGCGAGCGGCGGAATGGAAAACAACATCGCCGGGACAGACAAGTCCCTCGCACCCCCCGGGAACCGTCAGGTCGCCGCGAACGGGCTCGCCTCCCAGCGAACGGATGGTCGGATCGTCCTTGGGTTGCCGCACGAGCACACGGACTGCGCCGCCCCGGGCAGCCAATAGTCGGACCAACACCTGCCCTACAAAGCCGGTCCCGCCGGTCACCGCCGCGTTCATGGCAGCCTCCTGCGTGGCAGCCGCGGCAGCCAGCGGGGAACCTGCGCCAGGTAGTCCACGTAGCTCTGCCCGAAGCGCCTTCGTAGGAGTGGCTCCTCCAAGAATACGACTTGCAGATGAGCCACCGGCAGCGACAACAGAAACATCAGTAACACGCCGGTCGAAGACAAGGCCAGTGCCTCGCCGAGCAGCATCCCTATCACGCTGACGCTGATTGGGTTTCGAACCCAACGGTAGGGACCTGACGCCACCAACTCACGCGGGGCGTCGAACTCGACGTAAGCACCCCGGCCCAGAGTACTCAACACACAGGAGGAGCGAACGTAGACCGACAGGCACGCAACAAACAGCGCTGCGCCGACCGTGCGAAACCATCCCATTTCGACGTGGCACACCGGCACAGGAACATCAATCCGGTATGCTAACCAAGCCAAGCCGACCAACACGCCGGTCAGGAAGAACGCCCCGTAAACGAGGATGCGTACGGCCAGGGGGATCCGACGAGAGATCGGCCGGACAAGGCCACCAGCTCCCGGAGCTGCCGGTGCAAACGGATGGGCGCTCTTGACCACGGGCATCATTCCGGCATAGATTGCGACCAACCGGCCTGTCCCACCCGCGGTTAGTCGCCGTGAGCGAAGGGGTCGGCTACCACCGCACGGCAAAACCCCCGGACATCCACTTACTCGACTCGACCGAATGAACGACGACTGTCTCACCTGCCTGGAGCTCGCCGGAGCGCACCATTTCGTCCAGGTGCACTAGGAGCGACGCCCCGCCGCAGTATCCCGAATTGCGACCCCGGAACCTCGCGCGCTCGTGGTGAACGCCGAAACAGCGTGTGAAAAGCTCGATGCTATCCTTGTACAGTTGCTCGCCGGGAATGGAAAACACGTAATGATCGATCTCTTTCGGGTCGAGCCCGAGCGATTCAATCATACGCATGGCTCCTTCGAACAGCAGGCGTGCCGCGTCCCGGCTCACGGCGACGAAATCCTGGTCCAGATGGTGGTCGCCTCGCTCAAACAAGCCCACAATCTGTCCATCGTGGTCCATCAGGTCAGCGATCGAACCGCCTGCGGTCATCCCAGGCTTACGTTTGCCGCCGACCGACTCCACATAAGCGCCCAGGACCTCGTGTGGAGCCGTTCCTTGCCCGGCATCGTCGGCTGCTTCCAGCAGCAGGGCGCCACTGCCGTCCGCCAGGATGTACCGCAGGGCAGCTTGGGTCTTGGTCATCCGCGCTTGGTTGAAGTAACAATCGCGAAGGTACACGCTCGAGAGCTGAGCGTACGTCACCAACGCAGTCCTGTATCGCCCAGTGCGCAGCGCGTCGCAGGCCACCTGCACGCACTTGCCGACGCCGGAACAATTCGAATGGATCTCCATTTCCGCGCATTGCTCGATGCCCAGCCGCTCTTGGAGTATTGTCGTCGTCGGCGGGGTCGTCTGGTCGTACATCGGGCTGGACAGCAGCAGCAGATCGACGTCCGCCGGGCTCCGGCCAGCCTGTTCGAGGGCCCGGCGTGCCGCCTCCTCTGCCAGCGATGCAACCGTGTGTGTCAGGCGGTGGGTCTTAGGGTCGATCGCGAAGTGCCGGTGCTCTATTCCCCCTGCTGCTAGCATCCTGGGCACAAGGTTCCTCACGAACGACCGCACACGGGCAGGAGCGTCGTTCAGCGGCCCCAGAATACCGTCGATGCTGCTGCTGGGGATCGGATCGTTCGGCAGGAACGAGCCCGTCCCCGCTACGGAGACACGTGGCAACATTCGATCCTCTCGTCTTGCCTTAGACAACGCCTTAGGCTACCCTTTGGAAGACCGACGCCCTTATGAATTCCGCGTCATGATGGCCGAAAGCCGACTGCCTGTCAACGGCAATAGTCCTGTCAGCTGTTACCCTTGCCGGCGCTTCAAGAAGGGCCATTGGGAGCGCGGGCAGGTCAACGAACGCTGCGAGAGTGACACGAGAACCCTGTTCGGAACGTCCCGTGCGTAAGCGGCTTATTCAACTGCTCGTAATTCTAGTCTTCGTCGTCGCTGTGTGGGGTGGATGGTACGCGCTCAGCGGCGAGGAGCCGCTTGAGCTGCGCACCGCCTCGGTCACCAGAGGACCGCTGACACTGGCCATCACCGCTACGGGCCGCCTCGCGCCCACTACCCAAGTCTCGGTCGGGTGCGAAGTGAGCGGCACGGTCCAAGAAGTCCTTGTCAAATACAACGATCGAGTCTCGCGCGGCCAGGTGATGGCCCGTCTCAGGCCCGAGCTCTATCGCGCCCAACACGAGCAGGCCAAAGCTGCCCTGGCTCGGGCGAACGCCCAACTCCGACAACTCGAAGTCCAGGAGCGAGAGGCCAAGCGCGAGCTCGACCGGGTGGAGGGCCTCCGCCGCGAGGGGGCAGCCACTGAACAGGAACACGCCGGTCAACTGGCAGCCCACGAGGCGGCAACAGCAAACACCGCCGCCGGGAGAGCCGCCGTTCAGGACGCTCAGAGCCGCGTCCAGCTGACCGAGTACCGCCTTGAGCGCACCGCAATCACCTCGCCCATTGACGGGATTGTGCTCGATCAGCGGGTTGACGTCGGCCAGACGGTCGCAGCTGAGTTCCTCGCGCCGGAGCTGTTCGTCGTGGCGGAGGACCTTTCACGAATGGAGTTGTTGGCCGACGTCGCCGAGGCTGACGTGGGCTACCTCTGCCCAGGCCAACCCGCTGCGTTCACCGTCAACGCGTATCGAGACCGGAGCTTCGAGGGTCGCGTCCGCCAGATTCGCAACCAGCCCAACAACACGGGTAATGTGGTCACGTACACGGTTGTGATCAGTGTGACCAACCGCGACCGACTCTTGCGTCCCGGCATGCCGGCAGACGTGACCATCGAGATCATCCGGCGGGGCGAGACGACAAAGGTGGCCAATGCCGCTTTGCGCTTCCGGCCGCCTTTGCTTCCGGACGAGATTCGGCGGTTTCTCGATGGGCTGACCTGGCCTGCGGCGCCCGAGCCGATTGAAGTCGGCGCCGAACCGTCACCGGACGCCGGCCCAGGCGGGTCGGACTTTCCTCCGCCTCCCATCGAGCCAGCCAAGGCGACGTTCTGGCAGCACGTCGACGGCGCCTGGAAGCCCGTGCCGGTATGGACGCGCTTCACGGACAACCGGGAGACAGCCATTGCCGGTGGACCGGAGGTCGCTGAGGGATCGGCCTTTGTGATCGAGATTCGAAAGCAGGCGCAATCGCGGAGCACCTTTCAGCGCGCGATCCTGCTGACGCGACCCGAGAACCGAAGCGAACAAGCCCTCCAAGCCAGCAAATGAGCAGTATTGTCGAGTTGTACGGCCTGAGGAAGACTTACGACATGGGGGAGGCGCAAGTCCACGCGCTTCGCGGGATCGATCTGACGGTCACCGAGGGCGAATTCCTCGCCGTCATGGGTGCCAGTGGATCTGGAAAGAGCACGCTTCTGAACATCCTTGGCTGCCTGGACGAACCCACCGCAGGTACCTACTTGTTTGACGGCCGGCAGGTCGGCCGGATGAGTGAGCAAGAGCTGGCGCGCTGCCGGAATACCAGGCTCGGATTCGTTTTCCAGAGTTTTAACCTGCTCGGCAGCAGTACGTCGCTGGAGAACGTCGAGCTGCCGATGATTTACTCGGGTCTTGGGCGTCGCGAGCGTATCCGACAAGCCCGCTGGGCGCTGGAGACGGTTGGACTGGCGGACCGAATCCGACACATGCCCTGGCAACTGTCCGGTGGGCAGCAGCAACGCGTGGCGTTGGCGCGGGCGATTGTGGCGCGGCCAAGGCTGCTCCTGGCCGACGAGCCTACCGGCAACCTCGACTCCAAAACCAGCGAGGAAGTGCTCGAGCTGCTCGCCCGGCTGCACCGCGAAGAGGCGCTGACCGTGATCATGGTCAGCCACGATCCGGACATTGCCGGATACGCCCACCGCGTCGTCATCCTGCACGACGGGGTCGTGGCGTACGACCAGCCGGCGCCGGCCAAGGGCGGGCCAGCCATTCCGCACATCAGAACGGTCGCTGCGGCAGCTGCGCCAGCCGATCAAGCACCGGCAAGCCCGCCGCGCGAAGCCGTGGTACATCAGGGGAGGCCGCCCTAGGTGTACGTGGTCTGGGTTGAAAGCTTCAGGATCGCGCTGCGTGAGATGCACCGGCACCGGACACGGAGCATGTTGACCGTGCTCGGCGTGATCATCGGCGTGGCAGCCATCATCGCGGTCATCTCCATCAGTCAGGGTGCGAAGCTGACGATTCAGGATCAGATCGCCACTCTCGGAACGAATATGATCTACGTCGTGCCGGGTTCGAGCATCGAGCGCGGTGTCCGTGTCGGTGCGGGCTCGTCCCTGTCCCTGACGATGCAAGACGCTGAGGCCATCGAACGCGAGTGCTCCGCGGTAGCATATGCCTCGGCAATCACCGGGGTGCGCTGCCAAGCGACGAGTGAGCTGGGCAATTGGTCGCTACAGATCAGCGGCACAACCGCCAACTACCTCGACGTGCGCGACTGGCCCCTGGCAACGGGACAGCGGTTCGAGCCCAGAGACGTCGTCACGGCGGCCAAGGTCGGGCTGATCGGCAAGACCGCCGCCGAGCAACTCTTCGGTCAGACAGACCCCGTCGGTCAACGAGTCCGGGTCAAGGGAACCCCGATAGAGATCGTCGGCCTGCTAGCAGAAAAAGGCCAAACCCCTCTCGGTGTGGACCAGGACGACACCATCATCGTGCCCATCACCGTTTGCTTCAGATACCTCGACGGCGGCGACCGCCCCAACGCGTTTTTCGTCTCGGCCACGCACGAAACACAAATCCCTCTGGCCATCAAGCAGATAGAAGCCCTGCTCCGGCAGCGACATCACATCGGACCGACCGAGCTGGACGACTTCTCCGTCAGGTCCATTCAGGAGGCTGCGGAGACCGCCGAGAGCACCGCCAATGTCATGGCCGCTCTGCTGGTGAGCGTTGCCGGCATCAGCCTGCTGGTCGGGGGCATCGGTATAATGAACATCATGCTGGTCACCGTGATGGAACGCACCCGAGAGATTGGGATCCGCATGGCCGTCGGCGCGTCGCGGCGGATGATCATGCGGCAGTTTATGATTGAAGCGGGAACCCTGGCGGGTGTCGGCGGGCTGCTCGGAGTAGCGTTGGGGCTGGTCGGCAGCGCCCTGATTGCCCAACTCGTGGGTTGGCCGGCGATTATCCTGCCGGAACTGCTGGTCGCTCCCTTGACCTTCGCCGTGGTCATCGGAATAGCGTTCGGCCTTCTGCCAGCGCGGCGAGCCTCGCGACTCAGTCCGGTCGAGTCACTCCGCCACGAGTGAGCCAACGTCTGTCAATCCCAAGGCAACGCGGCGTGGCAACGGCATTAAGGCCAAAGTCGGCCTCTAGCGGTTCGAAATATGGATTCTGCGGCCCAAGATGCATCGGTTCCGCTTGCCTGTGGTTTGAGCCGACGAGTGACGGCGTACTTCGCGATGGAGACCGCCTTCTCGGGTGCCTGCTCGGCCTGTCGTCGAGCGGAAGCAAGCCACTTCGGTTGGGCATCTGCATCCGTTCGGCGCTGTCGTGTGACGCAAGTTCCACGGCAGCTTTACACTTGCGAACCGGACACGACCGAGGGTAAGCTTATGCCGTTCGACTGTCCGTTGGCTTCTGGTGGGATCGTTCGGTGGTGACGGCACCACCCCTCCGTTAGCCTTCGAATCAGTCAATTCCACCGGGAGTCTATGGCATGAAGAAGATCTACGTCGGCAACCTTTCGTTCGACACCACCGAGGAGCAGCTCAGGGAACTGTTCGCCGCGCACGGGACCGTCAACAGCGTAGCGGTCATCACGGACCGCATGAGTGGTCGGTCGCGCGGGTTTGGATTCGTCGAAATGGAGGACGACGGCGAAGCCTCAGCCGCCATTGCCGGAGTCAACGGAACGGAGCTCGACGGCCGAACGCTGACCGTCAACGAAGCACGTCCCCGGTCCGACCGCTCCGGTCCCTCCGGAGGCCGAGGCGAATCGCGGGGGCGTGGGCAGCGGTGGTGAGCCATCGGGCTCCCACCGTGCTGGGGTGTAGCCCAAGGCACGCAAGTCGCGCGCAGCATCGGGCCGGCAGCCGACTCGGCAGCTTATAGGCCTTGCATCGCGCCCGATCGCGGAGAGTGCTCCCGCCGGTCATTTCGTCACGGATGAGCGGTGCGGCTCGACGAGACAGTGTCGCGATGATATCCGCTCGACGCGTAGGGCAGGTCGTCCGCACCCGGAAGTGCTTTCGGCTGTACCTGCCGTCGGGTAGCCGCCTGGGTCCGGCAGGGGCCGACGTGGTCGTCGCCGACCGGTCTGGCCAGAGTCACCCAACGGCGAGGTCGATGATGCGCTATGTCTCAACGTCGCTGGTGGGATTGGCGGTGTCCCTCTCATCGAGCTGCGCCTCTTTGCCGCCCCGCGAAGCGGCGAGATCCCACGTGCGGTCGCGGACGACCGGACTATTCAACGGCCGAGACCTGTCCGGCTGGACGTACCAGCTCGCCGATTCGAGTGCAAAGATGGGGCAGGTCTGGTCGGTCAAGGACGGCGTGCTGATCTGCCAAGGCCGGCCCGCTGGCTACATTCGCACCGAGAAAGAGTACAACGACTACGTTCTCACGCTCGAGTGGCGCTGGCCGCCGGGCACAAGAGGTGGCAACAACGGCGTGCTTGTGCACGCCTCGAGCCCTCGTGCGATCGGGATCTGGCCCAAGTCCATCGAGGTCCAGCTCAAAGCCGGTCACGCAGGCGACTTGTGGATCATCGGCACAGGACTCGATGTCGAGAACGCAGCGGACCGCCGTCAAGGCCGACGCCACCTGAATCTGACCGACGATTCGGAGAAGCCAATCGGCCAGTGGAACCACCTGGAGGTCACCTGCAGGGCCGACGAGATCGCCGTCAAGGTCAACGGCGTCCTGGTCAACCATGCAACCAACTGCAGCGTGACGAAGGGTGCCATCTGCCTGCAATCCGAAGGCGCGCCGATCGAGTTTCGCAACATCCAGCTGACGCCGCTGAAGCCCGAAGTAAAATAATAGACGTTGCGTGAGCTGTCACACCCACGCCGGTTGCTCCAACACTTAATTGGAGATGGACGTTCATGGATCAGTGGCTCCGCGACATTTACTACAAGAAGTCTATCCGCGTTCCCTATGCCAAGCGGGAGATTGTCCTCGACATACCCCTTGACGTTTTCAGCTCCCACCAGCTAGACGTTGGCACCGCCGTTTTGCTGCGGCGCCTGACTGCTGCCGACGCCCGGTGGCACAGGGCTCTGGACCTTGGCTGCGGTTATGGGCCGATCGCTCTCTTTC
>CAYGAN010000023.1:20168-22701 GCA_964347585.1 uncultured Planctomycetales bacterium | reverse complement strand
CTGGCCGGCATGAGTCCAAGCCGCTCCGTGTTCGGGACGGACCGTGATGCCCTCGCGGTCGCGTTCGCAAAGTGGAACGCGGAGCACAATGGAACAGGCGGCGCGCGATTCGAGGCGGGACTAGCGTACGAGCATATCGTCGGGCAGCGCTTTGACCTGGTCGTTTCCAATGTTCCGGCAAAGGCAGGCCAGGCGGTCCACCGGCTGTTTCTGCTCGGAGCCCAGCCTTTTCTGGCAGAAGGCGGTGAGGTCTGGATCGTCGTCGTGAGCACTCTCAAGGATTCCGTTGAGCGGATACTTGGTCACAAGAACGTAGAGGTCCGAGAGACAGCCGTTCGACGCGGCCATGTCGTTTACCGATACGCATTTCGAGGCCCCGTGCCGATCCCGGAACACCCCTACGACCGCGGGGAGAAGCGATTCGGCTGGAAGTCGGTCAGCTACGCGATGCGCGCTTGGCACGGACTTCCGGAGTTCGACACGCTGTCGCTCGATACGGAGCTCTGCTTCAGCCTCCTGGCGGAGCATCTTAGGCGCGAGCACCCTCGGAGCGTAGCCGTCTGGAAGCCTGGTCACGGCCATATTCCGGTCTTCATCGCCAAGGCGTCCCCCGATTGCCCCGATCTGATCATCCATTCGCGCGACTGTCTGGCGATCCAGGCCACCCGCGGTAACCTTCTCCTTAACGAGTTCTCGGGAACGATTGACAACCGCCTCTTCATCGACTTCAGCATGACCCGCCAGTCCGCAAGGCCCGAGCTTGTGGTGGCCAGACTGAATCCGCGACTCGGGCATCACGTTGCTGAACATGCGATCCGCACGTGGTTCTCGGAGCTGCCGCAGTGCACCGTAATCGTCTGCGGCCCCTCGGCTTTGATCTCTCGCCTCGACGGCCTGCTTGCGCGGAGTCGAATAAGAGTGATACGGAGATGCAAGAAGCGTGGCTTCAGCGCGGCACGCCTTGAGTGCGCGTCCGGCCGGCCTACAATCGGGTAATGAGGGAGCGCGGTTTAGTCACGGTTTTGCTCGTCGTTGCGCTGTTAGGCGGATGCGATCGCGCTGAGATCGACGCCGCAGCGAGACAGCAGCCGTCTTCGCGAACGCCGGAGGCACCGACCGCAGGCGCGACTAAGACAACGGAGTCCAGCGTGACCGACAAGGTTGCCAAGACTGACGAGCAGTGGCGAGCGCAGCTCACGCCGCTGCAGTTCCTCGTGACGCGCCACAAAGGGACCGAACAGGCCTTCACCGGCCAATACTGGAACCACAAAGCCAAGGGTATCTACACGTGCGTCTGCTGCGGGCAGGAGCTGTTCAGCTCGCGAGCAAAGTTCAACTCGCGCACCGGCTGGCCGAGCTTTCGGCAACCGATCGCCGAGAATAAGGTCCAGACGGAAACAGATCACAGCCACGGCATGACCCGCACCGAAGTGCTCTGTAGCCGTTGCGACGCTCACCTCGGGCACGTCTTCGAGGACGGGCCGGCCCCGACGGGCCTGCGATACTGCATCAACTCAGCATCACTGCAATTCGTCGAGAACAAGTGACCCCTGGAAGGCCCCTTTGCCGAGACGCGGTCAAAAGCTCCCGAGCGGGTGTGAGGTAGGTCCTCTAACTCTCAGCAGACTCAGCATGCTCGGGGGAAGAAGGAATCGCGGACCAGACCGCTACTTCTGTAGCCAACACCACAGGTGACCAAAGAAACTCAACAGAATCCCTACAGCTCTCAAGAGCCAATTGTGCAGCCAAAGACCACATACAAGTGGGATCACACTCAGGACCGCCAATCCAAGATGTACTGGGTTGGCGTGTTCGAGAGCCCTTCTCTCCACCCAACTGGCGTCGTGTCCCTGACGATATCGTTCGATCCTTTTCTCTGCCCAACCCATGTTTCCTCACCTCGCTTCAGGTCTCAGGCGGACCCATAAGACTATCTACCACTAATGCAGGCCCATCAACTGCCAGGATGCTGCGCGGCTGACCCTCCAGGTGGCGGCTCCGATCCAACGTTCCAGAAGCCTCGGGCGGCGAGAGTGATGCCGTTTAGGTAGTTATCCTGCCAAAGCGGCGTCGTCGGGCGCCAGATGGTCTGCAGCATCCCCCGCGCCCGCCGGTGGACGAGATTGCAGAACGTGAATTGCGCTAGGTGCGCGGCGTTCTCGTCACGGCTCCAGTTGCTCGACGTGGGAATATTTTCGTACCCGAGCTGATCGAGCCTGCGCATCGAAGGATAGTCGTCGGCCACGTGATAGTGCCAGTCGCTGAGCATGATCCGCTTGGGAACCTTGGCGTTCTCCGTTGACCTGCCCGGCCAGAGCGGGTCGGCCCATATCCATGACCTTGCCCCGTTGGCCCGGACGAATCCGTCCAGCTTGAGCAGTGCGTCCAGCCAGGCCTGGCCCTGGCGGATGACCACGTGTTCCAGTCTGAGCCCGCGGTGATGCTCCAGCGTTTCCTCGTCCATGCCGAGGTGGAACAGCCGGGGACCCTCGAACAGCTCACCGCGGGCATCTCCTTCGACCAGGCGATCGGC
>CAYGAN010000023.1:17800-20158 GCA_964347585.1 uncultured Planctomycetales bacterium | reverse complement strand
TCAGATACCTCCGCGATCAAATCAGCGCAGACCCGGTCGTACGGTTCCGATCCGACCATCTTCTCGTACGGCCCGAGCCACAGATCGTGAACCGTGCTGAAGTTCAGCTTGGGGATCGGCTCGAGGCCGTGATCGCGGCAAAGTCCCAGCAACGCGCGGAGCCGGGCGCGCGACAGCGCACCCTTGACCGCGAGCTCCGGGTGCGAGCGATAACGGATCCCGTCACCGAGATCGAGCACGATCATGTTCATCTTCATCTCGGCCATCCGCTGGACGATCTGGCGGAACAGTTGCTCATTGAATCGGAGCCGCGGCGAGTAATGGACAGTACGTTCGCGCCCGCTGGGCTTGCGGCGACCGCCCTTCGTCTTGGGCGGTGGCGGGCCCCACATGTTGTAGCTGACGTGCGCCAGCAGCGCGCGAATCTCGAAGTCGGGCCAGTCTTCGATACGCACGCAGCGTAGGCGTCCGGTCTTGCACCGCGTGTCGATCCACTGCGCGAGCGTCCGCAGGCCGTACGCGAGCCCGTCCGTTGCTATGCCGGCTCTTTGCGGTCGGGTCGGCCTGGCGCTGTCGCTACGGCCAGCCGACCCGACGATTGCCGCTTCGCGGGTCACTTCGAGCCGATAGCCCTGCAGACGCGTCCGCCGGCGTAACGCGTGTCTAGGCGGCGATGTGCCGGAGCGCGCCACGATGGCCTGCGCATTAGCCAGCCGCGTCGTGGCCCGGACCTGCACCTGGGATCGCAGCGCGTGCGAGAGCGCGTCGGCAACGGCCTCGGCTGCGACCCTGACCGGGAGGCATGCGCCTCGCTGCAGCCACAGAATCAGCTTGCCCGCACTGAGATCCAGCCAACCGGACTGAATCTCGAGCTTCTTCGGCATGGGGGTAAGTCCTGTCATGTCGAGTCTCCGAAATGAGCCTGTCGGCGGGTTAGTAGAGCAGGACATCGGCAGGTTTCAAGTCACGACCGCACCGGCTGCCTCCTCCCATTCGGGCCGTTCAGTGGTGCGCCGGGCAGAATCGTCGATCCGTCCCCTGGCATCCCTGCGTGAGGCGGAGCCGCCGTCCGGTGCGACGGCACCAGGCGCCGGGCTAGCTGGCCTTGACAGGATGCAGGCGGGGCGGTAACGTACCGACGGTGGCGCACGGTTCGTCTGGAGCGGGGCCGTTTAGGCCCCATTTTGCTGGGCGTCGAGCGCCGCCATGAAGAGAACGGGGCTATGAGTTCCCGCGAGCTTGGTCACACCTGTGTTGTTGGGCTCGGATGGGGCGATGAGGGCAAAGGCAAGATCGTCGATGTCCTCACCGACCGGTTCGACTTCGTCGTTCGCTATAACGGTGGAGCCAACGCCGGGCACACCGTCCGCTTCGACGGCGAGCTCTTTGCAATGCACCTGATCCCGAGCGGCATTCTCAGGCCCGGGGTGACTGCGGTGATCTGCCCCGGCGTGGTGCTCGACCCGGCGACGTTGTTCGAGGAGATTGAGGCGCTTCAAGGCCGGGGCATAGCGGTCGGCGAGAACCTGCGAATCAGCAACCGCGCCCACGTGGTGTTCCCTTATCACAAGCGGGAGGACCAGCTGTCGGAATCATCCCTGCCAGCCGACCGGCGCCTCGGGACGACGGCTCGCGGGATCGGGCCCAGACAAGATGCGCCGAACGACGGCCATTCGGGTATGCGACCTGTATCACCCGGAGTGGTTCCGCAAGCGGCTCGGGCAGATCGTCGAGACCAAGAACGCTATCTTCGGCGCCTTGTACGACGGCGCAGAGCCTTTTGACGCGGCTGCCCTCTCGGAAGAGTACCTACAATACGCGCGAAGGATGCGACCTTTCGTTTGCGACACGACTGCCCTGCTGCACGAAGCGCTGGCGGCTGGCAAGCGACTGCTCTTCGAGGGGGCCCACGGGACCCTTTTGGACATTGACCACGGCACGTATCCGTTCGTGACCAGCAGCAGTTCCAGCGCTACCGGCGTAGCCGCTGGGGCGGGCATCCCGGCGTCGGCCGTCAAGCGCTACGTCGGTGTGGTCAAGGCCTATTCGACTCGCGTCGGCGAAGGGCCGTTCCCCAGCGAGCTGCACAATGAGATCGGACAATACATCCGCGATCAGGGGCGTGAGTACGGCACGACGACAGGTCGACCGCGGCGGTGTGGGTGGTTCGACGCAGTTGCCACCAAGTATAGCGTGATGGTCGGCGGGATCACGGATGTCGCAGTCATGCACCTCGACACGCTCAGCGGCCTGACTGAGGTCGGCGTTTGCGTCGGATACCGCTACCGGGGCCGGGAACTCGCCGGCTTCAGCGCCGACGTCCGGGTGCTCCACGACGTCGAACCGGTTGTTGAAACG
>CAYGAN010000023.1:12582-17790 GCA_964347585.1 uncultured Planctomycetales bacterium | reverse complement strand
CTGGCAAGAGGACTTGTCCTCGGCTCGAGCGTTCGACGCGCTGCCTGCCACCGCGCAGCAATACCTGAGCCGTCTGGAAGCTCTGGTCGGCGCGCCGGTCACGATCGTCAGCGTTGGGCCTGAACGAGATCAGACGTTCTGGCGCTGAGCCGCGAACTGCCCTGTGCGTGATGTCCCGCAGGATCGAACTGGGCAGAAAAGTCTGCTTATGCCTGAAAAGCGATCAACTCCAGACGACGCTTTGGACCTGCAGCTGCAGGAGCTGCCCCGGCATATCGCGATTATCATGGATGGGAACGGCCGATGGGCGCGCCGCCGAAACCTGCCTCGGATCGAAGGTCATGCTGAAGGGGGTAAGGCCGTCCGTGCCGTCGTGACAGAGTGTGCTCGTCTAGGTATTGAGGTGCTGACGCTGTACGGTTTCAGCATCGAGAATTGGCGCCGCCCGACAGGCGAGATTGAGCAGCTCATGGACCTCTACGCTGAATACCTGGCCCGGGAACGTTCCACCGTGATGGACAACAACGTTCGGCTGGTGCAGCTCGGTCGTCGTGAAGGGCTGCCCGAGCGAGTGCTCCGCGAGCTCGATGAGACCATCGCTGTGAGCAAGGACAACACCGGGATGACCTTGTGCCTGGCGATTAACTACAGCGGCCGTACGGAGATCGTCGATGCCGTCCGGAGAATCGTGCGCGCTGCCGTCAACGGTACGGTCCGACCGGAAGAGGTGGACGAGCAACTCGTCAGCGATTCCCTGGGCACGGCCGGGTTGCCCGACCCGGACCTGCTCATTCGTACCTCCAACGAGCATCGTTTGAGCAACTTCCTGCTCTGGCAGATCAGTTACACCGAGCTGTATGTTGCGGACGTGTACTGGCCGGATTTCCGCGAGTCGCACCTTCACGCCGCCATTCGGGAGTTCGCTCGCAGGGAACGGCGCTTCGGCGCCGTGGGCCCCAGCCGCCGGAGAGCCCCACAGACATCGGGTGCTTAACGGGCGAGGCCCAAGGCGTCGGACGCGGCACGTATGGCTGGCTACTCTGTCGCCTTGCTCAACATGGCGCTACCCTCACTGATTCGTCGGATCCTTCTGGGCGCGGTGATGATCACCGCACTAGTCGGGTTGATGGCGCTGGACGCTCACCTGTGGCAGGACCAGGGGCCTGAGTCTGAGTGGGCGCCGATCCTGCGAGGGTGGTTTCGACGAGGGGGACCGTCCACGATCTTCTTTGCACTGCTGGTGGCTCTAGCGTGCAGGGAAATGGCTGGGCTCTGCCGGCGGGCCGGACACAATCCTGCCGCCAGTTGGGCGACAGTTGTCGCGATCGGTTTCTTGGCCATCCCTTGGATGACCGCGCCGTTGGTCCGCTCGCCCGGACTGGATGCCTCGGGTGACTGGCGGATTTCCGCCATATGGCTGCTGCTTGGGGTCTTGGGAACCGTGGTCATACTGGTCGTCCGAGCAGACACGCAGAACGCAGTGGGCGACCTCGGCGCGACGCTGCTAATGATCGTTTATCTGGGCTTCCTGGCTGGGTTTGCCGTGCGCCTGCGCTGTCAGTTGGCGGGTCCGACGGGCGGGTGGCTGATCCTGCTGTGGCTCGCCGTCGTAAAGTCTTCTGACATAGGCGGTTATCTCTGCGGCGCTTCCATCGGGCGACGCAGACTCCTCTCGTCCGTCAGCCCCAACAAGACCCTGGAAGGCCTGGCTGGCGGGTTGCTCCTGGCGACGACGGTTGCCGTTGTGCTAGGCTGGTTCGGGCCGACGTTGGCCGGTGTGAGCGGGCAGAGGCCTTGGCTGACTTGGTCGCAAGCCCTTGTCTTTGGGCCGGCTATGGCCTTTCTGGGGCAACTCGGCGACCTAACTGAATCGCTCGTGAAGCGCAATGCCGCTGCCAAGGACTCGGGCCAACTTATCCCGGAATTCGGCGGCGTACTCGACCTGATCGACTCTCCGCTCGTGACGGCGCCAGCGGCCTGGTGGCTGCTAACATTGTGGCACCGGGCGGGGTAGAATAGGAGATGCCGGCGTAACCGACTGCCGGGTATGCCCGGGCACCACTCTGCGGTACGCAGAGTGGCGTAGCGCATTGGAACTGACGATCATCTTGGATGACGTTGCAGAGCGCAAAGCGCTGTTCGGATCGGGCGACAGACACTTGCGACTGGTCCGGACGGCCTTGGGCGTGCGTATCACTGCGCGCGATTCGTCGGTCAAACTGGCAGGCGAGCCGTCCGCGGTTGCCAAGGCGGCCGCGGTAATCGAACAGCTCCAGAAGTGTCTGCGGGGCCGCGAGTACTTATCTGATGACGACGTCGCGGAGGCTATTGCAGAAGCCGCCCGCGATCAAGCCCAGCTGCAAGCCACCACGGATCGCATCGAAGTTTACGCAAAGGCGGCTTCCGTCGTACCGAAGACCGACGGCCAAGCTGAGTACGTGCGCGCGATACGTCAACACGATCTGATCTTCTGCCTTGGGCCAGCCGGAACGGGCAAGACTTATCTGGCCGTCGCTATGGGGGTCTCGATGTTGAAGCAAGGGCAGATCAAGCGGATCGTGCTGGTGCGTCCGGCGGTTGAGGCGGGCGAGAAGCTCGGCTATTTGCCTGGGGACATGCAGGCAAAGGTCAACCCATACCTGCGCCCGCTGTTCGACGCCATGAACGACATGATGACGTTCGATCAGATCAAGCGATTTATGCAGAATGACATCATCGAGGTCATTCCGCTGGCCTTCATGCGCGGAAGAACGCTGAACAACGCTGCTGTGATTCTCGACGAGGCCCAGAACACCACGGTCTCACAGATGCTGATGTTCCTGACCCGCATGGGGCACCATAGTAAGATGATCGTCACCGGGGATGACAGCCAGATCGACCTGGACGCTGGGCAGCTCAGCGGTCTGGTGGACGCGGTGGGGCGACTGAGAGGGTTCAGCGGCGTGGCCATTGTTCGTCTTAGGGATGCGGACATCGTTCGGCACAGGCTGGTGCAGAACATCGTGAACGCCTATGGAGACCACAGCACCCGATCAACGTCCGCTCGTAGAGGCTGACGGGTCCGGTAGCCGAAGCGAGCAGCTATGTAGCTGAGTCAAGGCGAAACTCAGCCGATATAGACCTTGCCGTCGGGCGAGGCGTCGACGGGGCACGAGGCAGGATTACATGACCTGGCAACCGAAACAGAAGAGGAATCGCCGCCAGGAAGTTCGGCGTCAGCGCGCCCAGCGAACGCCTTCATTGTGGCGACGGTTCCGCGACGCCCGGGCCACGGCAGCAGTGATGATCGCGATCGCGTTCTTCGTGGTGGTGGCCGCGATAGTCTTGTACGGCGGGGAGGCGATGCCTTATCGCGAGGGCCGGCGGATTGGTCAAGATATCCCGGCGCGAGTCAGTTTCGAGGTCCAGGATTCCGACGAGACCGAGCGGAGACGTGCGTTGGCTCGCATGAACAGCCCGAACGTATTCGAGCTGAACACTGCCCTGATTGAGCACATTCGCGCCCGCTTGAACAATCTGTTGGTGATGAGCAAGGAGGCGAACGGCGATCTTGAGAAGTTTCAGGCCGCAACTGCAGAATCAGAGTGGACGGGGCTCGATTCGACCGACTTTGAGGTCCTGAACGGGCTAAGCACCGAGAGTGGCAGTGAAGAGTTCACGAGCTTGGCCGACCGATTGGTGACGCGCATTGTCGAGCGTCCGATTGTCCAATCGCTGGATCCGTCTAGGCGAAAGCAGCCGCCGCCGGCTGCCCTGATGGTCCCCGACCGAACGGAGCGCCGCGTCGATGTGGGACTGCTCCAATTGCCGAACGAAAAATACGTCAAGCAAGCCGCCAACGAGGTCGTCTGGGAGTTCCCCGAGGCGCTCCAGCCGGACGTTGCTGCGATGATCGCGAGGTCGATCCTGGGCCCGCCACCTCAGCCGGTGTACCGGTTTGATCCGGCGGCCACGCGACGACGCCTGGAAAAGGCGGCCGAGCAGGTCCAGCCCGTGGTCGTCCCGTACGAACAGGGCCAGCCGATCGTCAGGGCCGGGATCCTCACGGATGAGCACGTGAAGTTGCTTGCGAAGGAGCATGAAGCCTATCGTCTGGCGCTGCGTGAGAACCCGACCCTGTACGGTCAGTATCTGTTGGGCCGAGCGGGCCTCGTGGGCGTGGTGCTGATGATCGTCATCGGGCTGAGTGCGTACACAGCGCGATATCAACACCGCGTCGTGCGCAACTCCGCTCGCGTCTTCGCGCTGGCGTGCCTCATGGCGGCCGTCTTGGCCGTGACGCGGTCCATGGCAGTGGCAGGCTGGCCCCAACTGGCCGTCGGAGCGGTGGTGATGGCGGCAGCAGTATTGACGATTGCCTACGATCAACGATACGCGTTGGGTGTCTCGGGCGCCCTGACTGTGCTGGCAACCTTGGCACTTGATCGTGACTTCGGACTGTTTATCACCATGATGGCCGCGGTGACTCTTGGCGTCTTTATGCTGAAAGACGTGCGTTCCCGAAGCAAACTGATCGGGGTGGGCGTGGCAACGGCGGCGGCTGCCTTTGTCGCCTACTTCTGGGCCGAACTGATGGCAAGGCAGGAGTTAGACTACATTCTCAAGCAGGCCAGCTTGGCGGCGGGAGCAGCGATTCTGGCAGGCTTGATTATTCAGGGCATCCTGCCCTTCATCGAACGGGCGTTCAGTATTGCCACGAGCATGACTCTGCTGGAGTGGTGCGACGCGAGCAAATCTTTGTTGAAGCGGCTCGCGCAGGAAGCGCCCGGGACGTACAACCATTCGCTGGTGCTTGGGAGCATGGCAGAGGGGGCCGCCGATGCAATCGGGGCGAACGGCCTGCTCGCCCGGGTGGGCGCCTACTATCATGACGTGGGCAAGATTCAGAAGCCCGAGTATTACACGGAGAATCAAGAGGCCCGCATGAACGTCCACGACAAGCTCGAGCCTACCATGAGCCTCATGGTCATCCGTGGCCACGTCAAGGACGGCATCGAGATTGCTAGGGAGTACGGCCTGCCAAGAGTTCTGCACCAGTTCATCGAAGAGCACTTCCGGTTCACGCGAGCCGTCCAGCTTACTTCACCCGATATTCGGCGCTTCATCGAAGAGCGGCTCGAGGACGGCCGGTTCCGCTGGCCGCCGCCGGTCGGCGGCGTGCTGCGGCTCAGCCCGGCGCAACTCGCGATGTTGCTCGAAGGGCTGGAC
>CAYGAN010000023.1:5488-12572 GCA_964347585.1 uncultured Planctomycetales bacterium | reverse complement strand
ATCAGCTTGCCTCTGAGCGCCAGAAGGTGCGCGGCAAACATGATCGGGAGGTCTCTGAAAGCCTGTTCCGCTACGCTGGCCCGAGGCCCCGAAGTAAGGAGTCGGCGATCTTGATGCTGTGTGACGGAGCCGAAGGGGCCGTTCGATCGCTCCAGGACCCGACGCCCGGGCGCATCGAGAGCACCGTCCATCAGGTTCTCATGGAACGATTGAAAGACGGACAGTTCGACGACTGCGACATTACTCTCAAAGAGTTGCACCGAGTGGAAGAATCGCTCGTCAAGAGTATGTGCCGGTTCTATCATGGTCGTGTCGCTTATCCGAAGGCGCCCCGGCGTCAACCGGAGGTGGAGCCGGAGCCGGCCTCATCCGCCGCGCCTTCGTGACGAGACCATAGCATCTGGAATGAACGAAGAAGCCGACTTAGACCCACACCCGATAGAAATCTGCAGGCAGTGCAGTGCGGTCGCGGTCGATGACGCAATGATCCGGCGCGGGCTTAGGCTCGTGTTCGATCGTGCCCGACGTTCGCCCGGGCACGTCAGCGTTGCGATTGTCGGGGATGAGCAAATCGCTCGACTCAACCTCAGGTATCTCAAGCGAGACGAGCCGACCGACGTGCTTTCATTCCCGTTGGGCAGCAGCACGGACGGCAGTGTCGAAGGCGAAATCGTGGTGTCTGCTGAAACAGCCAGCCGCCGAGCGACCAAGCATGACGCCAACCCCGTGGGCGAGTTGATGCTCTATATCGTCCACGGCGCTTTGCATCTGGTGGGCTTCAACGACACTGTACCGGAAAAGGCCACGGAGATGCACGCCCTGGAAGATGAGTTGCTTTCGCAGTTGGGCTATGGTCGCGTGTATGGAGCCTTTGACGGATGAGAATCGCGCTAGCCCAAATGTGCATCGAGATGTCGAAGCACGCTGCGAATCTGGCACGGGCGCTGCGATGGATCGAATGTGCTGCCGATGCCGACCCGCCGCCTGACGTCATCTGCCTGCCCGAATGTTGTGACTTCGGCTGGCTCTCGGAAAGCTCCCGGACTAAGGCTGCGCCCTTCGGTGGCGCTTTCGCTGAATCCCTAGCCGCAAAGGCACGGGAGCTCGGCGTATACATCGTCACCGGTTTCGCCGAGTTGGAAGACGGTCAGGTTTACAACGCGGCGGCCATCTTCGATCTCGACGGCGATCCGATCCTCAAGCATCACAAGATCAATGTTCTAGACATTGCCCGTCATCTGTACGCTGTGGGCGGGTCGCTACGGACGGCAGCCACAGTGTTCGGCCGGGTAGGGCTGACGATTTGTGCTGACAGTTGGGTTCCGTACATTACCCGAACGCTGGGGCTCATGGGTGCGAAGATTGTGTTCTCCCCGTGCGCGTGGGCGTGCGAGGTAAACGGGGAGGCGGAGAACTGTCAGAAGATAAAGGGCATGTATCGCGACAGGACGCGCGAGAGCAACGTTTATCTGATCGGTATCAACGGAGTCGGTCAGGTGACCGACGGGGCTTGGCGGGGACGGATACTTCACGGCAACAGTCTTGTATACGGTCCGGGCGGTGAGTGTCTGCTTTGCGGGCCGACGAATCAAGAGGGCTTGCTAACACTGGAGGTGGATCTATCCTCCACTGATTAAGCCGCTGGCGGCACTGCCGGCAGGCAGCTGGAGCCTCCCACGCAGCCTGCAGACCGAGAGCGTGACCAGCGGCTCTTGATGGGCTGAACCAGTGAATGACTTGACGACGTGGTTAGGGTTGGCCTTCATTGCGGGGACGCTGTTCTTCTCCACGACGCATTTTGCGCTGCGCGACCTGTCGCGAGCCCGGCTTGGGGAAATCCTCGAGCGCCGCGGAAAGGCCCGGCGCCTACATCATGCGATCGAACGTCAAGGTCAACTCGTGCTGGCCACAGCGATCCTGCGAATGACGGCGAACCTCGGCTTGATTCTGGTGGTCGTCAGGCTGGTTCATCCCGAGGAAATCCGCTACGTGGCAGCATTTGCCTGGTGTGCTGCGGTCGTTCTGATTTTCGGCGTAGCCATTCCCGACGCTTGGTCGAAATACGCTGGCCAGGAACTCCTGGCTTACACCTTGCCATTCCTGCACGTGTGCCGGTGGTGCCTGCGCCCGGTGATAGCGTTCCTGTACTTGTTCGATGGATTGGTTCGCCGACTGGCTGGCGTGCCGAAAAGTGATCACGCAACCCAGGCTGACAGAGCCGAGCAGGAGATCCTGGAAGCCGTCAGTGAGGGCGAGAGGCACGGGGCTGTTGACGAGGAAGAGAGGGAGATGATCGAATCGGTCATCGAGCTGGGGGACAAGCATGTCGGCGAAATCATGACCCCGCGCACCGAGGTAATCGCCATCGATTGCCGCGCCGATCTCCGTGAGGTCAAAGCCACTATTTCCAAGGAGGGACACTCGCGCATACCGGTGTACGAGGACACGATCGATAACGTGCTGGGCGTTCTTTACGCCAAGGACCTGCTGCAGCTAGGCGAGGGCGACTCTTTCGACGCCAGACGCGTCATGCGCAAGGCGCCTTTCGTACCCGAGACGAAGCTCCTTCGGGACCTCTTGCATGAGTTCCAGGAAAGCAAGGTGCACATTGCCGTCGTTCTTGATGAATACGGTGGCACGGCGGGGCTTGTCACTATCGAGGATATTCTCGAAGAGCTCGTCGGCGAGATCACCGATGAGTATGAACCCCCCGAACCGGAGCCGATCATTCGCATCGATGAGCACACGGTTGAGGTCGATGCTCGCGCCCACATCGACGAGCTTAACCACGAATTGAAGATCGGGCTGCCCGACGATGAAGGTTACGAGACTGTTGGCGGGTTCGTTTTCAGCACCCTCGGAAAGATCCCCGCCACGGGAGAGCAGTTCCAGCACGCTGACCTGACCATCACCATTGTTGATGCCGAGGAACGCAAGATCAATCGCGTCCGATTGCGCACCACCCCCTCCGACGGTGATGGCTAACAAGGAGCCATCACTGTCCTACCGGCACAACGCACCCATGTGACGCGCTCGCAGGGTTTGGGGCCGCTGTCGTGAAGGTCAACGGCGAAGCTCCCTTCTGACCACAAGGGCAAAGCCACAATCGCTCAGGGCTTGTATCGCTCGGCGAGCTTGATCACGGGCGGATCAATCGGGCCGATATTTGGGGATGTCCCTTCCAGAGGCAAATCGAGCATGCCGTCGATGATTTCCATGCCCCCGACGATCTTGCCGAACACGGCGTACTGCCCGTCGAATCCTGTATTGTCACCGACGTTCACGTAGAACTGAGAAGTGGCCGAGTCCCACTCCTGCGTCCGCGCCATGGCGATCGTGCCGCGCTTGTTGCTAAGACCGTTGCCCGATTCGTTCTTGATCGGGTCCCGCGTCTCCTTCAACTCGCGGTCGATCGTCATCCCGCCGCCCTGCACGAGCGGTATTTGGCTCGTCCAGGCCTCAACACGGTGGATGATCGTTGCGCCCTGACCATCCCTCCCGTCGTAGAAGCCGTCATCGACGTATTGTAGGAAGTTCTCGACCGAGATGGGTGCTCGCGTCGGATCGAGCTCTATGGTCACTTGGCCATCGAGGCCGGCGACGCCCACGAGCATTCGCACCTGTGGCTTAGCGATTTGCACCGTCTTCTCGGCAGAATCGGTGTTCCCGTTGTCATCTGCGACAGTGAGTCTGACCGTGAACGCACCCGAGCCGCGATAGGTGTGCTCGACGGCCCGACCGGTGGCCGCCGTGCCGTCGCCGAACTGCCATTTGTACTCCAGGATGCTGCCGTCCGGGTCCGCGGAGGCAGATCCATCAAACGAGAGGGGCGAAGCCCACATGGCAATGCGCTCGCCTAACGGCCCGGTGATCCTAGCAGTTGGAGGCTTTCCGGCGCTGACGGTGATCTGAATGGTGTCACTAACGACCTCGCCGGTGGCCATGAAGGCCGTCGCTCGGACGGCGTACACGCCCGAGTTGGTGAACGTGTACCCCATCGGCGCAGCCGCATCGACCGGAATAGACCGGCTGTAGCTCCCGTCGCCGAAGTTCCACGTCACCGACGCTACGCTTGGCTCTGACGAACCCGACCACCAAAGGGACAGACTGACCGCCAGAGGCGCCTTTCCTTCTGTCGCTGAGGCCTGGATGCGCACCTCGAGCGGCTCGTCAGGCTGAATGGGCGGACAGCCAAGAACCGCAGCCAGGCCAGCAGACGCTAGCGCCACACGTAAAAGGACCTCGCACTTCATCACAGTAACCCCCTCGTCTTTCCCGCTCAGCGCCCCTGTCCGCAGACTTCGGAGCGGACCTTTCTATGATACGCACCGGGCACGCCCCACTCAATAGCAGTGACCGAACGCGGGAAGAGCAATGCCCCCCGGTCTGTCCCGCTCGTGATGCCTCAACGAAGGACCGGGTTGCAATGCGACCAGCAGGGAATCATGTCGGACATTATCGCGCCCACGTCGCGCTCGGCGATGAACCGAAGTAGGCCTCGTCAAGCAGCTCGACGGGATGCGCGAATCGCAACTCGCGGCCGGCCCGACGTGCGTGTCGCATGAGCTGCAGCAAACACCCCGCGTTGCCGGTGGCCACGATGTGCGCTCCGGTCTTGTCCACGTTCCGCAGCTTACGCTCCGCCAGATACCTCGACATCTTGGGTTGCGTCAGGCCGTACGTACCGGCCGCGCCGCAGCACCAATCGCTTTCCGGCAGTTCTACCAACTCGATGCCGCTGATCGCCTTGAGCAACTCTCTCGGTTGAGATCGGATCTGCTGGGCATGAGCCAGGTGACACGGCTCATGATAGGTCACTTTGACATTCCACGATCTTCGCGGCAGCCGCAGGGGCAATTCGGTCAGGAATTCACTGATGTCGCGGACCTTAGCCGCAAATCGCTGGGCGCGATGCCGGTATGCCGCATCATCCATCAGCAGTTCCGCATACTCTTTGAGCATTGCCCCGCAGCCAGCTACGTTGGTCACGATGACGTCCACCCGGTCGGCGAAGGGTTCGAACACGTCTATGTTCGTCCGGGCAAGGGCCAGTGCCTCATCGCGGAACCCGCCGTGATAATGGATCGCTCCGCAACATCTCTGCTCCGGCGGGCAGAACACCTCGCAGCCATTGGCAAGCAGCACGCGCATCGTCGCCCGGTTGGTTGGCCCGAACAGCGATTCGCCGATACAGCCCGGAAAGAACATCACGCGCGCCCGGATCGTGCCGTCTTCGGGGGTCTGGTGCGCCGGTAGAGGCTGGCACGGCTCCGAGAGAGCGGGGAGCATCTCGTGCATGCCGGCCAGCGCCGGGGGCAGCCGATCGAGCAGACCGCTGCTGCGCAGGAACCCGTCCAGACCCGTCGTTTGAGCCAGGCGGGCCAGGCTCAACCAGCGGTCCAGCTTCTCGGGATACGGCAGCACGCGGTACATGAAATGCTCGAGTACTCGCTGCGTCACCGTCTTGGCCCCGCGGTCGATTTGCCTGGCAATCTCGCCGCGCACAGACTCGATGATCGTCCCGTAGTGCACTCCCGAGGGACATGCTGTCTCACATGCTCGGCAATCAAGACACAAGTCCAGATGACCCAATACCGTTTCGTTGGGTCGAATCCGCCCCTCGGACAGGCTGCGCATCAGATAGATCCGCCCGCGAGGAGAATCGTTTTCGTTGCCGTCGGCCGCATACGTGGGGCACTGGGCCAGACAGAGCCCGCAGTGGACGCACTCAAAGAATCGCTGATAGACGTGACGGTCAATCTCTAAGTCAGCCATGACCCGTGCCACCCAGTCCATATGGATTCGGCCGGCTGCGCCCTTCTCGCGCACCACCCGCCTCAAGTCAGGCTGGGCGCTGCAGGAGAAGCGCTCATCGACGCTTCGTCAACTTGCTGCCGAAGACGGCACGCCCATGAACGTCTCAGCCGGGTCGAACTTCCTCTTGACCGCTTCCATGAGAAACGCGTCGGCGCGTGGGCGCCCCCATCTCGGACAAGTTGAGCCGCTCGGCAAAGCCGAGAACCTGACATTTCCGCCGGCAGCCACCGCTCGGTCGATCAAACCCTCCAGCAACTTGTCTGGCAGTTCGGCTGCGCTTCGGCCGTAGATAACGCCATTGCCTGCGTGGGCGAGCATTTCGATGGGCTCGGCTCGGTATTCGTCCATGAACGCTGCGGTAGTCGAGCTCAGCACCGTGGCCCTGAAGGCTACCGCAGGAACGTCGTTCGAGCCCTCTCCACATCGGTCGGTACTTGCCCCTGGCCAGTCTTGGAGGCAACTGTATAACGCCTCTGACTCGACCTGCTCGTGCACGGTTGTATTGTTGCCGAAGTGGGTGACGATCTGATCGAGTTGCCAATCGACCGCCCGGCGACTCTCCTCGTAACCAAGGATCAGCGCCATCCCGCCGACCGGGCAATCCATTTTTAGTCGCGCAGCTGCGCGGTGGTTGAGCAGCCCGATCATTACCGGTCGGGTCGGACCTCGCAGGATCTGGCCCACCCACGTTTCAGCTGTCGTTGCGCTGTCACAGTTGAGCGAGACCAGTCGTCGCGCCTCGGGCCGGGGCCGAAGCCGTAGCGTCACCTCGGTGATCAAGCCGAGCGAACCAAAGCTGCCAATGTACAGACGGTGCAGATCATACCCGGCGACGTTCTTGACGACCTGTCCGCCCGATTTGATCGCCGCGCCGTCGGGCAGAATCATTCTCATGCCGATCACCCAGTCGCGCGGCGTTCCGTACGCCAGCCGCGTTGGACCACTCCGATTGCTTGCGCAAATACCCCCCATAGTGGCCTCTCGTGGCCGAGCAGGGTCGAGGGGCAATCGTTGGCTGTGTTCGGCTAGGTGTGAATTCAACGCCGCCAGCGTCATGCCCGCTTGTACGGCGACTGTCAGATCACGAGGTGCATGGGCTGTTATCCGGTTGAGCTTTTCCGTCGAGATTAGCAGGGCCGGCCGGGCCGGGTTGTGGACCGAAACGAGTTCCGTTGCCCCGCCGCGCGGAACCACCGGCACGCGCTCTTCGTGGCAAACCTCAGAGACGCACGACCTGGCCGCGGTCGGCCGCCTCGCGAGATTTGAG
>CAYGAN010000023.1:0-5478 GCA_964347585.1 uncultured Planctomycetales bacterium | reverse complement strand
TCATTACCTGTCACGACAGCGTCGCTGCCGATCGCCTTACGAAGCCGCTCGATTAACTGGACGATGGCCACAGTATCAGCACTCACACGACAGATGGTCAATATTCCGAACGGTGATTGCCGGGAAGTTCGCCTCTTGTTGCATTAGCTGGGACGTCCTGCGGTCTTACCGGCTCGAACAGAACCACGCCTCGGTCAAAGAGCTAATGCGTCGCCTGACGCATCGGCTTGACCTGTGAGATGTCGTCCTGCGGCATGATTTTCCCAGGGTTGGCCAGACCGTCCGGGTCAAAGATTTCGCGCAGGCGCCTCATGGCATTCAGATCCTGCTCGTCGTACATCAGTCTCATGGCCTGGGTCTTTTCCACGCCGATTCCGTGTTCGCCGGTGACCGTCCCGCCAAGCTCGACGCACTTCGCCAGAATCTCGTGGCTGGCTGCCAGGACTCGGCGCGATTGCTGTTGGTCGCGCTCGTCGAACAGCAGGATGGGGTGGATGTTGCCATCACCGGCGTGGAACACGTTGGCGATCTGCAGGTCATGCTTTCGACCTACCTCATAGACATACCGAAGCATCTCGGGAAGGCGCGTGCGCGGCACGACGCCATCCTGGGTGCAGTAGCTCGGGCTCAGTCGGCCGATAGCCCCGAACGCGCGCTTGCGACACTTCCACAGCTCGGTGCGCTCCTCACTGCTGGCAGCCCGATCGACGCGTCTCGCCGCGTGGCCGCGACAAATCCGCGCGACCCGCTCAGCCGTCTGGTCGATACCGGCCTCGTGACCGTCCAACTCCACGATCAGGATTGCCTCAGCGTCGCGCGGCAGGCCGAAGCCGTGGGCATCTTCGACGGCACGGATCATTAGCCGATCCATGAACTCCAGCGCCACGGGGATGATCCCCTCAGCGATGATGTCGCTCACGCTTTGGCTGGCCTCGTCCACAGACTCGAAGACTGCCAACAGCGTTCGGTAGCTCGCGGGATTCCGCGTCAGCCGGACGATCGCTTCGGTGACGAGGCCTAACGTACCCTCCGATCCGACCACCACGCCCAGCAGGTCGTATCCCGGACAGTCCTCGGTCTTTCCGCCGAGCTCGACGATCCGCCCGGCTGGCGTCACGAGCGTCAGACCCAGCACGTGGTTGACCGTCACGCCGTACTTCAGGGTGTGTGGTCCGCCCGAATTGGTCGCTACGTTTCCACCGATTGTGCAAGCGGGCTGGCTTGATGGGTCCGGGGCGAAGTGATAGCCATCCGCGGCGACCGCATCAGTTACGTGGATGTTCACGACACCGGCCTCCACGTGCGCCAGCCGGTTTCGCACGTCAATCTCGATGATCCGGTTCATCCGGGAGGTGCAGACAAAGACCGCATCGTCCGTCGGCAGGCACCCCCCGGACAGGCTCGTGCCCGCCCCACGAGGCACGAACGGCACTGCCTCGCGATGGAGCACCTTCAGTACCCGAGCAGCCTGCTCGGTACTCGTGGGGAATACGACGGCTGACGGCGTGCGCTTGGCGATCGTAAACGCGTCACACTCATATACGATCAACTCGTCGGGCGAGTCAATAACGCCCTCTTGTCCGCAAATCGCCCGAAGCTCGTCAGCCAGACTTGTCTCAATGCCCGTTGCCATATCACCAACGCATCGTTTGTCTGGCCCCATGGTATCTGTGTGACGATATATGGTCAACGGGACGAGAGGGCGCTGGCTGAACGCTGCTTCCACCCGCGCTGCGACGTTGCTGATGCTCGGTGCCGAACGCCCGGCGTGCCCGTGGCGGCACCGAATTCTCTTGCCGACCGTGACGCGCTTGCGTACAAGTCGGTGATTCGGTCGAGAGCCCGATGCTCAACCCGACCGCGGCGCGTACGCGGCAGGAGTGCTGACCCGGTGATCCACGCCGAGAACCTGCTTAAGATCTTCTGCACGCCCGAGGGACGAGAGAACCGGGCCGTGGAAGGCCTGAGCTTTCACGTCCAAGCAGGAGAGATCTATGGGCTCCTGGGCCCGAATGGTGCCGGCAAGACGACGACCCTGCGGATGCTTAGCGGCCTGATCAAGCCAACCGATGGCCGTGCCGTCGTCAATGGGCACGATGTGGCCGAACAGCCGCTGGAGGCGAAACGGTCCATCGGGTTCCTCACTGCGAATACCGGACTCTACCAGCGACTTTCACCTCGCGAGGTACTCCTGTACTTCGCGGAATTGCAGGGACTTGACCCCGAGGTGGCGCAACGTCGCGTGGAGGAACTCATCGAGTGGCTCGAGATGACCGACTTCGCCGATCAGCGCTGCGGAGCGCTATCGACCGGTCAGAGGCAGCGGACCAGCATCGGCAGGGCACTGGTGGCTGACCCGCCCATCCTCATCATGGACGAGCCGACGCTGGGCCTCGACGTGCTGACAAACAGGGTCATACTCGACTTCATCAAGCAACAGCGTCAAGCCGGCAAGACGATACTGCTCTCGACGCACTACCTGCACGAGGCAGAGGACATTTGCGATCGGATCGGCTTGCTGCACCGTGGGCGACTCGTCGCCGAGGGGGATCTGCAGACGCTTCGGTCACTGACGTACTGCCACAAACTAGCGGATATCTTCCTCTACTTCGTGAAGGGCGAGCTTGGACCGACGGTACCCTCCTATGGCCCGGAAATCGCGTATTAGCACGATCTACCGGAAGGAGCTGGTTGACGTCCTTCGCGACCGGCGCACGCTTGTGGCCATGCTCGTCGTGCCGATTCTGTTGTATCCGTTACTGATCCTCGGCATGGCGGAAGCGGCCCAGTATGAGCATGCCAAGCAGCGGGCCCAGCAGCTGATTGTCGGCGTGACCAGCCACGAGGACTACCACGTTGTGGAGAACATCCTGAGCATTGCGCGCCCGGAGACGGAAGCCCACCGGGAGCCGCCGGTCCTCAGGCTCGTCCTGACCGACATTCCGGACGCGGACGTGGGCGAGTCCGTCCATCTGAAAGTGGTCATCGATCGTATGCCTGACAAGTCAGTTTCGGCAGACCAACCCGCCGACGCTGCACCCGGAATCATCGTTCATCTGATTCACAATGAGACCAAGTTCGCCAGCAGGACCGCGTTGATCGAGTTCCGAGGAGCGCTGGAACGTTTCGGAAAGCATCTTAGGGCGCAAGCGCAAGCGCGTGTAACGGCTGACATGACGACCCTGGAAGCGTCGCCGCAAGTTCGGGCTGCCGGCCCGCCGGTTCTGGATGCCCTGCGCCGAATTCGGGGCGACATCGAGATCCTCCAGGAACCTGTAAAGGTCCAGACCGCTTCGAGCGCCACTGCCGAGGAGCGAGGTGGCTGGGTCCTTTCCCAAATCGTCCCGTTCATCCTGGCAATCATGACCATCACCGGGGCGATTTATCCGGCCATCGACCTTACCGCGGGCGAGCGCGAGCGGGGCACGCTGGAAGCCCTCATTGTCGCGCCGGTACCGGTCATTCGACTGATTGTCGGCAAGTTTCTCGTGGTCGCGACGATCGCTATGATTACCGCTACGTTGAACCTCGTCAGCATCGGTGCGACGTTCTTCCTCGGGGGCGTCAGCGACGTGATGGCCGCGAGACTCCCTGCTCAGATCCCTCTGTCCGCCATTCCCATCATTCTCGGCGCGATGGTTCCCTTTGCCGTGTTGTTCTCGGCGTTGCTGCTAGCGGTCAGCAGCTTCGCGCGCACGTTCAAAGAGGCCCAGAACTACGTTGTTCCGGTCATGCTGGTTGCGATGATCCCCGCCGTGGTTGGAGCCTTGCCTGCAGTAAGGCTGGAAGGTGTGATGCTCGTCATCCCTGTGACGAATACGGTTCTGCTCACGCGTGCGATTTTCCAACAGGAATGGTCGTGGCCGGCCCTGGCGATTGTCGTAGGGTCCACAAGCTTCTACGCAGCAGTCGCCGTGGCCATCGCCGCCCGCCTTTTCGGCCAGGAGGCGGTTGTCTTCTCCGACACTCGTTCGTACAGAACGTTCTTCCTGCGACGCCTCATGCGTCCACGCGAGACGCCAACCGCAGCAGAAGCGCTCCTGCTGGCGGCGATCCTCTTCCCACTTGTGTTCCACTTCCAGACCGCCCTATCCCGCACGGCTGAGGAGGATATGACTCGTCATTTGGTCTGGACAGGACTGATGCAGATTGGGCTCATCCTCGGCCTTCCGGTGGCGGTATGTGCATACCTGAAGATTAGCCTGGGCGCCACCTTCTCCTGGAGGCTCCCATCTTTGCGATTCTGGTTCGCAGCCGTGTTGATCGGCCTCTGCGCCTGGCCGCTCACTCACGAAGTATTCGTCTGGCAAAGTAGAATCCTCCCCTTACCCGAGGTCCTCCGCACCCAGAACGAACTGGTCGATAGGACGCTTCGATCGATGTCCCTCCCGGCGGTTGTTCTCCTCTTGGCTCTGCTACCGGCATTCTGTGAAGAGATGATGTTCCGGGGCCTTCTGCTCAGCGGATTGCGCGGCGCGACCAGAAAGTGGATTGCGATCGTTGCGGTCGGCGTCATTTTCGGCGTGTTTCATTTCTTCGCTTTCAAGCTCGTGATCACGGCGCTACTGGGGATCTTGCTCGCGTACCTCTGTTGGCAGTCGCGATCGATCTTTCCAGCCATGCTTGCTCACATGCTCTACAATGCCGCTGTTGTCATCCTGATCAAGTATCCTGTCGCGGCAGAGCAGCTGCACATAGGGCTCGTGCCGGAAGATGAACACGTCCCGGCGCACCTTTGGGGGCCAGCTATTGCCTTGCTGGTGCTCGGGATACTGCTATGCGCTCGGCAGGACGAGCGACGTCCTGCCGCGGCGTTCGCACGAACCGAACACCCTTAGTCTTGCTCTAGAGCGACCGGATGTTGCCGTCGCGACGAACAGCCGAGGTGCCTTGTATCGGCAAACGTGACCTCAAGCGCGATGTGCTACCCGAAGGCTCGCGCCGGACTGACGCCGGCTCAGGGATTCAAAGGAAAGGATGCTTCGCCGCTCGATGCGTCCAGATCACCGAGTAAGCCGCCGAACTCATCCAGCAAGTCTAACCCGATGAACAGCTCATTGATCCGCCCGACGACAGCCTGAACGACGCTGAGCAGAAGTTCCTGGAAGAAGTTCCGCTCGGTAGTGGCGGGGGTGGTGGTTGAATCGTCGGCTTCGTCGCTTTGCCCCTCGCCATCGGACTCAAGCGCCTGGAACTCCTGATGTCTTTCTATTGCCTGCTGGACCCATCGCCCGGGGCGGCGCTCCTGCAGCGCCGCACTCGAGACGAGACTCGACGGTCTGGTCGTAGTCTGCGCCGCGAGCTCTTTCGGCGTCAGCACCAATGCAGCCACCCCGCAGGCAAGAACACTGCAACATGCTGCCAGTTTCATTCGCACACCTTGAAAAAAGAGCGCCTCCACATCGATTATACCCGCCCGGGCGCCGCTGGCCGCAGGAGGTACCGTCACGCCTCCCTGGCGGACCCACAATGCAGCGA
>CAYGAN010000022.1:31103-35988 GCA_964347585.1 uncultured Planctomycetales bacterium | reverse complement strand
TCGAGCCCGCCCAAGTCCGCAAAGCCGAAGGTGATCTGAGGCTCCGGTGGGACGCCGTGCCCTTCGGCGTACCTGCTGACGAGCTGCGAAAGGCGCGCCGTAAGCTCCTGGATCGCCTCACGACTGGACGGGTCGTCAAAGAGGTTATGCAGCTGTGCGGGGTCAGCGGTTACGTCGTAGAACTCCTGCTGGCCGCGCGACGCCCAGATGAGTTTCTTGCCGTCAACTTGGATCAGGCGCAACCGGCGCATGAGGGGCAGGAGTCTGTCACTGCTCGCGATCAGGTCTGCTTGGTCGAATAGACTCATCGCTCTGGCAGGAAAGTAGTACTCAGCGAAGACGGGACGGTCGGCTGACGGCGCAGTCGGATCCCGGCTGGCGTTAGCGAAGATGGACGTGCCGTGAGAGTGAACCCCTGTAAGGTCAACCCCGGCGCGATCGAGGATCGAAGCGAACAAGTCGGTCAACTGCAAGGTACGGCTGTTGACCCTGGGTTGACCGGCACTGTTGGGAACGTCAGGGTCGATGATGATCAGCGGGACGTGAAGGACGGTGTGATGGAGGTTGAACTCGTGCTCATAATGGTCGTGCTCTCCGAGGCTCTCTCCGTGGTCGGAAGTGACCAGCAGCAATGTCCGTTCGAATCGACCTGACCGGCGGAGGACCTCGGCCAGCTCGCCGACCACGTGGCTGACGTGTGCGACGCCGCCGTCGTAAAGATCGCTGGCAATGGCGAGTTCCTCCGGACCGAAAGGGCTATCCTTGCAATAGTACTTCGTCCATTTGGTTCGTCCTATCTTCCTGGCTCTCTGCAGATCAGTTCCCGCTGCGAGGTGCCGGCTGAAGAACGGTTCGGGCGGATCATACGGCGCATGAGCTTCCATGTAGTTCAGGAAGATGAAAAAGGGTTTGTCGGGATCGGCCTGGCGAACGAATTGTTCGACGGCCCTGTTCGTCGCGTGCATGCCGGTCCCGCCGTATCGCCTCTGATAGAAGGAACGCCAGATTTCGAAGAACGTCTTGAACCCCTGGTCCAACCAACTGAAGCCGCTCACACTGGGATTGTTGGACGCCCCGAAGGTTTGGTACCCGTGGTTGCGCAGGAGTTCGGCGAGGGTATCGAAGCGACGCGCAAGCTTGATATGCTCCTGCGTGGCCCGGTGCCGGACGGGATAAAGGCCGGTGAAAAGTGATGCGTGGGTCGGCATTGTCCAGCAGGAGGTGGCGTAACAACGCGAATACGTCGTGCCCTGGCAAGCGAGGGCATCCAGCTCGGGTGTGGTGGGCTTCGAGTAGCCGTAGCAAGAAAGACGATCAGCCCGACAGGTGTCCATGATGACCAGCACGATGTTCGGGGCGTCGGGGCCGGGCGTTTCTGCTGTCAGAAAATGCGCGAGTTTCAGTCCCAAGACCAGGATGATGCAGCCACCGGCGGCGCGCCGTGCGAAACGGGCAGAGCCAGCGCTGATGCGAGCACCGATCGGCCTGGCGAGCACCAGGTAGCCAACCACGTGCACAACAGCCAAGCCGATCAGACCATAGCTGAGCAGGGCCAGGTCGCGCGGATAGAGCCACGTGTCGTGCCAGACGCTCCACGTCCATACGGGCAGCGTGGCCACGAGAAGCAGAATGGCGCCCCTGGCGGTGGACATTGCACGGCGAAGGCGCGCTCGCTCCACGCTGACGCGCTTGATGAGGAGACTCAGCACGACATGCAGCGCCGCCACGACCACCCAGCACGCCAGCGCGACGAGCAGGCAGGAGCCGACCCCATCGGCCGCCACCTCAAGGGCCAGGGGTATCAAACCATGTCCGATGTAACGCTCGCTGACAACATTCACGAGCGCCGTGATCAGCCCTGCTCCCGTGCCCCAAAGGATGAAAGCAGGCAGCAATCGAATAGTACAGTGGCTCCTTACTACCGCAGCCAAGCCCCATAGAAGCAGTATAGGGGCCAACCGTTAGGGTTTGCAAGCTGGGTGCGCGGGGATTAGCATTGGGGGGTCAGTCGGTCTGAAGCAAGGTACCACGGTGCTTGGAGCGCCAAGGGTGGCTGTTTCGCGCGGACGCTGGAGGTCTGAATGATGCCTGTTCGGACTCACCCATACAGCTGTGACATGTTGTCGGGGATCTCGGGCGAGCTTGCACAGTAGGTGTTGGGGGCCGAACATGTTGAATGGCTCGCTTGCATCGTCGCTGTCCTATGGGGAACTGGTGACGGCGTATTGGCCGGTGCTCTTGGTGTCATTCCTCGTTGCCTTCGCCACGACGCCAGTCTGCCGAGCCATCGCGAGGCGGCTCGACCTCGTCGATCGGCCGAATGGTCTCCTGAAGCCGCACGAGCAGCCAATACCGTACTTGGGAGGCGTCGCGATATTCTGCGGGTGGGCGTGTGCCGTCGGCGTTGCAGTGGCTCACCCCCAGATACATTTGCCGATGGGCCGGATGCTCGGGCTGCTGGGGTGCGGACTTGCGATAATGGTGTTGGGCGTGTGTGACGATCTGCGGTTCCTCCGGCCGTCGGTGAAGCTGACGGGGAACATTGTCATCGCGCTGGTGGTGGTGCTGGGGCTGGGTTTGGGCGACGATCTGATCCGCATCGTGCTTCCCGGCCCGGAAATCCGCCAGGCCCTCGAAGCGGATCGATGGTTGATGTGGCTGTACTCGGTACCATTGGCGGTGTTCCTCATCGTTGGTGCGTGCAACGCGGCGAACCTGATCGATGGCTTGGACGGTCTATGCTCGGGGGTGCTGGCAATCATCGCCATCGGGTTGTTCGTGCTCGCAGCACATTGCGCGATAGCAGGCAGGGGAGCACCGGAGAATCCACAACGGCTGACGCTGTGTCTGGCGATGGTCGGTGCGGCGGTCGGATTCCTGCCTCATAACCGATACCCTGCGAAGATCTTCATGGGGGATGGCGGATCAATGCTGTTGGGTCTGAATGCGGCGATACTGCTGTTCGGCGAGCGAGGCGTCTCAAGGTGGATGCTCGGGGCGCTCATGGTGTTCGGTCTGCCGATCGGCGATACGCTGCTGACGCTCGCCCGTCGATGGCGGAACCAGCGCCCTTTGATGCGGGGGGATCGAAGTCATTTCTACGACCAGTTGATCGACCGGGGCATGTCGGTCAGGCAGGTTGTGCGGATCAGCTACGTGTTGACGACAGGGTTCGCGGCGGCGGGATGCTCTGCGATCTTCATCCCCACGCGGTATCTCGGGCTGATGGTGGTAGGCTTGCTGTTCGCAGGAGCGATGGCGGTCGGAGCACTGGGAATGGTTCGGCTGGAAAGGCCGGCAGACAGCTCTCCAGAGCGCGGGAAGTAGTAAGCGCTCTACCGTCCTGTCGCCGCTACGACGGGATCCGGTCCGGGGGGCACCTCCACCGATCCGGCCAAGCTTGGGCCGTTGCCAGCGCAGGACGGAAGACCACGCAGCGGCACTCAGACATGTGGCTCGGAACCGGCGTAGCCTTCGTCGCCTCGTCGCGGCCGAAGGGGCGTGGTCGGCGCCACGCCCACTTTCGTTCCTTCGGCCGTCAGACGCTGAGAAGGGGCGAGCTTGAGTTCCTCGGCCCGCTTCGCTCCGGCTAGCTTCCACTGCCGCTCATGGCGCGAGCGGACGATGATATCGACGGCTTCATCTGGATCGTCAGTGAGCTGGAACAGGTTGAGATCCTCGGGGCCAACGTGGCCGAATCTCCCAAGAAGTGTTTCGCGCATCCAGCCGATGAGTGGGGCCCAGAACTCTGAGCCGAACAGGACCACAGGGAATCGCTCGGTCTTCTCAGTTTGGATCAGAGTCATAGATTCGAAGAACTCGTCCATGGTCCCGAATCCCCCGGGGAAGCAGACGAAAGCAAGGGCGTATTTGACGAACATGACCTTGCGGCAAAAGAAGTAGTGGAATGTCATGGAAACGTTCTGATATGGATTGGCCTCCTGCTCGGTTGGAAGGGATATGTTAAGCCCGACGCTAGTCCCGCCGGCTTGCGCAGCGCCCTTGTTGGCCGCGGCCATGACACCCGGCCCGCCTCCGGTAATGACAGCAAAATCTTCACTCGCCAACTTGGCCGCGACTCGCTCGGCCAGAGCGTAATACTTGCTCTCGGGCGTGGCACGGGAAGACCCGAAGATCGACACGGCTGGACCCAACTGCGACAAGAGTTCGAAGCCTTCCACGAACTCGGCCATAATGCGGAACACCCGCCACGTTTCCTCCGCGGCAGGAGGATATGAGACGCCGCTCGCGCCCATCGGCTTACCTCCTACGGCTCCGGGGGTCTGACGACTGACCAAACGATGCTAAGAGATCGGGAGCCGGGTTTCAACGTACAGCACGCGCCGGGTTGTGATCTGATGGTCGGTGCCGTCCCGCGGGGCCCGGTGGACGTTGAGTAACTGTCCCAATTTGTGTGAGGTGGGCCCCCAGCCTACCTTGTCTGGTGGCAGCCCGGCCAACCGAAGCCTCTCATCCCGTTGCCCTTGACAGGCTCCGGTTCATAGGATCATTGGGACAGTTACGGCGTTGACCGGGCCTTGCCAAGGCACGATAATGCTGGTCCGCGCCGCGACCTGTCGTGTTTCGTATTGAGAGTGCATAGATGCCCGCCGTTCAAGCGGAGACGGCGGCTTACTCAGCGTAGTGGCGCTCCCCTCCGCGGCTGACCGTCTCGATGAATCCCGCGGCGATCACGTTCTTGGTTCTGGATGTGGACGGGGTGCTGACCGACGGACGCATTATTCTGGATCATGATGGGAACGAGGTCAAGGCTTTCAGCGTACAGGATGGTAGCGCGGTTACGTTCTGGCGTCGGGCGGGAGGACGGGTCGCGCTACTAAGCGGGCGCCGATCGCAAGCGGTGTCCCACCGTGCGGAGGAATTA
>CAYGAN010000022.1:26402-31093 GCA_964347585.1 uncultured Planctomycetales bacterium | reverse complement strand
AGCAAGCCGCTGACGACAAGTTGGCCGGATATGAGCGTGCTCTGGCCCGGGCGGATGCCAGTGACAAGCAGACCTGCTACGTAGGGGATGACCTGTTGGATCTGCCCCCGATGCGCCGCTGCGGTTACCCCGTAGCAGTGGCAAACGCGGCGGCTGAGGTGAAGCGCATCGCAGCGATCGTCACGGGGCGCGCCGGGGGCGACGGGGCCGTCCGAGAGGTGGTTGAACATTTGCTCAAACAGCAGGGACGATGGCAGGAGGTGGTCTCGGCGTACGACCTGCCGGGTTAGTTGGCTGAGCCACACGACGGATAGGGCAAAAAAGAGGTTTGGGTCTGACGTTGGCGTCGTCGGGTCGATCCGGACCCAAAGGCGAGCAGAGGTGCGGTAATGGCTAAGAAGCTCCTGTTGGTCGCAGCGTCGTTAGGCATCGTGCTGGTACTGTTCTTTGTGTACCACCTCAGCACGACATCGAACGTGGACCGGTCCGCGGCCCTCAGTCCGATCAGAGACGAGGAACTTCTAGGCCCAGCGGCGGCAACGCAGCCGGTCAGAGTGCTGAAGATCAGGGGGGTACCCGTCCCGCCGGGCAGCAGGCCGCGAGTGACCGTGTACAACGACAAAGGCGACGCAAAAATCCGGTTCCGGGCCAGGACCTGGGAGCCCCTCGGCGAGACCGAGTTCCACATGGAAGAGCCGGAGATCGAACTGCTCATGCCAGGCGGCCAGATTACGCACATCAGGTCGGACCGAGGCAATGTGATCGTACAGAAGAGCGAGAAGGGCAACTACGATCCAAAACGCGGGCGGCTCGAGGGCAACGTGCGGATCTTCATTGACCGCACGACGAAGAAGTGGCGCGATGCGAGTCCCGAGCGTCGCGGCCCCGAACAACATCCTGAGCAGCTGATCCACGTGTGGCTGGACGAGGTCAGCTTCGACCTTGACCTGGCGCGATTGGCGAGCGAAGGCCCGTTGCGCGTTCAAAGCGTCGAGGCAAACATCGAGGGTACCGGCTTGGTGCTTCGGTGGAACGAGGTGGACAATCGGATCGAGGAACTCGAGATCGCGCGGGGCAAAGTGATGGAGCTGCGCCGGGGCGGAGGATTGGTGGATTTCGCAATGCCCGGTACCGAGCGCGAGTCGAAGAAGCAGCGCTCAGCCAAGGGCGAACGACGCACACTGCCGCCGGGCCCGCGCGCAGCGATGGGCTCGTTCGGGCTCCGGGCCCCGACGCAAGCATCCCAGCCGGCGTCTGCGGGGATTGGCTTGCTGGCGAATCAACCTGCCGCCGTCGATCTGGTCGGCAAGCATGTGAGCCGCAGATCGAGTCCCCGAAACGCCGAGCCCGAGCCCAGCGCTCAGTCTGCGGACCGAGGCGGGCTCGACGATCTCAAAAAGCTCCGGAAGGACCGCATTGATACGTACGTCGCGGAGTTTGAGGGCGGGGTAGTCGTCGAGCAACGCAGGGGACCGAAGGTGTCCGGCCAGCTCCAGGCCGACGAATTGTCGCTGACATTCGAATTCAGTTCCAAGCACCGCGAGGCGGCCAAGGAACAACCCACCACGCGACCTCGGCCCGACGGTGCCGACAAGGGAGCCGCCGATGAGACGAAGCTTCGGCTGACGTGGACGGGCAAGATGGTCATGCGGCCGGCGCAGAGGACCGCAGAGGAGGCGACGGGAGAGCGCCTGGACGTGATCGCGACTGGCGAAGCGGTGCGATTGGTGGACGAGCAGGGGGAGGCCGTTTGCAGAAAGCTGGAGTACCACAACGAGACCCAGAAGGTCTGGCTGCACGGAACGGATGAGCGGCCTGTGCGGATCTCGGCCGGCAAGACGCGCAGCATGACCGGCCGGATGATATTCCTCGACCGCAACCAAGGAATCGCGGAGATCGACGGGCCGGGATCCATGATGGACATCCGCCAGGCCGTCACTGCCATCGAGGTCCCGCGTGGTCCGGCACGTCCAGAGGTGCCCAAGAGCGAGAGAGTCGAGATCCGCTGGAGGCGCGGCGTGTGGCTGGTGTTCGATGTTGCCAGGTTACGTCAGAAGGATCCAAAGACCGGCGAAGTGCGCGTCAGATCCCGCGAGTACGTCAAGAGCGCGGTATTCGAGGGTGCCGCCGAGATGGTCCAGGCAGATCAGTCGATCAGGGCGGACCGCGTCGAGATGCTCTTCGGCAGACCTCGATCGCGGACGAGCCTGGCGGATAACATCGAAAAGGTCAACGCGACCGGCAACGTAAGACTCACCCACGACCAGGACTTGGTTGAGTGCCAGAAGTTGCTCGTGGAAATGACCATCGATCGTGACGGAAGGAACGTGCCGAAGGTCGCGCATGCTTTCGGCAAGGTGCTGGCCAAGCAAAGGGATCGGCAGATCGAGGCAGAGGATCACTTGGAGGTGAGATTCGCAGCGGTCAAGAAGGCGCCGGAGCCGCTGGACATGCGTAAGGCACGGGCGGCGGCGCGGGCGCGCGGGCTCGATCCCGACAAGATCGATTGGAGAGCGGTAGAAGCGAAACGCCAGCCGAGGACGGTCCTCCGCATCACGGGGCTGCAAGCGTTCGGGAACGTCAAAGCGGTCGATCCGGATCAGGGTCTCGACCTCAAGTCCGATGTGCTTCAGTGCGAGCTGTCCGACGGACAGAACATCGATCGTGCGACCGTGGTCGGCACCGAACACCAGACGGCAAAGGTGAAGTTGCAGGACTATCTGATTCGCGGTCGGCGGATTGAGATAGACCTGCCGGCCCAGCAGGCTTCGGTGCCGGGCCGGGGCAATCTGGAGTTTCTAAGCCGGCGTGACCTGGACGGTAAGGAACTCAGCGAACCGGTTCCGGTCTCGGTCTCATGGGCGGGGCAGATGACGTTGACCGGCGAGTATAACGTAGGCATCTTCCGGGGCGACGTGCACGCCGTCAGCCGCAGCAGTAATCTCGATTGCCAGGAACTCCGCATCGACTTCGCGCCCGTGCCGCGGCACGAAAGGGTCGCGCAGGCCGGTACCCCCCGTGCGCGCGGGCCTGATCTCTGGATCTTTGGGCCGTTGGTGAGCGCCGGAAGGGCGGAACTCCCCCCTGATGTGTTCCGGGATCGCTTCAATAAGAGGCCCATTCACATCACGGCCAGAGGCGAGGCGGTCGCGCTCCGCAGCGCCTACGACAAGCGTGGCGCCCGACTGGTCAGCCGGATGCGCATAGCCGGGCCACAGATCACGGTGGACCTCAAGTCGGAGGCGATGAATGTGGAAGGGCGGGGGGATCTGTTGATCGAGGATTACCGACTCCCGACGAGGCGCGGCCGGCAAGCTGGAGCCGCCAGACGCGCAGGCGATTCGCTACTCGGAGGCTTCGAGCGGAGCGGACCGAGTCAGACCTTGTTTACGTGGTCCAACGCGATGTCGTTCTTCGTAGGCCAGAACCTGGCGTACTTCGATCGAATGGTACACATGACTCATCATGCAGGTTCGGCGATGGTTCTGGCCAGGGAAATCGCCGACGCGATGAACGTTGACGTCAAGAATCTGGCGGCGATGAAGCAGCGCAGAGCGACCTTGGACTGCGACAATCTCCTGGTCAGATTCCGCGCCGATCCGCGAGTTCCTGCAGGTAAAGAAAACGCAGATGTGCCTGCCACGGACTTGAGCGAACTCGAGGCCAGGGGCAGAGTGATACTCGCCGATTCGGGCAAAACGCTAATCGGCGAGCGGGTAACCTATAGTCACGAATCGGGGCTGATTACGGTGCTCGGTAGCGGTCGGGCGGACGCGCGCATCCTCGACGAGCATGGTCGGCAATTCATGTGGACCGGCCCGGAGCTCATTTGGAACCGCAACAACGACCAGGTGAGTTCCAAACACGCGATGATTGTAGCGTCCGGCCGCTAAGGCACACGTGTCGGACGGTTCGGCTCAACCGATTTGGCTCGCCCGTTCGGCCTGACCGTTGCCGGGGGCAAAAAGATTCGCTTACCCGCTTGCCTTCCGCAATCTCCAGCCAATAATTAAATGACCGGCAACACGGAGTGGAGAGCAACATGTCGGCAACACGTCTTCCGAACTGTCGCAACGCACGGTCGAGGCGGTAGAGATCGCGAATGGATAGGCATGAAATGACGTTGTGCCCGGCGGCGACGCCGGGGGGCTCGATGGCCCGTGCGACGTCTGTCTGCCGTTGAAGGCCGTACACTGACATCCAAGCGGCGCGCCGACGGGTAAGGGAAGGAGCCTTCGAAAGCCCGTCTGGAAGGCAAATCTTTCCCGGGGTGCGACAAGTATTCTGATAGCAGCAACTCGGCGGACACGGTACGCGTGTTGAGAGTCCAGCTCTTGCGTGCTTGGGTCGGGCTGGACGATGTGGCACGAAAGGCCGGGACGGCTTTTCGCGATCTCGGCTACCGGCGCTGCCGTTAACGGGCGCGCCTTGAAGAGAGGGAGTTCTCGTGTCGAAGTTGAATCATGTTGTGACGGCTCGGCGCGGCAGGTGGCCCGTGCAGGCTGTTCATGCGTTGACCAACAGCGCTTACGAAAGAAGCATTGTTAGGAACGACTGTCGTCGATCCCGGAGGGCCTTTGAGCCTACGCTTTCCGGAAGGGGAAGCTGTTGGTTCGGGATGAGCGGGCAGCGTCTGTGCGAGCAGCTACGCTGTCCCGCTGGCGTCATACGATTTGCATTGGGCGACTGGA
>CAYGAN010000022.1:17675-26392 GCA_964347585.1 uncultured Planctomycetales bacterium | reverse complement strand
TCTCGCTGAGGGGAGAACCCCTGGGTCGGGCAGAACGCGTGGTCCGATGCGGCTGCCGGGACCCGGGGGCGGCCTCATAACACCGTCCTGTCGCCGCTGCACGTGGAGCCGGCGACGACGTTCATTCGATAGGGCTGCGGGGCGCCCGGCCTCGCAGCCTCTGCTTTCAGGGCGACCGTGTCGCGATCCTGAATCGATGCGCACGAATGCGCGACACGAATCCGAATCGGCCGGCTCGTCCCAGCGAGGTCCACACGGCGAGACTCGCCTTGAGCACACTAGCCCGCGCCGGGCGGGCACAGCCGAGGGAGTTGTTGCGCGCCCGCCGTGGCAACTGTCAGCCGAAAACGATTCGGCCGACCGGCGGGCCGTTCACAGTCACCCGTTGGCGCGTGAGACAAAGCCGATGCTGGACGCGAGGATGCGTTCTCGCAAAGCCGAGCTTACCGGCCCGGTCGATTCTGCCTTGAGGTCTTCCAGATTCGCCACGCATATTGAGCAGCCGACCACTTCGAGATGGAACTGGGCGTAACTGTTCCAGGGCTCGTCCAGGACGCCCAGTAGATGCGCACCAAGGGTACTGCGCTTGAGGCACGAGACCCGCGCTCTGCGCCACACGATAGCAACCGTCGCCTCGGTCAGCGATTCTGCGCTGTCGTCGTCCGGCGGCTCGCCGGAACGCGTCTCGGCAACGAACGACTGGAGTCGTCGGATCGCACGAAACTTGACCCCGGCTACGTGTTTCTCGCCCACGTCCAGCAGCTTGGCGATGTCCTTGTTCCGCATGCCCACGAAGAACGACAGCTCGACGATCCGCAGGTCGTCGAACTTGCCGCGGTCCCGTAGCTCGCCGATGAGCTTTCTGAGGATCGCGGCCATCAGCCGTTCCTGCTCAGCCCGTGCCTCATCTCGTCGCAACGCGCCGCTGGGGGTATGACCCGGCGCCGGTGGGATCATGAGCGCATCGTACGCCTCGATCGCTGCACCGAACGAGGTGGTAGGCATCAAGCCGTGCCGTTTGTACAAGTCGTTGATCTTGTAGCGCAGGATGGCGAACAGGTAAGTCTCGAGGGAGCGGCTTGGATCGTAGTGGGGCAGTGACTGGACGAATCCGACGAACGCTTCTTGTACGGCGTCTTCAGCGTCGGTGGGACGTGCCAGTCTGGATCTGGCATACGCAAAGAGCCTGCCTTGGTAGCGCGCGACGAGCTGCCGCCACGCGTCCTCGCCGCCCTGGCGGATCTCGTCGATGAGGAACTGGTCAGCCTGACCCGTTTCCATCGCCGCCCGATCCAGCGATTCGCGGCTGGCCGCGATCAACCCCACTCGCGGGCAGCAGCTTGTGTCCGGCCACGCCGACGCTCACCATAACGCTGCTACGCGCGGACCAAAATACCATACCATGAGGCATACGCCCACGAACGCACTGGCCGACATGATTCGCAGCGGCCACGTGAAATGTCCACGCGTGCCGGCATCGAGGAACAGATACGCCAGTACAATCAGAACGCCGAGTACTCCGACGCTGGCCAATTGATACCAGATCGTCCGCTCCCAAGCCTGCATCTGCGCAAGCATTCTGTCCGAGATCGGTCTGACGCTCACCTCGTCGGCAGCCCAGAGCACGGCCGCACGATAGATCCTCCCGGCAGCCGTGTTGTCGATCTCTTGCACGAATGCGTCGCTGATGATCGGCGCCCGCCGGACCTCGGCCGCCAGGGTCCGGTCGATCAGCTCGTCGAGGCGCTCAGCCAGCTGCGGGGTCAACGGGCCGCGCGAGCGTACCTCGTCGCGGACGCGGTCGGCCATCGGCGCCAGAGCGGCCTGTTTGGCTTCTTCGTGCGCCCCCTGTCTCGTCGCCGCCAGTCCGGATCGCCCGACGATCCACGGGCCGGCACGTCCGGCGAGTCGATAGCCTGACGCGTCGATGACCCACGGCTTGTCCACGAAGCGGGCGGTCTGACGGTACGGCGAGCCCACGAACCCACTTGCCTCGTACGAGACCCGCCCCCCGCCAGGTCCGGCGTTTATGGCGAATCGAACACGGACACTGCCTTTGGGTAGCGAGTCTTGCGCGGCACCGGGCTCCCACAGCGTTCTGGCCTCGTTCCATCCGATGATGCTCAGCTTATCGAACGTGTCGGCGAACTGAGGTCCGCGGAATACCGATCCGATTCTCGCATAGACCTCGTCGTGCGTGTCGTCGAGAGCGCGGACCGTTATCGTCACCTCAGGGACCGCCCTGTGGGTTCCTATGCGCGGATGGGCGAGTCGGTCGACCTGCCGAGCCGCATGTCGCGCCAGGCCCTCCACAGCGGCCTCGCGCGTCGGATACACGTCGGCCTCCCAGAACGCCGCGTCCTGCCATTCGTGCAGACCATCCGACTTCAGCTCTCGCCGAGCGTGTTCAAGGCGCGCCGAAGCACGCAACCCGCGCAGGTTCGAGTCCCTCTCGACCGGACGACCGTGGCGGAGCCAGAGTGCGGCGAAGCCGAGCAGCACGACGCCCGCCACGACGGCAATGATCCACGGCCGGCGACGGGTGGCCCAGATCAGGAGCAAGACCAAGCCGATTAGAATGACAAGTGCCAGCAACGCCAACGGATCAAGCGCGTACGTCATTGGTTCTACCTTCCCGGTCATGTCTCTTGCTCCCGCCTGCCTCAAGCCACAAGCAGCATGGTGATCGTCAATGCTAGCAGCAGTCCTACCAAGAGCCCCATTGCAAGCCACGCCCATCGGCGCGTACTTGCTCTCACGGGCGTTGCCTGCTTTTGCGGGAGCGGCCCGTCCCGTCTCCCCGTGGCAGACAGAACGAACAGCGCGCACACAACCGCCATCACGGTGACCGACAGTGCGATGAAGACCACTTCGTCTCCCATACGCAGGCCAAACATGCACCAGCAAGACGTCATCGCCGCTGCTAGGCAGACGGAGATCAGCCATGGCCTGACCGTTTCGCGCCAGGTCCCGATGCGCTTGAACCGCGTGGACTTGGCCAGGGCCAGGATCACGAACGACAAGCAGATGCTACCCGTAGCCGCGCAAAGAGTGACTTCTTCGTCATCACACATATCCAGCGCGAACGGAGCGATAAACAGTATGATCCCGAGAGAAACGAGGATCGCCGCCGTCAGCCGCCAGAACACGATCGCGCCCGTTGACCGCGCCCGAGGCGCGACATAGGCTTCTGCGACCGGCTCGGCGCGTGGCGGAGGCATAGGCTCACCCGGCGGTCGGCGGGTGACCACCTCCTGCCCGGTGGGACCGACCATCCTCGCGTAGCCCGGCCCGGCTTCAACGACGCCACCGAGTCTGTCAACGATCTTGGTGTATCCGGGCCCGACTTCTGCACTATTCCGCTCCTCGCCGACAGCTCGGCCCGCGCCGTCGCCACTCCTACCAGGGCCACCCACCCCTGTCGGGGCGACGAACCACGCTAGGGCTTGGGCCAGCAAAGACGCGCCGGCAGAAATACCGGCCGCCGTGCCGGCGAGCGGCTCTCGAAGGAACATGGTAATAATGAACGCCGCGATGCCGGCTGTGATAGCACTGCCGAGTTCGAGCTTGCCCTCGATCCCCCGCTGGACCCGCCTCGGCCAATTGCAGATCACCATCACGAACAGCAGGGCGCTCGCCAACCCGGACGCGTAGAAACCTGGCGGGCCGAACCCGCCAAAAAAACGGGGGTGCAAACCGGGAAGGATACCAGGGTAACCCTCAGTTAGCACCCGGGCGAACAGGATCAACGGCCCGCTGCAGGCCACGACGACAAGCCGCGAGACCCATCCCGGCGCGCTCCTTGGACTCAGCTTGGCGGCAAGCACGTAGCCGATGATTGCGCTAAGGGCCATCGCGGCAATGTAGGCGCCCGCCGTGAGGGCGCCGGATTCGAACGATCCGGGTTGGCCCCACGGCCCCATGGTGAACATCCCGATCGCAACCGCCAGCCCGACCAACACAACAAGCGCGAGAACCACTCTTTGGATTCGCTCGCCTAAGGACGGTGCGCTCGCGAACGGAGCTTGGGTTAGCTTGGCTGTGACGCGGTCGAACTTGCCCGCTGCACTTGATCGGACTCTTGCAGCCCGCGCGCCGACGTGCTGGCCTACGCGTCCCATGCGGCGGCTGAACTGGTCCATGCGGCGCCCGAACTTCTCGGCCCATTCCTCCCGGCCCTCGCCAACTTTAGCACCCTTGTCGGCGTCGTCCGTTGCGCTCTCGGCTGGTGCGCGAGCCGGGCCGCCAGGGAGCTCCTGCCCGAGACCCGCCCGAGCCGACGAGCCCTCGCCACCGCCGATCGGCACCGCTTTGGGAAGCACTCGCCCGGCCGCTGCGGTTAGACTACTCGGTTCGAAACCGGCCACGCTCCGGCGAATGTCATCCACGCCGAAGACGGCTTCTGTCATCTCGTGCACCGTCTGGTACCGCTGCTTGGGGTCCTTGGCCAGCGCTTTGCGGATCACGTCCCCGAAAGGCGGGTGGATGCTCGCCAGCCCCGGCTGTTCCATCAGGTGCTTCATCAACACCTCCCCCATGGTCGCGCCCTCGAACGGGACCTTGCCCGCAAGCATCTCGTAAAGGATCACGCCCAGCGCATAGATGTCGATCCCGCGGTGATAATTGCCGGTTCCCACCTCCGGCGCCATGTAATGAACCGTGCCGACGCTGACCGTTTGGCCGCTGTGTCTGGAGACCGATATGAACTTGCTGAGCCCGTAGTCGCCGATCTTGACGTACCCGTTCTCGTAGAAGATGTTCCCCGGTTTCAGATCGCGATGAACGATCCCGCGGTCGTGGAGAAAGCCGAGGCCCTTGGCGATCTCCCGTAGGAAGAACGCCGCTTTCTGCGTGCCCAGCCCGTTGGGCTCTCGGATCAGCAGATCCCGCAGTGAAGGCCCACTGACATACTCCATGATGATGAAATAGTCCCCCTCGTGGTTCTGCTTGACGTCGAAGATGGTGACCAGGTTCGGGCTCTTGAGGTTCATGCACTGCGAAACGCCGCGAACCTCCACGTGCGGGTCTTGCGAGAGGTACTTCAGGGCCACCTCCCTGCCGCTATCGCTGAGGGCGTAATAGACCTCACCGAACCCCCCGCGGCCAACCCCGCGCTGGATCACGTAGCCCTCCAGAGGGCGGTCACCATATTTGAAAGTAAACGCCACGTCGCTCGCCTTCCTTGTGGCACCTCGTCGGTGGTCGCTCACAGGCCCGGCTCAGCCGTTCACGCGGGCCAGCTGCTCTGCTGGTGACCCGCCCGCTGAGACGTCCGCCGCTGCCGGTCGCCCTTGATCCGCTCGGCACCCGGTTGCGCGATGCTGCAACGCAGCACCGTGGTTCCGGTCACGATGCCGGGCCGCTTCCGGACCATTCTCGAACACAAAAGCTCACCCCCGACTGCTCGATGGTCTGCCCGATCCGAACGGGGCGGGCTTGGCGGTTCGAGATTCTGCACGACTCGCCGACGGGGTGCGACTGAAGCCACAACGACCCGCCCCGCTCAAACAGAACCAGTTCATGGCGGGCATTCGGCACCACCACGTGGCTCTGCGCGGCCGGGCCGATGATCGCTTGCTTCGAGAACAGGATCACCCGGCGCACGTCGTTGGCAATGCGCGAGCGATCACCCAGGTCCAACACAGCCGTCGGGCTCTTGCGGCTCGGCATCCGAAACGTCAATCGGACGTGTCTGCCGAGAGTCAGGCGATCCCCGTCCAGCAGGACTCTCCGCTGGACGGTTCGATCGTTGACCTTGACCTCACGCTGAGCGAAGAGCAGATAGTCTTCGTCCAGTCGCGCGATGTCGGCGTGCCGCTCGGCCAAGTCAGCGACCAGTGGGATGTCAGCGTGGTTATCGGCCGCCATGCGTCCGATCGAGACGCGATCGTTCAGCAGCAGCAGGAAGCTGCCCACGCCATCGACCAACATCAACATTCGATCCGGACATGAGATCAGCGGGGCCATACCGGCGCCGGCTGCCTCATCGCGGCCAGGCGTTGGGCGCGGTGGCATGGTGGCCCGTTCGTTACTCTGCTTTTCGGCAGACTGTTGATCAGTCGGCGCCACAAACGCCGGCGGAACGCTGCCAAGTGCACCGCCCTGCAGCTCGGTCACAGCCTCGTTGACCTGCTGCAACTGGCGCTCGACAACCGTGGCCCACTTGGCCTCGGGCAGCAAATACTGCAGGCGTCGCATCGCGCGCCGAGCTTCGTCGAAGCGAGCCGCTCGCAGCGCCTCCGCCGCTTCGCGCGCCGCAGAGACGACTTGCTCAGCCTCCGTTCGAATCGGCATCGTCCGTCCGACTTCGCCCAGACAGGCGAGATGCTGGATCGCTCGATCGATCCGACCGTCAAGCAGGTCTTGGCGCACACAATCGACCACCGCCTGGCACAGCTTCGCTTCGGTCTCCGCGAGCTGCCCGCCGGCCGGCGCCCGCCGCCTTGCGCGACGGAATCGCTCGATTGCTGCCGGCAACTGTCCGGTCTCAAGCAGACGCCTGGCTTCTTGGAGCGACTCAGCGATCTCCTGCTGTTCCGTCTGCACGTCTCGTTGCAGTCGCTTTGCTTCAGCGTCGTTGCTGCTGGCCTGTTCGAGGATACGCTCCCCGCCGAGCAGGCTGCCCGCTGCAATCCGTCGCCTGGCCGCTTCGATCCGCGCACGACGGTCACGTTGGTGCCGGTGCTGCTCGTCCATGGCGGCTCGGATCTCGTCGCGCAGGTTGCAGATCGCATTCAGTTCGACGCCGGCCTCGCCGGCCCGATCCAGATCCGCCAGCGCGTCGGCATAGCGACCGGCGCCGAAGTGATCCTGGGCGCGTTGCACGAGAGCTTTGGCCGTCGCGGCCAGGACCCGCTTTGCTCGGCGGTGATCAGCTACCCCCTCCGCTGTCGCCAGCCGGACGGCCTCATCGAGTCGTCCATCCCGCAGGGCGTTCTCCGCCGCCTTGAGCCGTACCATCAGCAGCCGGCTGAGCATCGCCTCGTCTCCGCGTCCGCAAGAAGCCTTGCTTCGGGCTCAGGATAACCCTGATTCTAGCGCCGGCCGAAGCGCGGGTCAAAACACCCGGGTTATCGGCTGCTGGCGACGGACGTCTTGTCCGCGACCGCTTGCTGGCCGAGATACTCGTCCACCTGCGCTAGCAGGTCCTGCTCAGTGAGCTCGTTGACCGGAATGGCCTCAACGAAACGCTGCTCTTTCTCCAGGACACGCTGCGCAACGTCCAGTCGCTTCTTGATCGATCCGAGCAGCCGCCGCGTCTGCGCGAGCTTGCTGTCGTCCAGCTGGACGGTGGAATGAGCAGCCGCCGCCTGCACGAGCCGGAACTGACTCTCCAGCGCCTGAACCTGATTCCCCAGATCGGCCTTGGCCATGCGCATCTGCTCGAGGTTGCGGACGGCTGCTTCCAGCGAGCGGCGCCGCGAGGCGAGCAGCTTCTCCTTTCCGGCCAGATGGATCTCCGCGTTCCGACAGCTTTCCAGCCGGCGGGCCAAGTCAGCCTTAACTTCGTCGCGAGTGTACGCATGGCCGGTGAAGACGAGGTTGACCTGCTGGCCCTCAAGCGCGGCACGGAGCCGGCAGATCTTGGCCTTCTGGTCGGCCAGTGCCTGCCGACCACGCCCGGTGTCGGCCTCCAGTGCCTCGATCTCGATCTCTTCCTGGGCCACCAAGCGGATGTTGGCGTGCATCTCGGGGATCAGGTCCTCGATCATGTCCTTGGCGCGGCGCAGCTCCCACTCGACGGGAATCGAGTCCGCCACGGCGGACTTGACGCTCTTGCCGCCGGTGCGAACATAACTGCCCAGGTCGCTGCCGAACAGCAACCAGCCGACGCCGGCCACGACCACCACTACCACCAGGATTCGAACGGGCCACTTGATGAGTCGCATGGCGAACTTCTCCTTTCGTCTGAACGCGCACCGTGGCGAACCGGCTCAAGGCCGACTCGGCCCTGGGAGCCCGACCGCTTCGCACTGCTTATCCAAGTTTGTATTGTCCCAGGCGCGCGGAATATTCAGCCGGCGTGCTGAGCTGGCGGCTCAATCTCTAAGACGAGCGGTCAAGGACTGCAAGTTAAAGCCTGGCAGTGAGTTATAGAGATACCCGGACTCAGCGGGTGCGCAAGGATCCGTGCGCGTGCCGGCCGCTGGTTGCTTACGCGAGAAGTGCGGCCCTGCGTGTCGGCTTGCACCTGGGCGCGACAGAGTCGCAATGCCCGCCGATCAGGCAAGGACAGTCTCGGGCGTTTCCTGGCTCTTCGGGTCGAACCAGCCCTGCTTGAACTCGATGCGCTGTTTGGTTCGCATGGCGATGTTGGCCGTCAGTGCGACGACGGCGTCGGCCAACGCGACCTTTGCGTTGCAGCGAGGCTGGTTGTCCGGATCGGGGTTTCGGATGCAATAGGCGAAGTGTTCCATCTCTTCGCGATACCCCCGGCTAGTGAGCGTGTTGACCTGGGCTTGAGCCGCCTGCCATTCCGTAACGCTGGATGAGGCATCGGTGACGGCTCGGCCGACCTTGTCTTCAGCCCATTCGACCCGGGTGTGCTTTGGGCTTCCTCCGTCGGCGGTGTACTTCGGTTCGCGGAAGAGGTACACGTTCTGCTCGGCCTCAACGATGAGCGTGCCGAACGTGCCCATCACCTGCTCGCCGTAGCTGTCGAGCGAGTTCGTGTTGATCGACGAATAACTGACGACCACACCGTCGGGGAACTCGAA
>CAYGAN010000022.1:0-17665 GCA_964347585.1 uncultured Planctomycetales bacterium | reverse complement strand
CGTGGTCCTCGACCTCGCGGTCGTCCTCGAAATAGTATTTTCCACCCACGCCGGACACGGCCACCGGATGCACCTTGCCCAGGAAGATACTACACGCGTCAAGCTGGTGGCTGCCGAGTTCCGCCATGAGTCCGCCTGACGTGCGCCCGTACAGCCGCCACCGCACCAGCTCTTCCAGGCTCTTGTAGCCATACCTCTTGAAATCGAGCTTGCGGTCTTCGTCGGGGATGTCCGGCTTCCAGGAGTCCCAGCGGCTGTTGTTGCGATGCCAGAAGGCCCGGATGTGCTTGGTCGTACCTATAACGTCCGGGAGTCGGACCAGGGCCAGGGCGTTCGCGTACAGGTAGCTGTAGTGACGCTGATGCCCGACAGCCAGAATCCTGCCATGCTCTTCCGCGGCGCGGGCCATGTCCTTGCACTCCCGCACCGAGTGGGCCATCAGCTTCTCGCATAGCACGTGCTTTCCGGCTTTCATCGCGTCTATGGCAATGGAGGCGTGCAAATGCAGGGGCACGGCGATCACGACCGCCTCGATGTCCTTGTCGGCCAAAAGGTCTTTGTATTCCACATGCAGTTTGACATCCTTGGCTTCGCGACCGTACTTGTCCTGGAGCGTGCGCATGGCGCGCTTCTGATTGCTCGGTCGGATGTCGCTGAATGCGACGAACCGCAGGTAGTCAGGGTTGCTGTCCTTGATGAGGACGTTGCCTTCAACGCCGGTGCCGATGATCCCCGCGCGCACGGGGCTCTTATCCAGCTTCTCGTATCCGAAGTAGAACGCCCCCAGAGCCGGGGCAGCCGCAGCAGCCGCCAGAAAGTCGCGCCGGCGCGAGCCAACCGCGGCGCTGTAATTGTCCTTGCCAACTCTCTTCTGTTCCGGTGTTAGGTTCATTGCAAGGGTCCTCTGCATTCCTCCGTGCCGCGCTGTTTGTGCAGGAATGGTTAGCAGGCCTCTGCGTCCGGGGCGGCGGTTGCGCACTCCGGCTCGGCCTCCCCGCCGCGCGCGGAACGGCCGCCCCACAGCCTGCTGACCAACGCGTCCAGTCCGACCCAGTGGCCGCTACGCGTCGTCGCCAGCAGCAGCACGGCGATCAACTCAATCAGATTCCTGTCCACGAACAGATAATGCCCCTCGGTCGCTGCGCCGGCCGCGAGCCCGGGCCAGGGCGGGTACGCCAGGTAGAACATCGCCAGGAAGCCCGCCGCGCCCAAGCACGACAAGCGCGTGAGCAGGCCCAGGATCAGGCCCAGCCCGACGATCGTCAGACCCCACGTGACCATGCTGTTCACCCAGTCAATCGTACGCGTTGGCGGGGGCAAGGCGCCCTTGCTGAGCTGCTCGTGCGTCAGCATGTTCCGAAGCTCGCCGAGCTGATGGCGGTTGTCCCACCAGTGCTCGACCATCTTCAGCAGATTTATGCGCGTCTGCTCAACGTACACTTGGTCTGCCGCGACGCGCTCCGCGTCGAACTGGGTCCGCACGTTGGCCTGAGCTTCCTTGAGCCCGGCCAGGGACCGCTTGTAGTCCTCGAGGCGAGTCTGAAACTCTTCGCTGTCGAACATCTTCTTCATCGCCTCTAAGCCGTCTGCGATCCGGTTCTTTGCGGCCTCCTTCTGCTCATCAGTAAATGCATAGAAGTCCTGAAACCGGCCCGCCTCGCCCTCGTACCACGCCTTGGCGCCCTGCCAGCTGAGCCGCTCCAGGCTATCCTTGTCGTCCAGGAGTCGCGCCGCCACGTTCTTCAGCGGGCCGGTGGAGTAGCGCAGATAAGGCTCAGCGGAGAACGGCAGCTCTCCCGGCCGGCGGCTGGCAAACTTGTAGATACCTTCATAGAGGAAGTGCCACCCGATCGCGATGCGCAAGAGGACCAGCCCCGCACCGGTCAGCCAGAACACTCTTCTCAGCTGTCTGCTCACCCTGGAATCTCCAAATCGAATCGTTCAACGTTGACACCGGCGACCTCACTGCGACCGTCCGCACTAGGAGCCGCCAATACCGCGCCGACAGACGGGCGGGCTCGGCAGTAGGATCTCGTCTCGTCGAGGCCCATTACGTAGAAGGCCGTCGCCAGCGCGTCGGATTCTGCTGCCGTCGGGGCGATGGCTGTGGCACTGAGCACCCCTTCAGCCGGGCGGCCTGTGCGCGGGTCGATGATGTGTCCGTAACGCTTACCGTTTGCCCGGAAGTACTGGTGCGCGGCGTCGGACGTGCTCATCGCCGCGTTCCTGAGGCGCACCTCGGCCAGACGACGCTCGCGGTCCAAGGGGTGCCGAATCCCCACGAGCCAGCCCTGCCCCATCGTGCCATCGCCGCGCGCCAGCAGACTACTGGCACCGCTCTGGACGAGAAAACTGCCGCAACCTTTCGAGCCCAGCACCTCACCGACGCGGTCGAGCGCGTAGCCCTTTCCGATCGCGCCGAGGTTCAACTCCACTCCCTCGCGCTCGAAGTGAACGGTGTGCTCTGCCTCGGACAATCGCAGATGGCGCATGCCGACGCGCTCGCGGGCGGCGGCCAGCTCGTGGTCGGAAGGCACGCGCCCGTTGCGCTGGTGAAAACCCCAGCAGCGAGTCACCGGCCCGGTCGTCAGATCGAACGCCCCGCCGGTGTCCGCGCTGATGCGTGCAGCCGTTTGAAACAGCTTGAACAATCGCCGCTCAACGGCCACCGCCCGCTGCCCCGCGACCGCATTGATCCGACTTACCTCGCTGTCGGGGACGTACACGCTCATTTGCTCTTCGAGCCGGTCCACCTCGTCCAGTGCGATGATCGCGTCGGCGAGCCTGTCGGCGTGCTCCGGCTGAAGCAGGATGTCAAATCGGCACGCCATCGCGTCCCGGCTCAGCTTAACCAGACGCTCAACCGGCTGCTCTCTGCTCGCGACCTCAGCCCCTGCCTCGGCCAACTCGCGTGACAGCGCGCCGAGCACCCTCGCTATCTGTCGTCCAGACAGAATGGCTCGTCTGCTTGTAAGCGTCTTAGCGACCATCTTCAGTCTAACAGGACCACTGGCCCCGGCCAGGCAGATCGCCCCGCGCATCGAACAATCATATCATAACTCCCGGTCGGTTTCAGCTCAGGCGTCCCCGGCAGGTGCCGCCGCGCCGGTATGCTCACATGACCACCGGCGATGCCCTCCGGTGTCAGAGGTTCACAGAATTGGACTCTCCTGCCGCCGCGTCAGCAAGATGTAGAGGAAGAACGCTCCCCCAAGAAGGTTCGTCAGTACCCCGACCGGAATCTCCAACGGGGACCCGTACAACCAATTCATCAAGCTTCGGGCGAACATGTCGCAGACAGGCAGGAACACCGCGCCCGCCATCAGACAAGCGGGAATCAACAATCGGTGCCCCGGCCCGCAAATGAAGCGCATCACGTGCGGAACGACAAGCCCGACAAAGCCGATCGGACCGCAGTGGGCCACCACCGCGCCCGTAACCGTCGAGGCGGCAAAGTACGACAACGCTCGGCTGCGGCGGACGTGCACGCCCCGGCTGACAGCCACCAACTCGCCCATCATCAGCAGGTCCAGGTCCTTGTGCAGGAGCCAGATGATAGTGATGCCCACGGCCACCAGGGGGACGGCATCGAGCACGGCCGTACGCGGCACCTCGACCGAACCCATCATCCACCGAACGATCGCGTTGGTTACAGGTTGCTCGGAGAGGAACTGGATTAGCACGATGACGGCTGCGCAAATAAAGCCGATGCTCACCCCGGCTAGCAACAGGGTGCCGGTGGAGAAGCCTCGCCGCATTCGCGCGACGCCGTAAACGATCAGCACGGACGTCATCGCGCCGACGAAGGCCAGCACGGTCGCAAGCGAAAAGCCGATGGGTTGGTTCCCCCACCAGGCGAACACGCAGAACCCGGCCAGATCGAACCGGATGGCCAGCGCTGCCGCCAGCGACGCGCCGCTGGAAACGCCCAGCGTGAACGGCGTGGCCAGGGGGTTGCGGAACATCGCCTGAAACACAACGCCGGCCATCGACAGCGCCGCCCCGGCCAGCATCGCCATCGCCAGCCGAGGCACACGGAGCTGCCAGAAGATCTCCGCGCTCGTCTTGTCAGTCCCGATCTGTTCCGGGCCGATGAATTGGCTGCCCAGCATGGGCGTTATGACCGCCGTGCAGACCAGGAGCACGACGAGAACGAGTAGAATGACCGTCGATCGCTTCATCGCAGCTTCAGATTCACGAATGGCGGCTGGCCGGGACCCACGTCGCTGAGTACGAAATCGGTCTCAAACACGTCGTGCAGGCGGCCTGGTTGAAGGAACGTCGCCACCGGCCCATCGAAGGCGACCCGTCCGCCCACCAGCGCCACCACGCGCCCGCCGAGGGCTGCGGGCAGGTTCAGGTCGTGGCAGATGATCATCAAGGTCCGCTGGTGGGCGACGAGTTCCTGCAAGAGTCGGATCAGCTCGAACTGATGCTTCGGGTCGAGCGCGCTCGTGGGCTCGTCGAGGAACAGGGCCGGCGACTCTTGCGCCAATGCCGCCGCCAGCCACACCTTTTGGCGCTCCCCGCCCGACAGTGAGTCGATCGTGCGATCCTCAAGGCCGACAAGATCACAGGTCGTGATCGCCCAGTCGATGACGCGGCGGTCCTCGTCGCCCGCCGGCTGCAGCCGAGACAGGTGAGCATACCGGCCGGACTCCACCACGTCGCGAACGCAAAACCCCAGGAAGCCCTCGTAGGTCTGCGGCACATAGGCGATCCGGCGGGCGATCTGCCGGCGCGACAGAGTCCTGATCCTCCTGCCTTCGATCGAGACCTGCCCTTCGGCCGCCGGCAGCAAGCCGAGCATCACTTGCATCAGCGTGGTCTTGCCCGCGCCGTTCGGGCCGACGACGCTTACGCACTCGCCGCTCGCCACCGCGAAGTCCACGGCGTCCAGCACCCGCCTGCCCCCGCGATCAACACACAGATGACTCGCTTCGATCTGCACGCATCTACGCTCCGTTACTCGGCGCGATCGGACGCAGGTCCGCCCGTCACCATCCGGCAGCTTACAAGCCCGGACGCGTACATTACATCCGCTTGCTCATCCAGTCGTCTCCGGCGCGCTTGGACGCAGGCGCCGGCGACGGCTTAGTCCGACAGGGCCAGCATGACTTCTCGCAGCGTATGGGCTACTCGAGGCCCGGGCACCAAGTGAACCTGGCCGGGGATCAGATACAACTGCCCGCTTTCGACAGCCGACAGCCGCCCGATCATCGACCAAGCCATGTACGCCTGGTTCTGATCCTCTTGAGTCACCTCGTGACCTGGCCAAAACTCCAGTATCGCCTCCGGCTCCACGGACACGACGTGCTCGAGCGAGACAGCACCGTACGCGTGCCTCAGATCGGCTACGGCGTTGCGATGTCCGGCCAGCGCCAGCAGGCCGTCGAGGTACGATCCGGGGCCAGCTACCCACGGCGCGCGAGGCGGCGTGGTCATCTTGCCGGTCACCATTAGTACCCGCTTAGGCCGCTCGGCGCGGTAACGGCCCAGACGGGCTAGATCCTGCTGGATTCGATTGACCAGCCCAGCAGCTGTCCGCGGCCGATCGACCAGTCTGCCCAATTGCTCGATCGCGATGTAGATGTCCTCAAGACTGCGATCCGGCAGAGAGACATACTTCAGGCCGACCGAGTCGAGGCGCTCGCGGATCAGATCGCTCTGTCCGGAGATGAGGATGAGTTCGGCTTTAAGCCGAGCGCACTGCTCCACGTTCAGGTCGATCAGCGCACCGACGCTCGTGACGCGCTTAACCTCGGGTGGGTAGTTGCAGAAGCTGCTTCGCCCAACGAGCCGATCGAGCAGGCCCAGGGCGCAACAAATCTCGGTCAGCTGTGGTGAAGTGCTTACGATTCGGCGCGGGCCGCTCGCACGCTCGGTCGGATCGACCATCGGGTGAGCTGAATAGTCCGGCACAGGCGGGATCTGAACCGCGGCGTGCCGGACCCTTGGCGCGCGGGCGACAGCAGCGTCCGGTACGGACCACCGCCATAACAGTGCCCCGACGGCTATCCCGCCACCCGAAACAAAGACCAGTGCCTCTCGCCACATGACTGCGAAGCGTGATTGTTCGTGCATCGACCCATCCTGTCAATTGCTTCGCCCTCACCGCCGTGAGAACGGCCGAAGTTGCAGGGCCCGGTTGCTTACGGTAGCCTGAGTGTGTCGATTCGAGGGGCGGTTCCGATGAGTCGCGCAGACCAACTGTTCTCCTCCAGCCCGCGGTCGGGGGTTCGCGCCGTCGTGACGGGCCAGGTGGGGGTCGATAAGAAGCCCTTTCTCGACCGCGTTGCCGACATCGCGCGACAGCGCGGGCGGGAAGTCACAGTCTTTCATATCGGCGAGATGATGTACACCGAGGCCCCGGACATCGTCCCGGGGCGAATACTCGATCTGCCGCTGGGGCGGCTGAACTCGCTGCGACGGGCGGTATTCAAGGATATTCTTTCCCGCGCCGCCGATGCACGGGACCTGATCGTCAATACCCACGCGACCTTCCGGTGGAAACACGGTCTGTTCCCCGCCTTCGACCACGACCAGATGAGCCAGCTCGACGCCGATGTGTACTGCACTGTCGTGGACAACATGGACGCGGTGCACGAGCGCCTTACACGTGAGCACGACATCAAACACAGTCTCAAAGACATCCTTGTATGGCGCGAAGAGGAGATCCTGGCCACAGAGGTCTTGGCTACGGCCCTTCGCGGATATGGGTGTTTCTACGTGCTGGCGCGGGGTGGTGACGAGCAAGAGGCCGCCATCGCCCTATACCGGCTGCTCTTCGAGCCCTTCGAGCCGCACCGAAGAAAGGTCTATCTTTCCTATCCCATGACGCATGTAGCCGGCCTACGGACCGTGCTGGCGGACATTGACCACTTCCGCCATGCGATGGCTGAGCATTTCATCACGTTCGATCCAGCCGACGTTGACGAAAAGCGTCTGCTTTTCGAAGCCGGTGCCGCCACACAGCGAGGTCAAGACAGTGTTACCGTCACGGTGAACGGCCGGCAGGTAACCTTCGGGGTGTCGGAGATCACGAGCGTCGCCAGCGATATCGACGGCCAGATCTACGCTCGCGATTTCAAGCTGATCGACCAGTCGGACATGATCGTCAGCTTCATTCCCGAACTGCCGGACGGCAAGCCCAGGCTGTCCTCGGGCGTTGAGCGGGAGTTGCAGCACGCTCATGAGGCCACCAAAGACGTGTACGTGATCTGGCGCCCTCGGATGGACCCCTCCCCGTTCATCACCGAAACGGCTACCCGCTTGTTTGCCGATACCGAGAAAGCGCTCCAGGCGTTCCAAGCCCAGGGGTACCTCCGGGGTTTTCAGATGGACTTGCCCAAGAGCGATCCTCGGCCGGCGCACCAGGGGCAGTAGCCGATGAACACGCCGAGAGCCCGCCGGCTCGCCGCCGTCATCGAGCATACCCTCCTCAAGCCCGAGGCGACCGCACAGGACATTGACCGGCTCTGCGATCAGGCAATGCATTTCGGCTTCGCAGCCGTTTGCGTGAACCCGATCTTCATCGCTCAAGCGGCAGGGCGCCTGAGCGGCAGCAGGGCGGGCGTCGTCAGCGTCGCCGACTTTCCGTTGGGGGCGAGCACCACGGCGGTCAAGGTCGGCCAAGCCCGCCAGGCGATCGACGACGGCGCTCGAGAAATCGACATGGTGGCTCGCGTGGGCGAACTCATCGCCGGCCGGGCCGGCGCCGTTCAGGACGATATCGCCGCTGTAGCAGAGGCGGTGCACGCCTGCTCAGCCGACCACGTGCTCAAAGTGATCCTTGAAACGGCCGCTCTGAACGACGAACAGGTCATTCTGGGCTGCCGGTGCTGCGTTCGGGCGGGTGCCGACTTCGTGAAGACCTCGACAGGGTTCCACCCAGCCGGCGGGGCTACGATCGAGGCGGTCCGGCTGTTGCGCGCGCACGCCGGGTCGCTGAAGGTCAAGGCTGCCGGCGGAATCCGCGACCTGGCAACGGCCCTGGCCATGCTCGAGGCGGGGGCGGACCGGCTAGGCATGTCTAACAGCATTGCGGTCCTGTCCGAGCTGCCCCAAGGCTAGCCGACCGACGCGCTCCGAGGCCGCCGCCAGACAGGGCCGCCAACCGGGCCGAGACCTTGAAATCGCCCATCTGCTCATTGCATCACCGCCCGCGTCCACGTATAGTGCCCAACCTTTGTGGACAGGAAAAAGGAGCAAGGCGATGGCGTTGAGAGTCGGAATGATCGGATGCGGCGGGATCGGTCGCGGCCACTTGGCCGGCTGGCTCGAACTGGATGGGCGAGCCGAGGTCGTCGGTCTGTGCGAGGTGAACAAGCAGAACCTGGCCTGGTACAAGCAGCGCGTCCCGGACGCGAAAGAATACGACGACTTCGAAAAGATGGTCCGCGAAATGGATCTCGACGCGGTCGATATCTGCCTGCCGCACCACCTGCATCTGCCGGCGGTGATGGCCGCCATCGAAAACAAGGTCCATTGGCTCTGCGAAAAGCCCCTGTGTATGACCCTCGACGAGGCCGACCAGATCGAATCCGCGATGGCCAAGAACTCGCACGTCATCGGCATGAGTGCTCACAATCAGGTGTTCATGCCCAGCCTCTCGGAGGCGAAGCGCATGATCGATGCCGGTTACGTCGGCGAGCCCTACCTGTACATCTCCCAAGACTGTTTCATCATCGGTCTGCCGCCGGCCGGGGCCCTGCTGGGCACGCCGGCCCGCAGCCCAATCGCTGAGGGCACTTGGCGGGCGAGCAAGAAGACCATGGGCGGCGGCGAGCTGATCGACACAGGCTATCACCCGAGCTACCGCTTGTTGTTCCTGGCCGGCAGCGAGCCGCAGGCGATAGTCGCCGTCACCGGCCGGTATCGCAACAAGCACATGCAGGCCGAGGATACCGCCACCGTGCTGATCCGATTCGAGGACGGCACGACCGGGCTGATCCGCACGAGTTGGGCGATCGCCCTGCCCACCGGGCATTGGCCTTTCCACGTGATCGGGTCGATGGGAGAGCTCTATGGCGGCGGCGACACACTCTGGTACAAGCCGACGCGATTTGGCGAGCCCTCGAAGATGAGCTTTCAGCCCGTCCACGGGCTCCACGCCGAGGTCGCCCACTTCGTCGAGTGCATCGAGCAGAAGAAGACGCCCATTCAAAGCCACGTTGACGGAATCCGCGTCCTGAGGGTCATTCGCAAAGCGTACGACTTCGTCGAAGCCAACAACGCGGGTGTCTAAGCTACTAACGTATAGCCCGTAGCGTCGAGCGTTCCGCGTGCGCCAAGTAGGGGTTTTTCCTACAGGAGACTTCCTCCCCGTACGTTGCGAGGTACCTCGACCCAGCCGACTCCTACGGCGCGTCGTTGATCGCGTTGATCAACAGCCGCAACCGCCCGTAGCTCGACCGGTTGAACTCAAAAATGAGCCGATGCTTGTCCGGACAGGACCCTTGCTCTTCGGCAAGCGGACGATGGAACTGACGAATCCGGCCGGATGAGACCAAATCGCTGAAACGGTCGTTGAGTAACTGGATCGCGCTAGCGCCGAGCGGCTCGTTCAGGCGAATGACGAGCTTGTTGCGAACGAATCGCGACGAATGGTAACGTCGGTAGAAATGCGTGATCTCTCTGACGGCTGATTCGACGTCGTCCGTCACGTGAAATAGGTCCCTGTCTTCTTTGTCGATCATGCCCTCCCGCAGCAGCTCATCCAAGACGTAGCTTCGCCACCGCTGCCAGTACCTCCCGCCCGGAGCATCAATCAGCACCACGGGCATGGGATCGGCTTTGCCGGTCTGAATCAACGTCAGCGACTCGAAACCTTCGTCCTGCGTTCCGAGCCCGCCCGGGAACAACGCGATGGCCGACGCCTCTTTGATGAACATCAGCTTCCGCGTGAAGAAGTACTTGAAGTTAATCAATTTTGGATCGTCTGCGATGATCGGGTTTGCCCTCTGCTCGACAGGCAGACGAATGGCCACGCCGAAGCTGGCCTCGCGTCCCGCCCCGCCATGGCCCGCGCCCATGATCCCGTCCCCGGCGCCGGTGATGACCATCCAGCCTTCTTGGCGCATCCGGCGGGCGAATTGAACGGCCTGGCGATACTCCGGAGCATCTTCGGGCGTCCGCGCTGACCCGAAGATGCTGACTTTGCGAACGTCCCGAAACGGCGCGAATACCTTAAAGGCGTACCGCAACTCCTTGAGGGCCTTGTTGAGTATCTTCAGCTCCCCGCGCCCGCACCTGTCCCGGGCGAGCCGACAGAGGGTCGCCATCATTTCCCCTAGCAAATCGCGGTTGTCGCACGCGGCGTAGTGCTCGAGGAAGTCCTCGATGGCGGCCTGTCGAGCGTCGCGGTCGGTTCCGGCTTTGGCGGTGCTCGCGTCGGTCATGCTCATCGTCGATCCCGGGGAGAACTCACGGCACGTAACTTATGATACCAACCTTGGCTGCACTGACGGCGCTTGCAAGGCGCCATACTTGCCCAGGTCAGGCCTTGACAGCTGCATTCTTATCGGCGCCTTTCGGTTGCTTCGCCACAATCTTCCGGCCGGCAAGAGTGCAGGCCTAGCGCAGACTTGCCGGGACCTCGAGCCCGTGCGATTCCATCAGGTCCGCGTCGGCCAGCAGGTCCCGCGTCGGCCCCTCAGCGACAATCTTGCCCGCGTCGATCACGAAGACCTCGTCGCAGAGCTCGGCCACCATCTCGAGATCGTGCGAGGCGAGCAGCATGGTGATCGGCATCTGTCCGAGCAGACCAATGAGTTGGCGGCGTGAGCGTGGGTCGAGATTGCTCGACGGTTCGTCCAGAAGCAGCAAGTCCGGCTTCATCGCCAGCACCGTCGCGATCGCGGCGCTCCTCTTTTGCCCGAGCGACAGATGGTGCGGGGCCTTGTCTTCCAGGCCTGCCAGGCCAACCTCGGCCAGCGCTTCGCGAGTACGCGACTGGACCTCCTCGGCGCCCAGCTTCAGGTTCATCGGGCCGAAGCTCACGTCGTCGCACAGCGTGGGCATGAAGAGCTGATCGTCAGGATCTTGAAAGAGCAGGCCCACGTGGCTGCGGATCGCTGCTAGGCTGGCCTTCTTCACTTCCAGGCCCGCGACGCGGACTTGCCCGGACCCGCGAAGGAACCCGTCGAGACATAGAAGCAAGGTGCTTTTGCCTGACGCGTTGGGGCCGACCAGTCCGCTCTTCCGACCCCGCGCCACACGCAGATCGATTCCGCGTAGGGCCCGCGTCCCGTCGGGGTAGGCATAACTTAGATCAGCAACGTCAATCAGCCAGTCGTTCACAAGCCCACACCACTAGCTGCACATGAAACCGGCAAAGTAGAGCGTACGCCGTCCCCCCCACGAGCAGCGCGCCATCCGCAGCGCCGAAACGCAATCTTCGTAGCGTCCGGATCTGCCCGTCGTAGCCGCGGGCCTGCATGGCGGCGTGAATCCGCTCGGCCGAAGCCAACGTACGGACAAACAGCGAGCCAACCATCCCGCCGGACGCGCGCAAACGCGCGCCCGCCGGCGCCGCCGAACCCAGTCGTGCCGACCGCGCCCGCAGCACGCGCTGCGCCTGGTCGATCAACACGAACAGGTACCGGTATAGAAAGGCCAGCTGCATCACGAGCAGGCGAGGCAGTCCCAGCCGCTGCATGCCGACCAGAAGGTCCGCAAAACGCGTCGTTGCGGATAAAGCCACAAGCGCCGAGAGCCCAAATGTGAACTTAATCGCCAGGCTGGCCGCGATCAGCCAGCCCCCGCCGACCGCGAACGTCCCCCACGGCATAGTCACTTCATGTGACGTTCGATCGTAAAGCGGATTGAAAATGGCCACGAACAAGATGAACGGGCTGCAAATCACGAGTTGCTTGCCCACGTATCGCAGCGGGATCCTACCGAACACGAGCCATGCGAACGGCAGGACGACGAAAGGCGCCAATCGGATCACTTCGTAGCGATCGACGCTGACCAAGAGCACTGTGTACACAATGGCCAGCAGGAGCTTCGCCCGTGGATCACGCCGATGAACAGGCGAATCCAAGTAAGAGAAGCGATCAATGAAGTGGTGATGCATGAAACCATCAGCCGTGCGCCGCAGCTGCCCCCGTGCCGCGCCGCCCGAGAGCCGAGCCGATCACGTAGATCACCGCCAACGCCGCAAGCGCCCCCCCCACGCCGGCAAGGCTCGTATAGACGCTGACCTTCGGCCACGATGGCTCCTGGCGGTCATCCTCGGGCTGCCCCGGCGGCAACTGGCCCAGCGGGGCCCTGCGGCGCTCGTAGTCCGGCATCAGCGCGTACCTGCTTTGAAGGTCCTCGACCCGTTCTACCTTTGAGGACCGCTCGGCCAGGACGCTGCCGGAGCGGCCGTACGTCTTACCTTGCAGGGCCCGCTCCAGTGCATCCGCCCAGGGGCTGGCCAGCCAAGAGCCGAATCCGGCGAAGATTATCGCCGCTATCAAGAAGCTCACCGCAACGCCTCGAGCGGTCAGACGAACCGGAGCGGTCAATCGCGCATCCAGTAGCATCGGTCTGACCCGAAACAGGTACCCGACAACGGCGAATGTGATCAGTCCCTCGACAAGCCCGCTGATGATGTGCACCCCGACCATCACCGCGAAGAAGTCACGGAAGCGAACCTGTAATATGCCGGCAATGGCTGCCTCGACCGGGACCAACGCCGCCGGCGCGATCACTCCGAGCAGCGAGGCGGCGAAGACCGCCACCATCAGCCGTGCCGGATTGATCCGCTCGGCGCCGCCCGCAAGGATCAGCCGATACAGCCCGTAACCCAGGTAGCAGCTCACCACAGCTATGTTGAAAATGTTGGTGCCCAAGGCCAGCAATCCGCCGTCCTGGAAAATCAGACATTGAACGATTACCACGCTGCTCATTACCAGACAGGCGCTATGCGGCCCGAGCACGATCGCCGTCAACACCCCACCGAGAAGGTGACCGCTCGTGCCCGGCATGCCCGGCAGCGTCAAGTTGATCATCTGTGCTGCGAACACGAACGCTCCCATCACGCCCATCAGGGGGATGCGCTCGGCATCGAGGGCCTTGCCCGCGCGCCATGATGCAAACACAATCGCCGCGAGCGAGATCAGACCGAATACTCCCGCCACGGCGGGTGTCAGCAGTTCATTGGCCATGTGCATCGCCAGCATCATCGTCCCTCGCGCCGAATGACACGATATTAGAATGCGTGGCACACCGGATCAAGCCCGATCGTCGCGCGCCGAGCAGCCGGGGCAATTAGCCAACCGCAGCGAACGGGCGGATTCGGTCCAGCAGCTCGCTCATCGAGAGCTTCTTGCCGAGGTCGATCGGTAGGAAGACCCCGCGATTGTGGTCGCTGGCGAGGATCAGCAGACGGTCGTGCACAACCCGGTAGCCGGTCTCCTGTGGCTGGTGTCCGACGATGAAAAGGTCCACGTCGAACTGCTCGGCGAATCGGTCCAAAACGGCGGGGGTGTGTCTTCGGCCCCACACGAGCATCGCTACTTGGCCGTCGGGCTCGAAGTCTGCCTCGCCCAGCTGACGGGCGAAGATGCCGAAGTCGAACCCGGCCATGCGTGTCGCGTCCGGCAGCGAGTGTGACAAGAGAATACGCTTCGGAGTCCTGGCTGCCAGCGCGAAAGACTTGATGAACCCGTTCATGGCCCCCACCACGTCATCCACGTGATCGCGCCCGTACAGGCGTGCAAGCCCAGCCTCAAAGGCATCCAGAGCGCTGTGGCCGTCTTTCATGATTTCACGCCCGCTTACCTGCGCCAATTCGTGGTTGCTGTGGAGAAAATGGACTTGGTTCGGGAATTCGATCTTCCACTCCGCAGCTGCCACGAGCAGTTCACAGGACAGATCGGGCGCGTCGAGGCGCGATGGTTCCTCGTGGAGCAACTCATGCAGGACTACGTGTCGTACGGCCGCACGCGACAGGTCGCAGTGCTTGACGAGCTTGCGGAAGTTTCGGCGGTGCCCGTGCAGATCGCCCGTCATCACCACTTGGCCGTAATCGGGTAGCTCCAAGAGCGAGCCCTCTCGAAGCTCACCCGCGAGGTTGAGCTCGGCGGCTTGATGAAAGGCGTCAACGGCGGCAGCCCAGTCGCTCATCCGGTCGAATTGGCGCGCGAACGGAGCGTCTTGGTCCCGTGGCGGCTTGGTTTGCTCGGTTCACCCGGCGAGGGGGTCTTGTCCCCTGAGCTTCGCTCCGGCGATGGGGATCCCCCCCGGTTGTCGTGGCGCTCGATCAGGTGCTGGACAACCTCCAGCCGGGAGATCACTTGATTCATGTCGGTGGGGCGGTCCTTGGGTGAACCCTGACAGCAGTCCATCACCAGCCGCGACAGCGCCAGCGGCGTCTCCGGCTTCAGTTCGTGGGGCGGCAGCACTTCCCGCGGACCGGCCAGGCCTATCCCGCCACGTCGTGTACTTGCGGGCAGGATCGTCGGGACAGCTTGGCCTGTCAGGACCCAGTAAAGCGTCGCCCCGAGATTGAACACGTCCGTCCGCCGATCAATGGGGAGTCGGCGAACCTGCTCCGGGGCGATGTAGTCCGGCGTGCCCTGGATACGCTGTTTGGTGTGCCCGATGGGGCAGCTCTGGCCGAAGTCGATGATCTTGATCGACCCATTCTCGCCGACCAGGATGTTGTTAGGCTTGATGTCCGCGTGTACATAGCCCAGCTCGTGGAGGCTGGCCAATCCAGCCGCGACCTTCACGAAAACCTCTATGGTCGTCGAGAGGTCCCCAGGCGGTTGCTGCTCAAGGGTTCTGCCCTCAACCAGCTCCATCAATATCTGTAATTCCCTCGTTTGCAGCCACTTACGTAACCTGCGGATATAAAAGCTCTTCCGCAGATACGGGTGGTCCGTCCGGCTACTGACGGCGAACTCGTTCTTGGCTTGTTCCAGGAAGCGATCATCGTGCTCGGTGCGGCGGAACACACGCTTCAGAGCGTAGGGTCGGCCAGTCTGCAAGTCCACCACATGGAGGATGGTCGAGCGGGCCCCATACCCCAGATGCGAAACGAGACTGTAACCTGCTACTAAACCAGCCATTATGACGCCTGCGCGGGACCACGTTGCTGGCAGCGGAAGGACGGGCCGTGCGGAGCTGAGAAGGACGGAGAACGATAAGAACGGCAGATTGTAGCCGCACCGGCCTGACCGGGTCAACTGCCCGCGGTCACAGCGCCTCTTAGTCCATTATCGGGCAAGACCAACTGGCCCTTCAAGCCTCAGTGACAGGCTGCCCGGCCAGGGTGCCCGCGATCCCAGCTTTTCAGCGAGTTACCCCCGCCGAGACCAATAGCTCCCTAAGCCGCTCTACTTGGGCGGGAGGCTCCCGATGCCTGCCTCGGCCTGAATCCTTCGCCAAACTGACTTTGTCCGGAGGGATGTGGCACTTGGCCTTGAGTTGCTGGACGAGAGCGACTAATCCATTCCATTGGGCCTGCGGCATCTCAGCGTCGTCCGAACTGCTGCCCACGACGCACACGCGTAGGACGTCTCCCTGGCCCGGGCGGGTCGGTCGAGTGACCCCCTGATTCTCCCAGAGCGCACTGGCTTGGATGTAACCATCGGGGCGAACAACAAAATGGAAGGCCTCTTGGCCCGCTAGTGGCTCGTGCGGCACTGACTCCGGTCTGGGACCGGAGCGATATTGCACGAGAATCGCCTTCCAACGGCCGCTCCTAATCGCAAAGTGCGTGTGAATTGCCCTCGCGGCCGGCTGGGCCAGCAGCAACGGCCCAGGCCGATCCGACGCAGGCAGGCCCGCGGGCTCAATCCAGCTCAGCAGGGCTGTGCCGGCCGTCATCGAAGCGACCAAACATCCCAGCGTCTTCGGTAACCGCGTACGCTGGTCCATCACCACACGTAGGGAGATAACCGCGCCGTGAGTTAGCAAGGACTTAGCCCGCTTTCTACACTAGGTATCGGTCGTTGGCAAGAAAGAAGTCCTGGGAAATCCCGGTTTTCGCGGAAGTGGTCCCGCCCAGCGTCCGACACTATTATATTCTGCCGACTCATCGGCCAAGCACCCTCACTCGAACCGTCCGCTCGCACCCTTTTGACGCACAAATCCCTCAAGCCGCTCGTCCTGACTCCGGCTGGACAAACTCGTGCGGCTGAGATATCAGGAGGACCTCGCCGGGCCGGTGCGCGGCCGCGTTGTGGAAGGCATCCGAATGACCCCTCGCGAACGGGTGATGGCAGCTGTCGCTCACCGTGAGCCCGATTGCCTGCCCGTGGATCTCGGGGCGATGCGGTCCACGGGGATCACGGCCATCGCCCACAACCGCCTGAGAGCACATCTTGGCCTAGATGCAGAACTTACGCGCGTGTACGACCTCGTGCAGCAACTGGCTGAGCCCCCGCGGGCGCTGCTGGACCATTTCGGGATCGATGCGCTCGATGCCGGTTGGAATTTCGCAGCCTCCGACCGTGAGTGGCGTGAATGGCAGCTACCGGACGGTTCAGCCTGCCTGGTGCCGAGTTGGTTTCACCCGCGCCGAGAAGATCATACCTGGCGCGTCCGGGATGAGGATGGCGACGTTATTGCAGAGATGCCCCAAGGGTGCCTCTATTTCACGCAGACCATTCACCCATTGGCTGAAGCCGGGCGAATCCCATCGGCGGATCAGATCGCCAGCCTGATGGGCAAGGTCAGTTGGGGAGGCATTCCCACGCCCATGTTCCGCGAGGGGCTGGGCGAGAAGAATCTCGATCGAATCCGCCGACACGTCAAGCACCTCTGCGAGACGACCGACCGGGCGATCATGATCGGCTTCGGGGGCAACCTTTTCGAGTGGGCCGCCTACCTGTGCCGCATGGACAACGTGCTGATGTGGCTCGCAATGGAGCGCAAGCGTCTTGAGGCGCTGCTGGATCGGCTCGTAGAAATACACCTGGCGAACCTCGAGAAGCTAATCGAGGCGGTCGGCGAATACGTGCAGATTATCCAGATGGGTGACGACCTGGGCATGGAGTCCGGACCGATCTTCTCACCCCGGATCTACCGGGAGGTGTTCAAGCCTCGTCATCAGGCGATCTTCCAGCATGTCAAGAAGCGATCGAACATGGCGGTGTTCCAGCATTCGTGCGGCTCGGTTTACAAGCTTCTGCCCGACCTGATCGAAGCCGGGATTGACATCGTCAATCCCGTTCAGATCTCGGCGGCTGACATGCAGCCCGAGCGGCTCAAGCGTGACTTCGGAGACGCTGTCACGTTCTGGGGAGGGGGATGCGACACACAGAGCGTGCTGCCCCGCTCGAGCCCGCAGGAAGTCGCCGATCATGTGCGCCGCAACGTGGATGTCCTCGCTCCCGGCGGCGGGTTCGTTTTCTGTCAGGTGCACAACATCCTGGCCGACGTGCCGCCCGTGAACGTCGAGGCGATGTATCGGGCCATCGGGCGCACGTAAGATCCGCGGCAGCACCATCGGCTGTGGGCTCGGGACGCGCGGGACGAAGTGCACACGTTAGTAAAGCAGCTTTCCGTGGACAAGACGGAGCCGCTCACCGCAGGCCCAGTGGCTCGTCGAACCGGCGCTGATACTCGGCGATCGTGCCGTTTTCCACGGCGGGGATGGAGACGGGCCCGCGCGCGAGTGCGGATTCGTAGATCGCCAAGCTGAGCGCCAGATCCTTGAGCCCTT
>CAYGAN010000021.1:29053-36860 GCA_964347585.1 uncultured Planctomycetales bacterium | reverse complement strand
TTCAGCCGGACCATCCCGAGCGCCTGCGCCTGCTCGGCCTGATCGAAAACCCGCCTGAGAAGTAACAGCTACGGTGGGCTCTTGACTGAAGCAGTGGGGGATGAGGGGCGCGTCGGGTGCGTGCGTCGCTTCATCTTCAACCGGCGTAACGATCGCTCGCTGGCGGTTCGGTAACGTCTGAGAGCGCCGCGCCGAACACTGGCCAGGCGTGAGGCTGGCAGCGGGAGGGAGTGATGGCTCCGCCGGATTGTCCTGAAGTCGCCGGGTTTGGCCGCCGAAGTATTTCCGGTTACAGGCGTTTCCGCGGCTAGAAGCCTTGGGCCAATAACTAGGCTCCGCGGCCCGTCTGCTCGCGACAGCACGAAAGCTGGCAGAGCTAGCATTTGGCTGTGGCCGAGGCGAGCCCGCCTGGGGGAACGACGGGCTTGCGCGCCTTCGTGACGCTTGGCAAGCTCGATAAGGTGTTTCTGAGAAGGAGGTCGATCGTGAACACGCAACTGCGGCTGGTAACGTCCATGGCGGGGGTGTTGATCGTAGTTCCCTTCGTGACGGGGTGCTTTGCACCGAACGAGGATCCGTTGGCGGCGGCGTCCGCGGCCGCCCAGATCGCGCAGGCCCTGGAGGGTGCTGCGACGGACGGCGAGGTGGCTGAAGCGCTCGCCAGCGTGATCGTCAGCCTGACGCCAACTGAGCTGGCCTCCGCGGTGAACTTGGTCGCGGGTCTGGGCTGGTCCCTGGAAGATGCACGGGCGGCTCAGGAATTGCTGGGCCGGATCGCCGATGCGGGTCCCGAGGCGCTGCTCAACGTGGAGATCGACGATCCCCACGCCTCGCCCGAGAGCATTCAGCAAGCCCTTGCCGATGCTGGGATCGAAGCCTCCGTTGAGCAGGTGGTCCTGCTACAGCAGCTCTTCGCGGCCTTTGGCGGCGTGGCCGGGGGCTAGGGGCCGGTGGCGCGTCGCGCTCCGATTGTTCTCCCACCGCGTGGATAGCACGGACTGGGGCGTTTCAAGCCGAGCGCCTCGGTCCTCTCTCTTGCGCAGTCAGCAATCGGCGACAAGTCCGTCGGCAGGCTGACCGGGGCTGGCCACTGTGGGCAGTCAAGGGGGGCCCGGCACCCGACTTCGTGCGCGCGACGTAAATCATTGTTCTGCAACATGTCAGGACGGGTAATCGCGCTTAGGGCCGCAGAGCGGCGCTGGCGTGGGTGTTGTTTCGAGGTAGGTCGTAGGAGGCGTTCTTGAGAGGTGCGCGGCACGAGCCGGCGATTCGCTCGAAGCTGGTGGCTATTGTGGTGGGGCCCCGGAGGAGGAGCCGCGGTCGAAAGCGGCGCGCTGGGAAGAAACCGTCAGATTCGAGGGACAGACGACGCAGCGGGAGCGAGACAATCATATACAATCGATGGCCGCACGGTGCGGGCCAGTGCGGCCGACGTGTTGGGGCTGTCCGGTGCGGGCTGGGCGGATGGCGGAGATCCAAGCAGCGTTCGATCAGGGTGGCCACGAACGTGAAGTGGCCCAATAGCGACCCCATACGAGGTAGGCAAGGAGAAGCTATGAAGTGAGCCAACCTCGCCTCCGTTGGTAGGATGCTGAGCATTGTTGACGGCATCCGAACCAAACGAAAGGAGGTTGGCTGTGAACTATTGTGGGATCGATGTAGCGATGGTGTCCAGTTACATCTACGTGACGGACAGTCGGGGTCGCAAGCTGACGGCAGGTCAGATCGCCACGGAGGAGTCGGCCCTTCAGCGTCGCTTGAAGCCGTTGCTGCCAGGCGGCTTGTCCGTGGCGATTGAGGCGGGCAACCAAACGGCTTGGATTCACGACGTGTTGGTTCAGATCGGGGCGAAGGTGATGGTGGTCAATCCCGCGAAGGTCAAGCTGATTGCCGAGACTCGGCGCAAGACCGACAAGATCGACGCGAAGATCCTCTGTGAGCTGCTGCGGTTGGACGCCTTGCCTCATCCGGTTCACATGCCGGGCCGCCAGACGCGGTCGCTTCGTGGTCTTCTGGTCGCCCGTCGTCAGCTTATTTCGGCCCGAACAAAGCTGTGCAACGTGGTTCGTGGGATGCTGCGGCAGGAAGGGATTCGTCTGCCGGCCCGGGCGTTGTCAAGCCCGGTCGGCTGGCGACGTCTGCTGGCGGGAGCCTATACCCACGCTCACCTGCCGCTGGTGGTGGCGGCGTATGCGGACAGCTTCAGGGCTCTGACGCGTTCGATCCAACAGATCGACAGGGAGCTGGCCGACTACGAGCGGGCGGCTCGGCTGCAGAGCATGCCGAAGGTGGGTCGGATTGCCTCGCTGACCTTTCTGGCGGCGGTGGATGACGTGGATCGCTTCGGCTCGTCTCGCAAGTTGGTGAGCTATTCGGGCCTGGCCCCGACGCTCCGCAGCAGTGGGGAACGGACTGAGTACGGTTGCATTAGCCGCGAGGGCCGCCGAGAACTCCGTGCGGTATGGGTTCAGATCGTCCATCTCGTCGCCCACGATAGGCGTCGTGCGACGCGTCCGTTGCGGAGCTGGTTCAACAAGGTGGCACGACGGCGAGGCAAGAAGACCGCTACGGTGGCGCTGGCCCGCCGGTTGCTGGTGATCGCGTATCACGTGGTCCGAGATGGAACGCATTACGACGCGGCCCGGCTGAAGCGGGCGGCGTAGAAGAAGTAGAAGAGAAGGAAGCTTTTAAGAGAAGCAGGCCGAGCGACAGGGTCATCGAGATGTCGTGGGATCTTGATCGAGACAGCCCGCATCGTCGGTCTGGCCGAAAAGGCCCGAATAGGAGAATGGGCGTCTCGAGTTGACAGGACCAGCTTAGTGTGCGGCGTCTAGCGCCAGCGCGAATGGGAGGTTGGTCAACTACCACGATATCCGCAGCTTATGACCTTGACGCGGCTCACTTCATGGGAGACGGACATGCGAAGTGGATGGCAGATAGCAGCCCTGTGCCTGGGAGTATTGCTCGCGGGGATGTTCGTCGGGAGGTGGGTGGGGGACTCCGGCGAACAACGTGCGTTCGCCGCACCGATCTCGGGCGAGGGGTTCCCCCTGACGGTGTATAAGGGGGCGCACAGAACGATTCAATACACCATACGGGGCGGACAGGCGCAGAAGGCACTGCACATATCTGAGGTGGCGGTGTACCCCGACGTACTCGTGTTCAGGGACGGCACAAAGGTCCAGGGCGGGGTCAGCCTGTGGGCTCTGGAGAAGTTCCAGATCGCAGTGGGCGAATAGGCGGCCAGAGAGGGCGCGGCGGGATGGGGGGGATGGCGCGGCACCGTGAGGCAGGTGAGCTCAGCAGGGGTGGCCAGTCCTGCGCAATCGCCTCTGCCGGGCCCGGACTTCCCGTAGGTGCCCGTGCCCGCTGCAACCTGCTTCGATTGCACGGTTATAAGCTAATGAAGGCGAGCGCGCAAAGTCTGCGCAGGGTCGAAGCGTCGTCGTGGATGCTGGCGATCGCCTTGGTGAACGTAACTACTTTATTGAACGGCGCTTACGCCGGAGGAAGCCGATCGTGAGTCTTGGGGAACTGCTGCTCGAGAAGGGAATGATTACCGCTGAGCATCTTCAAGCGGCGCTGGCCGCGCGCAAGAGCCCCGGGGATCGGATCGACCGGATTCTGGTCCAGATGGGGTTTGTGGACGAGCGGGACATGCTGAGGGTGTTGGGCGAGCAGCTCTCGATTCCGACCATCGATCTGTCCACCGTCAAGATCGATAAGGAGTTGCTCGCTAAGATTCCGGCCAAGCTGGTGCACCGCCGGGGGCTGATTCCCATCGACCGAAACGGCGAGACGATTCGTGTCGCCACGTCGGACCCGTTCGACATCTACGCTTTGGACGAGCTGCGGATGCTTAGCGGTCTAAAGGTCGAGCAGGTACTTGCTCCCGAGAGCGAGATTAATGAGGTGATCAAGCGGCACTATGGGATCGGCGGCGAGACGGTGGGGGAGATGTTGGGGGAGCACGATGAAGTAGAGTTGGTCAGCGACTCTGTGGACGAGAACGGTGACCTGATTGAACTGGCGCAGGAGGCGTCGGTCGTCAAGCTGGTCAACGAGGTCTTGCTGGAGGCGGTGCAGGAGCGGGCCACGGACGTGCACGTCGAGCCGTTCGAGCACGACCTACGTATTCGCTATCGCATTGATGGGGTGCTGCACACGACGCATGTGCCGGCGCAGATCAGGCGGTTCCAGGCGGCGATCATCAGCCGTATCAAGATCCTGGCCGGCATGAACATCGCCGAGAAGCGGCTACCTCAAGATGGATCCTTCAAGATCCGCTGTCACAATCGCGAGATCGACATCCGGGTGTCGGTGATCCCGATGAAATTCGGTGAAGGCGTGGTACTGCGTCTGCTTGACAAGCAGTCGTTGTTGCTCTCGCTGACGGACCTGGGGATGGCCCACGAGGCGTTCGAGAGGTTCAAGGAGCTGATTCAACTTCCCCACGGGATTCTTCTGGTGACGGGGCCGACGGGCTCAGGTAAGACGACGACGCTGTACGCGGCGCTTAACTCGATCGTCTCGCCGGACATCAAAGTTCTGACCATCGAACAGCCCGTGGAGTATGACCTGCCGGGGGTCAATCAGGTGCAGGTGGTCCCGAAGATCGGGCTGACTTTCGCGCACGGGCTGCGGAGCTTTCTCAGGCACGACCCGGACGTGATCATGGTCGGGGAGGTGCGCGATAAGGAGACGGCCGAGGTGGCTGTTCAGGCGTCGCTGACGGGGCACCTGGTGTTCAGCACGCTTCACACCAACGACGCTGCCAGTGCGAATACGCGCCTGCTGGACATGGGCGTGGAGCCTTACCTGATTACCAGCTCGGTGGAGGGGATCATGGCTCAACGTCTGGTCAGAAAGATCTGCTCGCAGTGTAGGGAGTCGTATGAGCCCGACCCGACTACGTTCCCCCCGGACTTCGATTACCAAGGCGAGACTCTGTACCGTGGTCGGGGCTGCCGGGAGTGCCGCAACACGGGCTACAGCGGACGAACGGGGGTGTTCGAGCTGCTGTGCATGAACGAGGAGATTCGGGAGTTGATCATGGCGCGCGCTTCGGCGGGTAAGATTGCCGAGGCCGGGAAGCGCAACGGGCTGGTGCTCTTGCGAGAAGACGGGTGGCACAAGGTCCGTTCCGGCGTTACGACGCCGGAGGAGGTCGTGCGGGCGACAAAGGCCTAGCGGGGCTGAGGGGGAGGATGATGCACCATTCGGCTGGTGGGGCGGTATAAGAAACCGGTCGGACAAGGAATACGCGACCTTCCAGGCCCCCGCGTTGGCGGCGCGGCCTGGTTCGCTCTATTCGTTTAAGTGGTTTTGCCGATTAACGTAGTGTTAGGCAGGAGGCCTCATGCCAGGTACTGGGACACCAGTGGCGACCAGGGATGGTCTGCTCGCCGTTCTTGGTGGTTTTCGGACGCAGGTCTGGCCGGTTGGGGCGTGTGCGCGCGGGGCGGTATCGCGTACATTTCAGATTGACCTCTCTCTGCCACAGACGGCGTTTAGACAGATTTCAAGTACTACTGACCGTGCGGCCGCTGGGCAGCTACGGATGGTGGTTTATTATGGGACCATCGGCGCCGGCGCCAGCGGCTCGGCGGACGCCGCGCGGCCAAGGCCAGGAGTTGTTCATGGCGGTCGCTGTTCGTTGGCGGGGAAGGGTAGGAGCTGAATGGCTACGTTTCGCTACAAGGCCAGGACAACGGAAGGCAGGACCGTGGCGGGCGTCCTAACGGCCGATAACCAGCAGGCGGCGCTGCGGACGCTGGACCAGCGGGCGTTGGTGCCGCTCGACCTGGCGGAAGGCGGCATCGCCCAGAGGTCACTACTGTCCCGCGAGGGCAAGAAGATCAAGACGCGCGTCTTGTCCAGGTTCTACGGGCAGCTGGCGGATCTGTTGCGAGCTGGTGTTCCGGTGCTGCGGGCGCTGGACGTGCTGGTGCGGCAGGAGTCGGAGGCGGCGCTGACGGAGATTCTTCGCGAGGTGCGAGACGACGTGGCGGGCGGCGCGAGTTTGGGTGACGCGATGGAGAAGCACCCGAACGCCTTCAACGATCTGCAAGTCTCGATGGTGCGTGCGGGAGAGCGAGGGGGATTCTTGGAAGACGTCCTGTCGCGAATTGCGACCTTCACGGAACGTCAGGACGAGCTGCGCAGCAAGCTTGTGGGCTCGATGATCTATCCGTGCGTGCTGATGTTCGGTGGCACGGCGGTAGTGGTGTTCTTGTTGATGTTTGTGGTTCCGAAGATCCGGCCGTTCCTGGCAAGGCAAGAGAATCTGCCGATCCTGACACAGGCCGTCTTCGGCGTGTGTGACTTTCTGGGCGCGAGAGGCTTGTACCTGCTGGCGGGGCTGTTCCTGGCGCTTCTCGTGGCGCTCCCGTACTTGCGGAGCGAGCGGGGCCGGCTGGCGTGGGACCGTTTTCGCCTGCGGGCGCCGTTGGTTGGTCGAATCGTCAAGATGGTGGCAATTTGTCGGTTCTGCCGGATTCTGGGCACGATGCTGCAGAACGGGGTTCCGATCCTGCAGGCTTTGCGAATCGGGAAGGACTCTGCCGGCAGCAAGGTCCTGGCGGACGAGATCGAACGGGCTTCGGAAAACGTTCGCAAAGGCGAGACCCTGGCCGTGCCGCTGGGTGACAGCGGGCTGTTCCCGATCGACATCGTGGACATGATCGCGGTGGCCGAGGAGAGCAATAACCTGGAGCAGGTGCTGATCCAGATCGCTGACGCGAACGAGGCCCGTACGTCGCGTGCGATCGACCTGGCCGTCAGGCTGGTCGAGCCGCTGATGCTGTTGGTGATGGCGGTGGTCGTTCTGGTGATCGCCGCGGCGCTGCTGGTGCCGATCCTGACGATGAGCGCGTCCGGCTTCAAGTGAGCGCCGGGTCAGGCGAGACGGGAGCGCGAGATGAGAACGAGGCCCGTCGGTGGGAACTTGCCGACGGAGTACGTTTGCGAGGGTGCTGGGTCTTCGGTGACGCGTAGCGCCGTGTACCTTAGACCAAACAGGAGATGAAACTATGAATCACAAGAGGCATGAGGCATTTACCCTGCTTGAGGTCTTGATGGTAATCGCCATCCTGGGCCTGCTTGCCATGCTGGTGGTGCCCAACGTCATGGGCGTGGGCGAGAAGGCGAAGAAAGACATAGCCAAGGCGGCTGTCGGCAAGTCGGGCGACATGGCCAACGTTTTGAATATCTACGTGGGCACCTATCCGAGTGGGGAGGAGGGGTTGCTGGCGCTGGTGGAGCGCCCGGACAGCATCGAGGAGGAGAGCGACAAATGGGCCGGGCCATACATCGAGGACCCGGGGATGCTCAAAGACCCGTGGGGCAACGAGTACCAATACAAGAATCCGGGCGAGTTCAACGAGGACAGCTACGATCTGTATAGCATGGGGCCGGACGGCGAGGACGGCACGGACGACGACATCGGGAATTGGAGGAAGGAAGAGTGAGCCGGGCCCGTTCCTCGAACGACGGCCCGAGCGCTCGGCGCCGTTGTTGGCACCGGCCCGAGCAAACTACGTTGCCGAGGTGAGGGGAATGTTAAGGTCGGGACGACAAGGGCCAGCGGCGTTTACCTTGCTCGAGTTGGTCATGGTGATCGCCCTGCTTGGCCTGTTGGCGGCGATGGCCGTGCCGAGCTTTCTGCGGCGTGCGCGGCGCGAGCGGCTGGCAAACTCGGCCAGGGACCTGCGCTCGCTGATTGTCTTGACCCGCGCGAACGCGATGACGGATGGGCTCCGATACCGGATTCGCTTCGCCGAAGAGGATGAGGATCTGGCCGACGACG
>CAYGAN010000021.1:28452-29043 GCA_964347585.1 uncultured Planctomycetales bacterium | reverse complement strand
CCTCGCGAGGAGCCGGGCGAATTCACGCCGGTCAAGGCGGCGTGGACGCGCGGGACGTTCGCGAGCGGCGTGCGGTGCAGCGAGGTGAAGCGGGGCCGGCCCCGGCTCGAGGACGAAACGGCGGATTCGTTCGGGCTCGACGAGGAGGAGGATGACGACGAACTGCCCCTTCCTTGGGAGCAGGACGAAGAGACTGACGAGGGTCGCCCAGCAGTGGTGTTCCAGCCGGACGGGACGTCCGAGTGGGCGACGTTCGTGTTGACGGACGCGCCAGTTGATGAGTCGCCGGAAGATAGCGAGCAGTGGCGTGAACTGAATGTGATTCTGGACGGCGTGACCGGGCGTGTGTGGGTCCAGAGGCCGTTGAGGGAGGATGAACTGGAGCTGCTGGAGGAGTACGGCCTCGACCTGCCGTTGCGGTTTGATCTGCTTCGCGCGGACGCGTTGGCGGAAGATGACATCGTGGTGTTGCGTGGTAGTTCGTGAGTTTGCGATGGGTATGCGTGGTTCTAGTGGCGAGAAGATCGGGCGGCCAAGGGGCCTGGACCGGCGCGGGCCGGGACTTCGGGCTGCGTGCGTGCGTGCGCGACG
>CAYGAN010000021.1:26457-28442 GCA_964347585.1 uncultured Planctomycetales bacterium | reverse complement strand
TGGAGGCGGTGGTCGGCCTAGCGGTGCTCGCCACGGGCATGGCGGCCGTGGGGATCCAGATCCACACGGCGCTGAGTGGGGCCATCGTGACGGATCGGATGACTCGGGCGGTCATGCTGGCAGAGTCGAAATTGGCCGAGCTGGACGCGGGCCTGCTTCGCCTTGAGATGGAGTTGGCGGCCGAGTTCGGACCAGCGTTTCCGGGCTTTGCGTGGCAAATGACCATAGAGCCGACGGACACGCCAGATCTGAATCTGGTCACGATCGAGATCTCACACGGCCCGAGCGATCCTGAAACGGGCGAGATCATTGGGGAGCCCGAGGTGCTCTATACGGTGCGCACGTTCCGCGCGACGCCGGCGACGGTCGATATGCAGCGGGATTTCGGATTCACGGCCGAGCAGATGGACACACTGTCCGGCGGCATGAGCACGGAAGGTTTCGATCTGAGCGAGTTCAATCCGCAGTCGCTCCAGTCGCTGGACCTGGAAGAGTTATTGGACATGCTCCCGACGCTGATCGAGATGTTCGGCGGCGGTCAGGGCCTGGACCCCGAAGCGATTCGGGAAGCGATCGAGAGCGGCGGGTTCTCCGCACGCGGCGCAAGCGGCGAGGCCGGTGGTAAGCCGGAGGAGGCCGAAGGTGGCGAAGACTCCCGGTGAAAGATCCATGAGACCCGCACGGGTCGGAACGGATGGGTTCACGCTGCTGGAGGCGGTGCTGGCGGTGTCGCTGGTGATCATGCTGTTGAGCGCGGCATACGGGTTCTACTGGCACAGCTTGCGCGTGTGCGAGAAAGGCAGGAAAATCACGGACAGCGCCCAGTTGATGCGCGTGATCGTCACGCGGATGGCGGATGAGCTTCGTCAGGCCAATGATCTGATCGAGGGTTTCGGCGCTCCCGTGCCGGGCGGCGCCGGGTCCGTCACCGGTCAGGGCGAGAAGGTAATCGAGCCGGAGGTGAGCTCGATGATCGGTTGGCCGGGTCGGATCACGTTCATCATGCAGGCCATGCCGGGTCGGGAGCTGTTCAAGGAGCAGAGCATTCGGGAGCAGCCCCCGCCGGGTCAGCACGACGTGCGGTTGGTGCACTATCGGATCGTCTGGGACGAGGAGAACCTGGATGCGGAAGGCAATGCGGTGTGTCGGGGGCTCTTTCGCGGCGAGGTCAAGACGTTGAACCCCTACCGTGCGCTGGGCGATGAGTGGGAACCGATCGAGCTGGAGCAGTACGCTCCCGAGATCAAATACCTCGAACTGAGGTACTTTGACGGGTCGAGCGAGGAGGGCTGGACGAGCAAGTGGACCGGGGGCCAGGGCAACGCGCTGCCGCAGGCGATTCGAATCACGGTCGGCACGGCGCCGCAGTCGCCGGATGAGGCCGAACAGCCCGGGATCCTGGATGAGGCGGAGATGGCCGAGAAAGACGCGGAGTACCACCCGGATCGGTACACGATGATTGTGCGCCTGCCGGGCGCGGACACGTTCTTCGGTTCGCGGCTCGTGACGCTGGGCGACCGGCTTGGCGGCGGAGGCAGGTAGCGTCGGATGCGTTGCAACCTGACGGTGGGTGAGGTTTTCCAATAAGAGCGCGGCGAGGCTCTTGGGCCATGAATTGTTCTAGGACCTCAGATCGGCGAGGAGGTACGGGCGCGTTGGCGGCGCGACCGGGATGGGCGCGCCATGGGGTCGTTCTGTTTGTCGTGTTGGTGATCGTGACCTTGCTGGCGATTCTCGGTTCAAGCTTTGCGTTCTCGACACGAGCGAACGTATCAGCGTCGCGGGTCGCGGGCGATCAGTTGCAGGCGAGGCTGGCCGCGGAGGCGGGGATTCAATCTGTGATGCTGATGCTCCGCGAGGAGCGGCTCGAGACGAACGAGTGGTGGAACAATCCCGAGGCGTTTCGGGAGGCGGTCGTCTGGAGCGCTGCGGCGGGACCGACCTCGTTCGCGCCGACGCGGGAGAGGCAGGAAGGCACGCCGGCA
>CAYGAN010000021.1:23749-26447 GCA_964347585.1 uncultured Planctomycetales bacterium | reverse complement strand
TGGCGTTTCGCGATCGTGGCGGACGACCCGGACGAAGATGAGCAGCGGGTACGGTACGGGATCACGGATGAATCCGGAAAGCTGAACATCAACGCGGCCACGCGAGAGCAGCTGCTCAAGCTGCTCGGACCGCTCGTCCCGGGGGATCTAGTGGTTGAAGACCTGGCCGAGGCGATCCTTGCGTGGCGTAGTTCGGATAAAGATCTGGATGAAGAAGAGTACTACCGCTCCTTGGATCCGCCTTACCGGTGTAAGAACGCGCCGTTTGAGACCGTCGAGGAGCTGCTGCTGGTGCGCGGGATGACGGCGCAGATCCTGTTCGGGGAGGACTACAACCGCAACGGGCTGTTGGACCCGAACGAGGACGACGGGGACGAGCATTTCCCGCAGGACGACGGGGACGGCGAGCTCAATCAGGGACTGCTGCCTCTCGTGACGGTCTATTCGGTGGAGCCGAATTGGGCCAACGACAATCAGCGGCGCATCAACATCAAGGTGAAAAGTGATGATCTCCGGGAGCAACTGGAAGAGCACTTCGACGCCCCGGAGGCGGTTGATTTCATCGAGCAGGCGGCAGGGAAGAAAGACCTCAAGAACCCGGCTTCGCTGCTGGTCATGGCGAATAGCCCGTTGACGGTAGAAGACATGCCGGCGGTGATGGATCGGCTGACCACGTTTCCGCCGGAGGCCGGGTTCATCGGGCTAATCAACGTCAACACGGCCAGGCCCGCGGTGCTGCGCTGTATCGAGGGGCTGACGGAAGATGAGATCACGGACATCGTGGCGACGCGCGGTCGGCTGGACAGTGAGGCCAAGAAAACGGTTGCGTGGCTGGTGACCGAGAACGTGCTCTCGCCGGAGAAGCTCGAGCAGGTGGCGCCGCATATCACGGCGCGGTCGTTTCATTTCACGATCGAGTCGATCGGCTACGCGGACCACATCGGCATGTTCAAAAGGCTTCAGGCGGTCGTGGAGATTCGCGGCCAGGTTGCGCAGATCGTCTATTACCGTGAGCTAACGTCGTTGGGTATGGCATATCCGATTCGCAGCGAGGAAGGAGAACCGGACTTTGTTAGCCAACCCGTTGGATAGGTCTCTGGTCAGCATCGATTGGGACCGCCGATGCCTGCGGCTGGTGCACGCGCGGATTGGCCGAGGGCAGGTTCGGGTTCTGCGGGCGGCGGCTGTGCCGGTCCCGGCGGGCGTCGTGGACGGTGACCCCGAGGTGCTGGGTGATTTCCTGCGGCAGACGTTGGCTCGAGAGAAGATTCGCGCCAGGCGAGCGGTGGTCTCGGTGCCTCGGGACCAGGCGGTGCTGAATACGTTGTCACTGCCGGAGGCGAGTCGCGACGAACTGGCGGCCATGGTGCACTTCCAGGTCATAAAGGAACTGCCCTTTCCGGCGGACGAGGCGGTAATCGACTTTGCAGCGACGGGCTCGCCGGACTCGCCCCGACCACCCGAGCCCAAGGCCCAGGCGGGCGACGTGCTTGTGGCGGCGGTGCGCAACGAAGTATTCGATTTCTATCGTCGCGTGTGTCAGCGAGCGGAACTGCGGCTGGAGCGGATCGGTCTTCGTCCATACGAGAACCTGGTGGCAGTTACCGAGGGGATGGCGGCGGCTCGGACCGGGCTGAGCCTGTTTGTCGATGTGGGCCCCTCCCTGACCGAGATCGACGTGATTCAGGCCGGGCGGCTGGCGTTCTCGCGGGCCGCGTCGGTCACGGTGCCCGAGCAGCCCGCACCAACGGGTCAGGACGAGCAGCCGGAAGATGTTCGCGGAGTTGTTGGCGATGTGCTGGTCGAGGTGACGCGCTCGATCGCAGCGTATCGGGCGACGGACCCTGGAGCGCGTTTTGATCGGATCATTGTGGCCGGCTCGTGCGGGATCGAGGCGGAACTCGCCCAGGCCGCCAACCGTCAGATCGGTGCTCCGGCGGAGTTGTATCGTCCGGACGCGGGGCTCGGGCTGCGCGACGCGGACGCGCCGCACGCTACTTCGTTCAGTGCGGCGATCGGCCTGGCGCTGAGCCACGGCTCGGATGCGCTGCTGCACTTTGATTTTCTGCATCCCAAGCAGCCGGAGGCGGCGCGCAAGGAGCGGCTGCGACGGATTCCGGTCGCGGCGGGCGTGGCGGTGTTGTTCCTCGCAACGGCTGTGGCGGGGTACATGCAATACGTGCAGCCGAAGCGGGCGAAGCTGAAAGAGCTCCAGAGCCAGCTGGCCAAGCAGAAGAAATGGGCCTCGCAGTTCAACCAGCTCCAGGCCGAGTACGAGGCGGCCAGAAAATGGGCCGATGCCGAGGTGATCTGGCTGGACGAGCTTCGTCGATTGGCTGATGTATTCCCGCCGCATCAGCAGGCGTACATGGCTAGCCTGAAGCTGGACGGCGACGGGCGCATCGGCATCGACCTTCGCGCTCAGCGCGAGAATGTGCCCGCGACGATCCGTGAGAAGTTGTGGAAGTTTCGTGTGGGTGATGAGGACCGTCCGCATTTCCTGGCTCAGACCCCTCGGGTGCAGCAGAGCAACGACAAGCAGTATGGATTCAAGGCGGACCTGAAGGTTGGGCTGGCCGAGCTGGTGGAGCAGGAGGCCAAAACGAGCAAGAAGACCGGCCGCCGTAAGTCGGGCAAGTAGCGGGCAGATAAAGACAACGATGACGGATAATCCGCCTAGTACTTTATAGTCATGCTC
>CAYGAN010000021.1:16205-23739 GCA_964347585.1 uncultured Planctomycetales bacterium | reverse complement strand
ACGATGAATCCGCGGGAAAAGATTCTGGTCTCGGTGGTGGCGGGCCTGTTGGTCCTGTTCGTGGGATATCAGGTCGTCAACAGGCTGCTCATCAGACCCGTCCGGCGGCTGAATACCGATATCGCTGCGTGCGAGAAGGACTTGGACAGGTTCAAGAACATGCGGCTGCTGGCGGCCAGATACAAGAAATGGTGGCGCGAGTTGGCGCATCGGACGCTGGGCGCGGATGAGAGGACCGTGCAAGCTCGATTCGGCGACGAGATCACCAGGCTGCTCGCAGACAGTCGTTTGGGCAACCGCTCGCGGCGGCCGCTGCATTCGGAGCGCGTGCAGCGGAAGCTTGACCTGTTGCGGGTGCCGTTCTCCGTTTCGGCAGAGGGCTCGCTCCAGAACGTAACTGAGTTCCTCACGGCGTTCTACGAGCGGCCGTACCTGGCACAGATCACGAAGTTGGACCTCAATCCGAAAGGGGTCAAGAGCGCGGGCCAATTGAAGATGAGCGCACGGGTGGAGACGATCGTGCTTCCGAAACTGGAGCTGGCTGGAGCGGTTGGCGTCTTGTCAACGAATCCGAGCAGCCAGCCCACGCTGAAGCGGTACGCCGAGGAGGACGCGACGGCCTATGCGATGATCTGGGAGAAGCAGTTCCTGACGCGCTACGAACCGCCTCCCCCGAAACCGCCGACGAAACCGAGGCCGACCCAGACCAACAAGCCCTCTGGTCACAAACCAACCGTCCCGCCGACGCCGCGCGATAATCGCTCGTTGATCACGGTTATGGCGGTGGCGACGTATCCCGGCAGCCGGGAGGTGATCACGTACAACTCGAGGACAAAGGCCCAGGAGGTGTACCGAGTCGGCGACTCGAAGAAGATGGATGACGGGGACCTAGTGATGGTGCACGCGCTCGGGGCCGTCGTTCGCAGAAACAGCATGGATTATTTCTACGCGGTGGGTTCGACGTTTGCCGAGGCGACGCCGGTAAAGTCGGAGACCAACCCGGTAATCTACAACGCCCTGGTGGCGATGAGGGGCAAGTGACCGCGGCGGACTTGGCCGGCGGCGAGCCAGCCGGGTCTCCGGCCAACGCGGTGGAGGAATCGACGATGGGCACCCAAGAGACGCGGACAATGCGAGCGGGACGGCTGATTGCGGCGGCCGCGGCGCTAGCCGTGCTCGTAATGGCCGCCGGGCGCAGCGACGGGCAAACCAGGCCGGCCGGCGCGGCTCCGACGACGATGCCGACTACCGGCGCGGCTCGCGGCGGGGCGGCTGCTTTGCCGGCCACCCGGCCCGCCGTCAGAACCGTCGCCTCGCCGAAGCCGGTTCCGGCCCCGGCGTCCGCACCGGGGCCCAGGATCAGCGAAGAAGAGGCTGAGAAGATCGCAAAGAGCTTGGCGCAGGAGCAGCATGGTAAGCCCCCCGAAGAGCGCGAGTACATGTTCGCCGCCAAGGACATGGATTACGCCTCGTTCCTGAACATGTTCAGCCGGATGAGCGGGCTGCCAATCATCGGCGATCCGGCCGGGGTCAAGGGCAAGCTGACGTATCTGAGCCCCAGGAAGATGACCTACCGTGAAGCACTGCGTGAGGTGCGGCTGATCCTGCGCAACGTGGGGTACTGGCTGAACCGCGAGCGGGATCACCTCGTGTTGGATCGCATCGCGAACTTGATGCACTTCGTCACGCCCGATCGCATCTACGCAAGTCTTGAGAGCTTCGAGGCGGCCGGCCTGGAGGATGACGAGTTCGCACTTCTGTTCTACGACCTGGCAAAGGGGTCCGCCGCGGAGCTCGTGGAGTTGTACCGCGGGACGCTTCCGGATTACGTGCGGCTCTCGGCGGTCGGCGAGACGAACCGGATACAGATCTTCGCGACGGTGGCTGACATTCACAAGTTCTTTGACATCATTGAGATCGCCACGAAAGAGGGTGCCAAGCCAGTACGGGAACTCAAGACGTTCGTGTTGAAGCACGTGCGTGCGGCCACCGTGAAGGGCCACTTGGAACAACTCGTGGGCGCGCCCAGAAGGCGCAGCGTGCGGATCGATCCGAGAACGCGTCGTCCGGTGCCTACCGGAGGGTCGGCGGCGGATCAAGTCAACATCCTGGTGGATGACCACGCAAACGCGCTCCACGTTTATGCCTCGCCCGAGAAGCTCGAGGAGGTCGCCAAGTACCTGGCGATACTGGATAAGCCTGAGACGCCGGTAGCGTTCGCTCGCGTCGAGCTGCAGCACATCCAGGCGAGCCAAGCGCAGCAGGCGGTCAGCCCGCTGGTGACGCGGGCCGCGCAGAAGTCGCCGGGGCAGCGATTTACGGTGGTGGCGGACACCGCCGGCAACGCCGTGTACCTAAGCGGGTTGCCTGAGGACATCGACGAAGCCAGGAAGATCATTGAGCAGGTCGATGTGGTGCGAGAGGCCGGGGCGGAGATGCACGTCGTCCGCCTGAGTAACGCACAGCCTTCGATAGTAGCTAGGGCGCTGCAGACTGCGTTCCCGCCGGTCAAACGCGGGCCGGCAGTAGGAATCCAGTTCATACCCGATGACGCCAACGGAATACTACTCGTCGTCGCGCTGCCCAACCGGTGGCCGGAGATCGACAAGGCGATCAAGGACTACGAGGAGCAACTGACGGCGCCGGGCGGGCCGCGGGCGTTCCTGCTGACCCACGGGGATGCCCAGCAGGTCGCCGCTCTGTTGAATCAGGCGCTTGCGGGCGTGGCCAAGCCCCGTCGCGGACCGGCGCTGGTGACAGCGGATCCGCAGACGAATCAGATTCTGGTGAACACGGCCGACGAGGCGGTTCTCGAGCAGGCCGATCGTTTGGTGAAGCTGCTTGACGTGCCGCCGACGATGCGACCGCTGGCGGTCATCAAGCTCGAGGAGGCGGACGCGGCCCAGGTGGCCGGGCTGATCACGAAGGCTTTCAATCCTCCCGGTCGCAAGCCCGTGGTTCAAGCGGTTCCCGAGATGGCGAGTAACTCCGTGTTGGTGCGGGCCCCCGAAGGCGACATCGAGGAGATCAGGAAGTTCGTGGCCGAGATCGACGCTGGGCCCGAAGGGGGCGAAGAGCGCCGGATGTTCGAGATCAAGCACGCAAAAGTGCAGGAAGTGTTCAACGTCCTGAACGTAGTCTATCGGCCGGTGGCTGTGCCGGGAAAGCGGCGCGTCGTGCAGGACGTGAAGTTCGCGATGACGGGCACGAGCATCGTGGCGGCCGGTCCGAAGCAAAAGCTCGACGAGGTCTCGGAGTTAATCAAGACGCTGGACCGCCCGGACGGCGATGTCGAGATTCGGATGTATCAATTCGCCGGGGCGGAGGTCGCCACGGCTGCGGGGTCGCTGCAGAAGTTGTTCCACGCCCAGGCGCAGGCACGCCCCGGGCGGGCGGTGCCCGTATTCGTGCCGGACACGATCTCAGGCACGCTGATGGTCTCGGCTCCGGCGGACCTATATGAGCAGATCGACTCGGCGATCGGAGAACTCAAGGACCGGCCTCGCGTCGTCAGTACGATTCGCCGGTTCGCGCTGACCAGCGCGCGGGCTGAGACGGTCGCTCCGGTCATTCAGCAGTTCCTGCAGGTCAAGGCGGCGGAGCTTGCCGCAACCGGTGCGATACCGTCGGGCAGTAAGGGCTCTCCGCCCATCGTGACTGTCACACCCGACTCGTCGGGGAATCGTCTGATCGCGATGGCCCCTGAGCCGATGATGGCGCTCGTGGGCGAGGTAGTGGCGGAGTTCGATCGGGGCGGCGACAGGGACTTTGTCATTCGGATCGTGCAGCTGGAGAACAGCGATCCGAAGGAGGTGGCCGAGACGGTTCGTGCGATGATGGCCGGCGGCGGCAGGAGCAGTGCCCCCAGGCCGGTGGTGCGCCCGTCGCGGTCCAGGGGGCATGTACACGCGCCGCCCGTTCCCGTTCCCGTGCGCCCTCAGTTCGGGCCGGAGTCGGTCTCGGTTGTTCCCTCTCCGGGCAGCAAGTCGCTCGTGCTGCGAGGCGAGCCAAGGGACGTCGAGGAGGTCGAACGGTGGATCAAGAGCATCGACGAGCAGGCGGGCCTGGCCAAGACGATGATCAAGCGCATCGAGCTGCGCACGGCCGACGCCGACGAGGTCGCCCAAACGATCTTGAACCTGCTCGATGAAACGGGGGCTGCCAAGAAGAGCGGGGATACGGGCGAGTTCTACTGGTCCGGAATCACCACGTACAAGGGCAAAGATATCGCGATCAGCGCGGATTCGTACGCCTCGACGCTGTTGATCTCGACCACGCCGGCCAAGTTCGTCGAGATCGATGAGCTTCTGGCCATGCTCGATCCACCGGACGAGGAACCCGGAGAGTTCGGCGCGGGGCGTGGGCCGTTCCAGATTATCGAGCTGCAGGAGGCCGATCCTTTCGACGTCGTGTGGAACGTCGAGCCTCTCATCGAAAAGCTCTTCGGCACGAAGGGCCCGAGCTTGGACTACATCTCGTTCACGAAATACATACTCGTTTACGACGCCAAGCCGGACGAGTTCAAGACCATCAAGCAGCTTGTCGCGTTGTTTGACAAGAAGCGGGAGGGTCCGGAGTTCACCATCGTCCATACTTCGGTGCCGCGGCCGATCACGGCCGAGCTCGTCGAGTACCTGAGGATGCTCACGGGGGTCGATGTCGAGTATGAGCAGCCGGAAGTCCGCCAGACGAAGAAGCGGCTCATCACGCAGATCGGCCCGGAAGGCCCGATCACGCCGCCCACGACCACGCCCGGCGCGCGGTTCGTTCCGCCAAGCACGCTGACTCGACTGGAAAGCCAGTTGGCGTCTATGCCGTGGGCTCAGGCAACGATGCCTGAGACCAAGCCCACGACCGTGGATGCACCGGCGGGCGAGCCAACGGCCGCGTCGGTTCCCGCCAGTGGGCCGACGAGCGAAGAGGCAGTTGCGGCAGAAAAGGCGACTGAGCCCACCTCCGCTGAGGCCGGGGCCGGCCCGGCGAGGACCTTCCTGGAGATCCTGGAACGGAGCACGTCTCGCCCGGCAGAGAAAGAGCGCGCCAAGGTCAAGATCACGTACGATCCTGCGACTCGCACGGTCCGTCTGTACGGCCGGCCGGACGCGGTGAACGCGATCGCGGACGCGATGAGCCGGTACTTCACTCAGGTTGTGGAAGGGCCGGTGGAACCGGATATTCGAGTCTATCAGTTGCGGTACATCGACGTGACGGTGGCGACGGCGATCCTTCAACAGATGTTCAACGTTCGGATCGTGCCGCAGGCGCCGACGAGGATGATGCCCGCACCGACGGGCTATCCGCCCGGATACACTCCTCCCTATCCGGGGGCGCCAGCCTATCCAGGGGCGCCGGGCTATCCGGGGGCCCCGAGCTATCCGGGCTTTCCAGCCCCGCCGGGGGCCTAGCCGAGCTACCCGGGCGCGGTGCCCGGCTTTCCCGAGAGGCCGGGAGCTGGAGAAGCTGAAGAGGAGGAGAAGCCGGGTCGGGGACGTTTCGGCGTGGTCAGGGCGGCAATTGTCGGGGCGCCAGGGGCCCAGCCGGGCGGGGCGGCGGCAAAGGCTGCTGAAGGCAGGCGCGCTGCGCAGACGGCGGCCGAAAAGAAGAAACAGGCTGCCGCCGCCAAGGCAGCCGCGGAAAAACAACGCCAGGCGGCTGTTCAGCAGGTCATCCAGGTCTTCCCCGACGCACGCCGACGCTGGCTGGTCATTCGCGCGCCGTCAGAGCTTTTCCCCGCCATCGAGGAGCTGCTGGCGACCATAGACAAACCTGCCTATCGGAATGTGGTGATCCGGTTCTTCAAGCTGGAGCACCTGGACGCACAAGAGGTCGAGCAGGCGCTCAAGGCGATTCTGCGAATTGACACCCGAGGTGCGGCGCCGCGCGCTGCGACCGGTAAGCAGGCGGGCGCGGTGGCCCTGCAGCTTCAGCAGCGGCTCATTCAGATGGAAGAAGCCGGCGAACAGGTCGTGGTGGATCCGTCCGCGCAGGTGACCATCACGAGCAACGCGACAACCAACACGGTGATTGTGGCGGCCCCGCCCGAGGCGATGAAGCTCGTGGAGGAGCTGATCAGCGGGCTTCAGGAGCAGAAGATCCCGCGGATGATGATCAGGACGATCCAGCTTAAGCACGCCGATGCGGCGGAGATTGCCCCGCAGGTTCAGCAGATCTTCGCGGCCAAGGGGCGCCGACGACAGGCCGCTCGCGGAGCCAAGGGCGAAGCGGCTGCAGCAACCGAGTTCGCCGAGGTCATCATCGCCGGCGATAGCCGGACCAACCAACTGGTCATCAAGGGTCTCGACGAGGACATCAAAGAGATCGAAGAGCTGATCGCCAAGCTCGACATCGTAACGGCGGCTGAGGCGGTTGAGCTGTTCGTTCTGGAGTATGCGGATGCGACGACGGTTGCCCAATCGCTGACGGCGACCTACGCCGGGCGCGGGGCGGGCAGGAAGGCGGCGGTAGGTGCGGCGGCTCGGGTCCGCATCAGCGCGGAAGTGTCCACGAACAGTTTGCTGGTCTACGCGCCGAAGCCGCTACGCGAAGAGATCGCCCAGCAGGTCAAGGAATTGGATCAGTTGGCGAAGGTCGGTGTGACCCCGAGGCAAATCAAGCTCGTCCATGGCGATGCGGAGGTGATCGCGGCCAAGCTCCAGGAGGCGTTCGGCAAGAAGGGCAAGGGCGTGAAGTTCCAGGTGCGGATCACGGGTGATAACGCCAGCCGGACGCTGCTGGTCACCGCTCCGGCCGACGTCGCTGAGCAGATTGAGGCGCTGGCCAAGAACCTCGACGTGCCTTCGACGCAGTTCCAGGTCAGGATCTTCAAGCTCAAGCACGCTTTCGCCACAGAAGTCGTCGATCAGATGCGGTCGATGGTGCAGCAACTGATGCAGATTGCGAGGACCCGGGCGAACGTGGAGCTGGATGTGTTCGCCGCAGCGCCGGACCCGCGGACGAACTCGATCGTCGTGATGGGCGGGCCGACGACGTTCATGCTTGTCCAGGGTGTGTTGGACCAGATCGATCAGCCCCCGAGCGACCCGACCCAGATCGTCACGAAGATCTTCGCCCTGACGAAGTCGGACGCTCGCACCGTGGCCGGCATGATCAACCAGTTGTACGGCAAGCGAGACAAGTCGGGCGTTGATCCGCCGAATGCGGTCGGCGAGCCCACCACGAACGTGCTGATGGTACGGGCGACGACGAAGCAGCTCGAGGCAATCGAAAGGGACGTGGTCAACAAGCTGGAGGAGTTCGCGCCGCCGGCGGCTGAGGAGCTGCAGGAAGAACAGATCCCGCTGAAGTACGCCAAGGCGGATGAGGCGGCGGCGACGATCATGAAATACTTCGGCGACAAGTGGGGCGCTGCCCGCCAGGCCGGCGTCAAGGGCATGAAGCCCAGCGACATGACCGTGGCGATCACACCGGACACCAACAGCAACACCTTGTTCGTCTCCGCCACGGAAGCCAACTACAAGCAGATACTGAAACTCCTGGAGACGATCGACCGGGCGGGACTGGTGGGCGCGACGGC
>CAYGAN010000021.1:0-16195 GCA_964347585.1 uncultured Planctomycetales bacterium | reverse complement strand
GCGGACGGTCAAGGTCATCTCGCTGCAATACGCCGACCCCGGCCAGGTCGCCAACGCGATCAACAGTTCGTTTCGTCGAGCCGGCAAGGTCAGCGAGCGGGATCAGGTCACGGCAGTGGCGGAGTACGTCACGCGATCGCTCGTCGTGACGGCCAGCGAGGAGAACCACCAGCAGGTCGCCGCGATCATCCGGGACCTGGACAAGGACACCGGGACCGGCAAGGCGACCAACTACTACAAGTGTAAGCAGGCGCGGGCCGCCGACATCGCGCAGACGCTCAATTCGACGCTGTACCAGACGCGCCGCAAGACCGGGACCGGCTACATCCCCGTGGTGATCGTGGCCGACGAGGCGACGAACACGTTGGTCGTCACGTCGACGCAGAAGGACTACGACGACCTGGTGCCGATCATCGAGACTCTGGACAAGGAGCCGGACGTCGTGCTGGGCCGGGCTCTGCGGTCTTACCCGGTCGAGTTCGCCGATCCGGCCAGCATCGCCAACGCGATCAACAGCTCATTTCGGATCGGGGGTCGCCAGAAGCCCGAGGACATGGTGCTGGCGGTGGCGGAATATGGCACGAGTAGGGTGATCGTCTCAGCCACGGAAGAAAACCACGAGAAGGTCGCGGCGCTGATCGAGGAGATCGACAAGGAAACGACGCGCACCACGGAGACCAAGATTATCAAGCTGGCCAAGGCTCGCGCGGATCAGCTGGCCTCGACGCTGACCAACGTCTATGCGCGGAGCCGCCGGGCGACGCGCCGCGGCGAGCAGCCGGTGACGATTACCGCCGACCTCGGCACCAACTCGCTGATCGTCTCGGCCACCAAGGCTGAGTTTCCCGAGCTGGAGGCGATGATCCAATCGATGGACGTCGAGCCGGAGATCGCAAGAGACCGGCTGATCAAGCCGTTCAAGCTGGTCTATGCCGATCCTTCGGCCGTCGCGTCCGCGATCACCAGCATGTTCCGCGTGGCCGGTCCCGTCAGTCCGCGCGACGAGGTGACGGCTACGCCGGAGTGGTACTCGCAGACGGTGATCGTCTCGGCCTCCAAGGAGAACATGGCGCGCGTGGAGGAGCTGATCGGGCAGATCGACAGCGAAGAAGCGAGCGGCCAGAAAGTGCGCGTCATCGAGCTGAAATACGCAGAAGCGTATGACGTGGCGCAGTCACTCAGTCAGGTCTTCGTCTATGCCGGTGCGCGGACCCGCAGGGGCCAGACGGCGGTGACGATATCCAATCCGCCGGGCACGAATCAGATTGTGGTCAAAGCGAACGACGTGGAGTTCGCGGAGATCGAGCGGATCGTCGGCGAACTCGACAGGCCGGAAGTGGGCAAGGCCGAGGAGATGGCCGTCGTCGCGCTGGAGTACGTCGATGCGAATGAGACGCTCGAGATCATGCGGGAGTATCTGCGCAAGCCGGGGGCTGGGCGCGGGCTCGCCGGCGACGTGAGGCTCAGCGCGGCGAGAACACAGAACGCGCTGGTGATCTCGGGCAGCAAGGAGGAGGTCTCGCGGCTCAAGAAACTGGTCGAGGACATGGACCAGCCGCTTGAGGGAGCCGGCACCGCCCCGCAGATCATCCAATTGACCACGGCGCGGGCCTCGCAATTGGCCCAGGCGCTGACGCAGATGTTCACGGATCCGGCTCGTCGCCGCCGGGGCGTCAGCGAAGAGATGGTCCCGATCATCCTGCCCGACGAGACGACGAACTCACTGCTCGTACGTGCCCGTCCGCCGGACTTCAAGCTGATCGAGAAGATGGCCAAGGACCTGGACAGCGAGGAGGCGCCCGGCCTGGCGGGGCTCAAGGTCATCCAGGTGGCTGAGGGCATCGACGTGCGGGACCTGGCCCGCGAGATCGAAAGCACCATCAACACGGGTGAGCAACACCGCGTACGACAGCAACCGGGCGCCCGGCCGCAGCTCGTCTCGATCGGCGCGGACGAGCGGACGAACGCGATAATCGTGGCCGGCGCCCCGGCGCAGTTCGCGGAGGTGGAGAAGCTCGTCAAGGAATTAGAGGGCCTCAAGCCGACCGGGCCGACCCGGGTTCGAATCCTGCCTTTGCGCAACATCGACCCGCAGGAAGTGCAGCGGGTGCTGGATCAGCTTCTGCGGTGGCAGGGCAAGTCGAGCTCGCGCGGCGGTCGGCGCAGCAGTCTGGATCCATGGAAGGATCAGCTCCTCAGGCCCGCGTAGCGCGTAGAGGACAGAGATGATGTTCGGCGAGTGGATGATTGTCTTGGCGGTTATCGCCCAAGCGCCTCGGGATGCTCCGCGCGATCGACGGATTGACGACCTGATTCGCCAACTGACCAGGCCCCCCGCAACCATGCCCGCGGTGACGACGACGACGCGGCCGGCGCGGCCGCCGTGGCAGCAGCGCCTCGAGGCGCTTGGCGCAATGGACCTGTCCGGGCTGGGCAAGGTGGAGGTCATGCCGGTCGGGCCCGGGAACCTGGCGATCATCGGCGAGGATGAGGACGTTGAGGCCCTGTCCAGACTGATCGAACTGATGGACCAGGAGATCAAGCCGCTGGAATTGCGGGTGTATAAGCTGGAGAACGCGCGCCCGGGGGACATAGCGCGGACGGTGCAAAGCACGTTTCGCGAGCTAGGATCGCGCCGGCGTTCTGATCGTCGCGGCCGCGCCGGAGCGATTTGACCAGATCGAGCAGGTTATCAAGAGGCTTGATGAGACAACTATCGAGAAGAGGGACTTTCGCCCGTTCCCTCTCAAGCACATCGATCCTCAGCAGGCTAAGGAAAGACTGGAAAGCATGCTGGAGCAGTCCCGCAAGGCGTTGGGGATCACCGGGCCGTCTTCGGTCAGCATCGAGGCGGACGATCGCAACCGCATGCTGATCATCCAGGCCCCGCCGAAGGAGTTCGCCCAGATCGAAAAGCTCCTCAAGATGATCGACGTGCCTCCGGAGGCGGCGGTGGCGGAGGTCATCGTTATCCCGCTGGTTCGTGCCAAGGCGGACGAGCTGGTCAGGGTTCTGAACGACGTGATCGCTACTCCCGCGGCCGGTCGGGGCGCGCGGCCGCTGGGCGAGCAGATTCGTCGCCTGCGGCTCAGAACCGGGCAAGGGGAGGAGCTGCCTGAGCTCGACCTGGAAAGGCCGATCCGCATTATCGCCGATACGGGCACGAACGCGGTCCTTGTCGGCAGCACGCCGGAGAACCTGCAGGCGATGCGGGAGATCATCAACCTGTTCGACTCCGTCCCGATCGACGAAGAGATGTTCGTGCGAATCTTTCCGCTGGAACACGCGGACGCGAACGACGTGGCGACGATGCTCACGGAGCTGTTTACGCAGGGTCAGCAGCTCACGGAGCGCCCCGGCGGGCGTAAGCTGCCCGAGCCTCGCGTGCCGGAAGGCGCTGCCGGTAAGGCGCTGGTCTATAACGTGGCGGTGGCGGCGGATGTTCGCACGAATACGGTGATCGTCTCCGGGCGGATCGAGCAGGTCCTGACCGCCCAGGAGCTCATCAAGAAGATTGACGTGGTGGGCCCCGCTACCAAGTTCCCGATCCGGCTGATCTTCCTGGAGCATACGGACGCGACGCGGGTCCAGGCGGTCATCAGCAGCCTGCTGGATCAGCGCTTGGAGATGCTCAAGAAGCTCGGGCCGACTGCGCTTGAACGCGAGCGGGTGTTCATCGAAGCCGACATCCGCAGCAACGCCCTGATCGTTTCAGCCAAGGAAGACAACTTCAAGGAGGTCGAGCAGCTGGCCAAGACGCTCGACACGCTGCCGGACAAGCTGATCGATCAGATCCGGATCATCAACCTGAAGAACCTGACGGCCACGGACCTGGCCAGCAAGATCGAGCAGCTGTGGGAGCGTCGCGCCCAGCTGCGGAAGATCGGCGGCGTGCCCGAGGACCGGCCGGTGATCGTGGCCGACCAGCGCAGCAACTCGCTGGTGATTGCTTCCAACCCAGAGGACTTCGAGCAGATTGCCAAGCTCGTGGCGAACCTGGAGGAGCAGGAACTGGCGCCGATCCACGAGATTCGTCTGATCGAGCTGGAGTACAACGACGCCAGCGCGGTCGCGGACATGCTTCAGAGGCTGTTCGAGCAGCGCATGCGCAACCGGCTCGCGCAGGGCCAGCAGGAACAGCCCTCCGACCGCGTGTTTCTTACGTTCGACGCGGCGACGAACATTCTGCTGGTGGCGGCATCGAAGGATAACTACGAGGAGATGCTGCGCATCATCAAGCAGATCGACGTGCAGTTGCCGACGGAGGGCGTGCTGCGGATATTCTTCCTGGAGAATGCGGACGCCACGACGGTGCACACGATCATCAAGGACATGTTCACGCAGGGGCTCTACAAGCCCAGCGCGGGCCTGGGCAGCGAGCTCGCCAAGGCCCGCGAGCAGGTCGCGATGGCCGTGGACGCTCGGGCCAACGCCATCCTCGTCAGCGCCAGTCGAGAGAACTTCCAGATCATCGACGACCTGATCAAGCGCCTGGACAGCATCGAAGCGCCGCGGCTGGTGGGCAACGTCGGGTTCTTCAAGATCGAGCACGCCGACGCGGTGAGCCTGGCCGACAAGCTCAGCAAGGTTCTGGACGGGCTGCGAGAAGCCGGTCCGGCGCAACAGGTCGAGCCCCCGTCTTCCGTGATTCCGCTCGAGCGGCGCAACCTGTTGATCGTGGCGGGCTCGCGCGACGCGATCCGGCGTGTCGGCGAGCTGCTCAAGAAGATGGACGTGCCGCTGCCCGAGCCCTCGACCGAAGTGCAGGTCTATGCGCTGAAGCACTCGCCGAGCGAGCGTCTGGCGCCGATGATCGAGGCCGTGCTCGAAAAGCAGCGCCCGAAGGAGGCGCGCACGCCGTACGGCATTCAAGCCGACCCGGGGTCCAACAGCTTGGTCGTGACGGCCTCACGGGAGGATCACGAGACGATCAAGCATCTGTTGACGCTTCTGGACGTGAGATCGACCCTGGCGAATCGCGTGGAGATCTTCCCGCTCGAGAAGGCCCGGGCGGAGGATCTGGCAGACATCCTCGACGAGCTGGTCACGCAGCAGAAGCAGCGGGCCGCGGAAGGGGCCGATGTCGGTGCGGGCATCGCGATCACCCCGGACGCAAGGACGAACTCGATCGTTGTCTGGGCTGCCCCGTCGGAGATGGAGAACATCCGGACGATCATCAAGAGCCTGGATACGAGTGAGCCGATAGCCACGCTGGTCTTGAGGGTCATTCGGCTTCAGCGTGCCGACGCGGAGGAGCTGGCCGACTTAATCAACAGCGTTCTCCTGGGGGAGGCGCCGGCAGGCCGCCGAGGGCGTCGCGGCGCAGCGGCAGGCGGTGCCGAGGATCGTAGCCGGGCTATCGTCGTCCAATTCCTCGAGAAAGACGCCCAAGGCAATGAGATCCTGCGGCAGCTGATCCGGCAGGACATCACCATCGTGGCGGACGTGCGAACCAACTCGCTGATCATCATGGCCCCGCCGGACAGCGTGGCGATGCTCGAGGCGCTGATCATCAACCTCGACAAGATCGAGCCGATCTTCGCTCGTATTCGGGTCTTTACGCTGGTCAATGCTGACGCGGAAGACCTGGTCAAGACGCTGGAGGAATTGTTCCAGGTGGGCGAGGCGGCGCGCCGGCGCGGGGAAGAAGAGCCCGAGCGGCGGCTTATCCTGGGCGGGCCCGAGGGCATAGCGATCGGTCCGGGCGGCGCGGGCGAGTTCGTGCGACAGGAACTCACGTTCACCGTCGATAAGCGGACCAACTCGGTGATCGCGGCCGGCAGCCTGGAATACCTCGAGCTCGTCGAGGAGCTGATCGTCCAACTCGATCGCATGGACATCGAAGAGCGGATCAACCGTGTCGTGCGGGTCAAGTTCGGGACGGCAGCGGACATCCAGAGCGCCGTCAGCGAGTACTACGACAAGCAAGCCCAGTTGGCAGAAAGAGTGGGTGAGGCCGAGGCGCTCCGGCGGCAGGTGGAACGCGAGGTCACGTTGGTGGCCAATGAGGCCTCCAATGACCTGATCGTATCGGTCAGTCCGCGGTATGAGTCGCAGATCATGGAGATGATCCGCCAGTTGGACCAGCCCCCGCCTCAGGTGATGATCCAGGTGCTCCTGGCCGAGGTGGCCCTCGACGATCGCGTTGAGTTGGGCATGGAGTGGGCCGTTCAGGACCTGCTGTTTACGGAAACGGGCGGCAACTTCGACTTCGTGGTAGGCACGGATATCGGTGCTGCCGGTGGGGCCGGGGCGCTGGGGGGCTTTAGCTTCACGATCACCGGGGAGGACTTCAGCTTCCTGCTGCGGGCGCTCCAGAGTGATAGAAGGCTGGAGGTGCTCTCGCGGCCACAGATCATGGTTCAAGACAACCAGGAGGCGGAGATCAGCATCGGCGAGCGGGTGCCTTTCCCGACGGGCACGACAATTGTTGGCGGCCAGAGCACAACGTCGGTCGAGTATGAGAAGGTGGGTATCAAACTCAAAGTGCTCCCTCACATCAACCCGGACGACTATGTCAACCTGGACGTTGAGCCGGAGATATCGGCCATTACCGAGTCAACCGTGCCGATCAGCGAGGGGCTCAATGCCCCGATCTTCACGGAACGCACCGCCAGCACGAGCATCACCGTCAAGGACGGCGAGACGGTGGTGATCGGCGGGCTGATCAACACCCAAGAGGAAGAAACGGAAGATAAGGTGCCGATCCTTGGCGACATTCCCGGTCTGGGGCTGCTGTTCCGCGCGAGCCGGTACACGAAGTCGAAGAGGGAGCTGTTGATCGTGCTGACGCCCCGAGTCGTTCGCACGATCGAGGAGTTTCGTGCGCTGGCTGAGGAAGAGCGCGACAAGATCGATCTGCTGCCTGACAGTGTGCGGCAGAGCCCGCTGATGGAGAAGCTGCAGGTCAAGCCCGGCGAGCAGATCCTCGGCCCGGAGCCTGTGCCGGCCGAGCCCCTCATACCGCCGACGGAGACCTACTCACCGGAGCCGGAAATCTACGGCCCGCCGAGACCGGTGGTGGATCGCGGCCAGGATCCCGAGGCGGAGTCTCCGGATCTGGTGGGACCTGTTTCGCTCAATGAGTACCTGGGTCAGACGCAATAGACGCTTAAGATGGCAGGAGGCAAGGATGTCCCTGTACATGGTTGGAAGAGGCAGCGGCCCGTGGGTTCGCTGTGCGTGTGTGGGTCTGGTCCTGCTAGTGTCGGGCTGTACTGAGCCGATCAAGTGGGATCTTGGCCTGAATCGTCCGAAGTCGGCTGCTGACCAGGGGCTGGTCTCGGACATCGTGGGTGTTGTGGCCTCAACGAGTAGCAGTCCGTGGATCAACTTCGAGCGCGAGGTGTATCCGAATCCTGATGGGATCAGCGTGCTGCTCTACTTGATCTCCGGACGGACCGGCAAGGGCGCTTTCGGAGACGGGGTGATCCACGCGACGATGTACGCCGTCAACAAGACGCGCGACGGGCGGCGGCAACGAGAGAAGGTCCACGAGTGGTGTCTGGAGCCGGACCAGGCGTACCCCTACCGTATTAAGGAGGAGTTCGCCGTGGGCTGGGCGTACGGGCTGCGCTTGTGCTGGGGTGACGCCGACGTGCTTGGCAAAGACATCATGCTGGAGTTCGAGTTCGAGCGTCCAGACGGGACGATCATCAAAAGTCAGCCCAGGTCGCTACGAGTGCCGCCACCCGTGCAAGCGTGAAAGAGACAGATCGGTTGCTTGTCCCAGCGACCGCACGTCTTTACAATCTGGCCCCGCGTCTATGACCGGCGCGGGGTCGTTTTCTTTTGCCAACTTGTCCGCACGAGCGGGAGATATTGGGCATGCAAGCTACGCTCGCACGGTATCGATCGCAGATCCAATCAGGCCGGATCAGACCGTTGAAGCGCTGGGATGGTGTGACCAGTGGGATCCTATTCGATCCGGTGGATGAGCGGACGCCGCTGGCCATGCTGGCGTTCGGGGCGTATCGGCTCGATGACGGGCCGTTCGAGATCGCCACGGGCGATCGTGAGTACGCCCTCGTTCCGATTGACGCCCGTTTCGAGGTTCAAGTGGCCGGCAAGACTTTCCGCGGACATCGCCGGGGCGGGCCGTTCGCCGCCTTGCCGGATTCCAGCAACGCCTCGGCCGTCTATGTCCCGCGTGATGTGACGTTCACGATACGAGGCACCCGCGAGATGGTCCTTTTCTCGGCTCCGGCGCGTGGCGATAAGCCCCCGGCGCTGGTGGGCCCGGCCGAGCGGGAGAATCTGCGCCGCGGAACGGCGACGTGGCATCGCGACGTCATCACCGTGTTCACGCCGGAAGACGTGACGACGCATCTGATCGGCGGGGAGACGTACAGCCCGCCCGGGCTCTGGTCGGGCACGCCGCTTCACGTGCACGATCGTGACGATCTCACCGCCGGGCAGTCCGATCACGAGGAGGTGTATTACCACGTTGCCCGCGTCACCGAAGGGCAGTGGGGGGCTTACGGCGTGCAACTGCTCTTCGATGATGCCGGACTCGACCAAGCCTACATGATTCATCACCGGCATGCCATGGCCATACCCGGTGCTGCGCATCCGGTGGTTGCCGGCCCGATGAGCGACATGCTTTATGTGTGGGCGTTGGCCGGGCAGAGCGATCAGTTGGCCATGTTGGACATCCCCGAGTTCGCGTATCTCAAGGGCGTCGGCGAGATTATCGATCAACTTGAGGCGGAGCGGCCGCGAGAGCCGGTTGCGCGCGCTGCAATCGACGCGCTGGCTTGCGAACATGGACTGGACGCTGCGGCCAAGATCATGCTCCGGTTGCATCTGCGGGAGCGCGGCATCGTCTGCGCCTAGGCTGAGGAAACGACGGCGCCAGGGCCCCGCTGCGTCGCGTCTGCTGCCTGTGTTGGGTTAGTCTGGAGAATGGTTCGGATGGCCGGCAGGAACTTCTCGGTAACGCAGTATTTCAACCAGCGCTGCGAACAGGTCCAGCCGAGGCTGACTTTTCGCGGCCGCACTCGCGAGGACTGGCAGCAGTGGCGGAAGCAGCTGCTCGCCGAATTGAAAAAGCTGCTGGGTGAGTTCCCGGAGCCTGTGCCGCTTCGGCCGGAGTTGATCTGGGAGCATCGCGAGGACGGCCTGATCAAGCAACGGGTCGTGTTCGACAGCGAATGGCACATGTCCGTACCCTCGTACGTGTTCATCCCTGAGGATCGCCCGAAAGGGCGCAAGCTTCCCGCGATACTCTGCTGTCACGGTCACGGCCCGTATGGCAAGGATGCGGTGATGGGCATCACGCGTGGCGAACCGGATCGCGAGCGGGACATCCAAGTCCACAACTACGATTATGGATTGCAGATGGCCAGGCACGGCTTCGTGACCATGTCGATCGACTGGCGATGCTTCGGCGAGCGTCGCGACCCGGTGGGCGGGCGTGATCCGTGTAACGTCCAGTTCATCCGCGGGCTCCTGCTGGGGCTGAACCTGCTGACACTTGACATCTGGGACGGCATGAAGGCCATCGACTACTTGGAAGCGCGGTCTGAGGTGGATGGCAAGCGGATCGGCTGCATGGGCCTTTCGTTCGGTGGGACAATGACGACTTGGCTGTCGCTCCTGGATCGTCGGATCAAGGCCGCCGACATCATCTGCTATGCGGACACCTTCCCCCGCTTTGCAATTGCGAGGGCGAACTTCTGCGGCAGTCAGATGTTGCCGGGCTTGTATCAAACCTGCGACCTTGGTGATCTGGCCGGACTGATCGCCCCGCGTCCGTTACTGATGGAGATCGGACTGCATGATGACTGCTTCTACTACGAGGACGCGATTGTTGCGCGTGATCTGGCCGGCAGGATCTACGCGGCGGCGGGGATGGCGGATCGGTTCGAGGTGGACGAGCATCCGGGCGGACACGCGTTCGCCGGCGGAAAAGCGTTCGAGTTTTTCCGCAGGTGGCTGTAGCATCGCGAGGTGCGCCGGCGCAGCGTAAGACCACCGAGGCTCTTGTCCGTCGGAAGGTCGGTCAACCGCCCGGTAGCCTGGGCGGGTCCGGAGTGAGGAAATGTCCGCGTCCACGCGCCGCATGGCCACGTGGCCGGTGACCCTCCTGCTGGCGCTGCCGGGGTCCTGTCGAGATGACCCCCCCGGCGGCATCGGCGAAGCGGAGCGTGGGGCTGACGGGCGCCAGGCGGCGCCGCCCGCGACGGACCGTCCGCGGACGCCGATGGAGACGGCCGCCTCCATGCGACGTTGGTATCGCCAGCGGCGGTACCGCCTGCTCGAGCAATACATCAATCCGGCCGGTGCGGCTGCCGTGATCAATACGCTGATGGCTATGGATAAGCTGCTGACGGCTGATAATGAACTCGGTGCCGCGGTCGAGTGCCGGCTCGGCCCGGGGGAGGCGGCGCGATGGAGCGTTGCCTGGCTCGCCGATGGGATCGACATCTTCTCCGGCAGCGTCAGGTTGATCTGCGAGGACGTCAAGCACGACGAGGCGGCGGTGACCTTCCAGGTAGGCGATCGAATTCCCCTGGAGCGCGCGGTATTCAAGAACCGAGACGGTCGTTGGGTCCTGCAGGTCGATGAGCCGATTCCGGGGCTGCCCGGGGCGCTTGACGATTTCGCGGATGCCGTCGGCCGCGTCGCCCGGCGCGTCCGCGAGCAGCCGATGACGGCCGAGCAAATCGATTCGGAATGGTCTGTTCGCCTTCGCCCACTCGAAAAGCGGCTGCGCGGTATCCTTGAGGCTTACGCCCGGTCGAGGACGGCTGGTGCCGGCGGTCCATGATCTGCGAGCAATGGGCTGCGTTCCGGATCGTCGTCGAGTGCGGAACTGTACCGCGCGATGGGCGGCCTGTTATTGGCCTCGTGCTTCTCGGTATTCCTCGAGCCACGCCATCTGAATGCGTTCGAGTTTGGCCTCGCTGGACGCGCCCGGATCGTCCTCGAACTCGTCGAGTCCGCACACCCATTTGTGCAGATCCGTGAACCGAACCGTCAGAGGATCGACTTCGGGCATGCGCTCGTGCAGCAACATAGCGACATCTTCGCTATCGTCCCATCTCAGGCCCACGTGACGACCTCCTGATAGCACGTTTCCTTAGCGCACCGACCGATTGCCGGCGCCGGCGAGGATCATTCGTGGCTCTTCGCCTGGCATTTGGTGATTTGCCTCGTACCTGTATCGTGTGCGCGCGGCACCTAGCCTTCGTGGGGCGCCAAGTTTCTGTTCCATTGCGGCACCTCAACGACTAGGTCTGCTTGGCCGTTCGGCACGGCTTGGCACGCCAACCGGCTCGTCGGGGTCAGCCCCGGGGCCTTGTCCAGCATGTCTTCTTCCTCCTCGCTGGCATCGTTGAGGCTTCCCAGCCCCTTTTTGATGATTACGTGGCAAGTGCTGCACGCACATGCGCCCCCGCACGCGTGTTCCAGCGCCACGCCATGGTGCAGGGCGACGTCGAGGATGCTCCCGGGCAAGCCATGCCGCCCATATGGCAACGCTGCGGGGTCCACTTCCACCGTGACGTTCATGGGCGCAAAGGTAATTCGATACTTCTGTTTGGGCAGATCGGCGCGCTGTTGACGCACGTCTGCCGCGCCGTCGGGCGCATCAGCCTTCGTCCTGAGCGTTTCGGTAATCGCTACCTCCGCCAAGTGCACGGTCGTCTTGCCGAACGCATCGAGCGATTGGTGGATTCGGTCGGGCTCATCGCAGGTCTTCGCCAGTTCGCGCAGCGCCGCCATTGCTTTCGTGATCTTGCTGCGTTCCTGCCGATCGATCTTATCGCCGACCTTGGCCAACATCTGTTCGGTCTTTGTCGTATCGAACTCGACCTGGTTACGCAGGTCGACCAAACGGTGGGCCTGCATGTCCTCGCGAGCGTGCTCGTAGGCCTCGAGCTCCATCCGATCGACTTCCTCGCCCGTTAGACCATGGGCGGGGATCACCTGGATGCTGGCGCCCTTGCCGGACCGTTGCTCTTTGGCGGAGACGTTGAGAATCCCGTTCTGATCGACGAGGAACGTGACCTGTATCTTCGGAATGCCCGCCGGCATGGGCGGGATGTCGCGCAGCTCGAACTGCCCGAGGCTGCGACAGTCCTTGGCTAGCTCACGCTCGCCCTGGAGGACGTTGAACTTGATGTTGGTCTGGCCGTCCACGAATGTGGTGAACATCTCCATGGCTGAGCACGGTATGCGGGTGTTTCTGAGGATCAACTTCGCCACCGCACCGCCCATGGTTTCCAGGCCGAGCGAGAGAGGCGTGACGTCCAAGAGCAGCACATCGCGTTTTTCCCCTGCCAGCACGGACGCCTGTACCGCCGCCCCGAGTGCGACGACCTGGTCAGGGTTCAGGGCGGTGTACGGCTCTCTGCCGAACATCTGCGCCACGCGCCGCCGGACGAGGGGGATCCGCGTCGAGCCGCCCACCATTACGATCTGTTGGATATCCTCGGGCTGTTTGTTTGCATCGGCCAGAGCGCGACAACACGCGACGATCGTTTGCTCTACGAAGGGGCTAATCAACTCCTCGAACTGGTCGCGCGTGACGGTTCGTCGATACGTCCGGTCCTGGCCGAGGTCGATTTCGAGTTCTGCCTGCTCCTCGCTGCTGAGTCGCATCTTGACGCCTTCGGCGAGGTCGCGCAGCGCTTGCTTGGAGGCCGGCGAATCGATGTCAACGTTGAACTGCTGCCTCACCTCGCGCTGGACAAGTCCGATGATCTGTCGGTCGAAGTCGTCGCCGCCGAGATGAGTGTTGCCGTGCGTACTCAGGACTTCGAACGTTCCCTCCTGAACTCGCAGGATGGAGATGTCGAACGTCCCGCCGCCGAGGTCATAGACGGCAATCGTTGCCTCGCCGCTGCGATCGAGTCCGTAGGCCAGCGCGGCGGCGGTCGGCTCGTTGACGATGCGCACGACCTGAAGACCGGCGATTCTGCCGGCGTCGCGCGTGGCCTGTCGTTGGGCATCGTCAAAATAGGCCGGCACCGTGATCACAGCCTTCTGGATCGGGCGGCCGAAGTGTTTCTCCGCTCGCGCCTTCAATTCGCGGAGAATGATAGCGCTCAGCTCGGGCGGGGTGTATTGCCGCTGGTCTATCGCTACCGCCACGACATCCTGATCGTCGTGTGAAGCCGCTCGCCGCACGACGCGATAGGGCAGGAATGGCAGCTCCTGTCGAAGATCCGCGAGCCCTCGGCCCATCAGACGCTTGACGGAGAATACGGTCGTCAGTGGTTGCTCGACGGCGTGGGCACGAGCGTCCGCCCCGATAGTCGTCCTGCCCGTGCTCGGATCGAAAGCGATCACCGACGGCACTAGGCCGGGGTCCTCCTGCCCGTCAACGGTCGTACGAATGATCGATGGACCTCGCTCGTCGCTGTACGCCACCAAAGAGTTGGTCGTGCCGAGGTCGATTCCGACGATAAGCTCTTTGCTCCGCGCCATGGTACGCTCAAGATCAACGTGCGTTCGTGCCCGGGCGGCGCGAAATGCCGGGGCCGTAGCTAGAACTGCGCCAATAGGCTGTTGACGTACTTGGCCGCGTTGAGCTGCTTGCGCAGTTCGTCGAGCGTGGTCTGATCGGTGGATTGCGTAAGCCGACCAGCCAACTCGGCAATTCGGCCGGCGATCTGTTCACGCTGGGCCAGTATCTCTTGCCTTAGCGGCGCAATGGGGTCATCGCTACCTCCGTGCTTGGCTTCCTCGATTTGCTCGCGCACGGTCAGCATCTGTGACAAGAGGCCGTCGGGAACACTCTTGTCATCGGCAGCACTCTTGCCGCCGGAAGTCTGCAACAAGTACTCCGCACGTCGAAAGGGATCTCGTAGCGTCTCGTAGGCTTCGTTCAGTTGGGAGCTGAGGCGCAGTGCCACGGCCTGCATTTCCTGCGAGGAGCTGACGAACAGATCCGGATGAATGTTTCGACTGATGGACAGGAACTTCTGCCTGAGGTCATCGAGGTCCAGACGGTATCCGCGTGGCAAACCGAACAGCTGGAAGTGGTCGATCTCTTTGTTTCCGGCGTGCAGTCGATGACAGTGCAGACAGACGATTGGGTAGTCCAGCGGCCTCTCACACGAGGCGCATTTTTCAGGAACAGCGATATCCTTTGAGAACCTTCCGCGTTTCGTGTGGCCCAATTCGCGCCTCCCAGAACTCGTCCGAACAGAATGAATCGCGAAAGAATAGGCTCGGCCCGCGCTGTGCGCCAGGATGGGCTTCCCAAGACCTGCCTGGACTATCCGAGTTGCGGCAGCGAGGCCAACGCCTGACCCACGTTGCGGGCCTACGCCGAGAAGCTGGCCCCGCAGCCGCATGATTGCGAGGCATTGGGGTTGTTAAAGACGAATCCGCGCCCCATGATCTCATCCTTGAAATCCACGGTCGTTCCGTTCAGATAGAGGTAACTCTTGGGGTCGCAGAGGATCCTGACGCCGTTTGATTCGAATTCCTCGTCGTGTTTGCCCTTCGCGTCGGTCAGGTCGAGGACGTAGGTGAAGCCGCTGCACCCGCCGCCCTTGACGCTCGCGCGCAAGTACGTGGTCCCGGGCAACTCCCGGCGCTGCAGAATCGTCTTGATCTCGTCCGCTGCTCGTTCTGTTAGTTCAATGGCCATCGTTGGCTCCCATCGTCAGTTCTGCCTGATCCCAATGAGCCGTGCATGCTACGACGAAGCGGCTGCAGTCTGTTCCTGGACGCTACCTTGCTTCTTTTTCTTCAAATCCTCAACAGCGGCGTGAATGGCGTCTTCGGCCAACACGCTGCAGTGAATCTTGACCGGTGGAAGGGACAGCTCCCGGGCGATGTCGGTGTTCTTGATCTCCAAGGCTTGCCCGAGACTGCGGCCCTTAACCCACTCCGTCACCAGAGAGCTGCTGGCGATGGCGCTGCCGCAACCGAATGTCTTGAACTTGGCATCAACGATCCTGTCGTTATCGTCCACCTTCAGTTGGAGCTTTAGCACGTCACCGCACTCCGGCGCGCCGACGATGCCGGTGCCCACGTTGTCGGCGTTCTGATCCAAAGACCCGACGTTGCGTGGGTTGTTGAAGTGGTCGATGACCTTATCGTTGTAGGGCATAGTGACAACTCCGCTTCAGATCTTCCGGCTCCTGCGTCGTGGGCTGCCTGGAGCGCCCGCACGCGGGCCGTGACGGGCCGCCGCTAGTCCGCTTGCCATTGCACTTTGCCCGGGTCGATTCCTTGCTGCGCCATCTCATAGAGCGGACTCATGTCCCGAAGTCGCTTTACCGCAGCGACAACACTTTGAATCGTATAGTCGATCTCCTCCTCAGTGTTGAACCTGCCCAAAGAGAAGCGAATCGAGCTGTGAGCGAGATCTTCGGGCACCCCGAGGGCTTTCAGCACGTAGCTGGGCTCCAGGGAAGCGCTCGTACACGCTGAGCCGCTGGAAACGGCGATGTCGCTGAAACTCATCATCAGGGCCTCGCCCTCTACGTACGCGAAGCTGACGTTGAGCGTGTTCGGCAGGCAGTGCCGGGGATGTCCGTTGCGGCGGATCTCGGCGATCTGGGTGCTGAGTCCGTCCCAGAGTTTGTCGCGAAGTTTGGCGAGGCGCCCGGCTTCAGCGTCCATCGCCGCCGCGGCGATCTCGGCCGCTGCGCCTAAGCCTACGATGCCGGGCACATTAAGGGTGCCCGAGCGCATACCTCGCTCGTGCCCGCCGCCGTGCAGCACCGGCTCGCAGCGGACCCGCGGGTTCTTGCGGCGGACGTAGATTGCGCCGCACCCTTTCGGCCCGTATAGCTTGTGCGCCGAGAGCGATAGCAGATCGATGCCCATGGCTTCCACGTCGATCGGCACCTTGCCGAAGGCCTGGGTGGCGTCGGTGTGAAAGACTATGCCCCTTTCTTTGGCGAGTCGGCCGATGTCGGCAATCGGTTGAATTGTGCCGATCTCGTTGTTCGCGAACATGATGGAGATCAGGATGGTCCGATCGCAAATGGCCTCGGCAAGCTGGGCCACGTCGATCCGGCCGAACTCATCGACCGGCAGGAACGTGACGCGGAAACCCTCCTGCTTGAGATACTTGCACGGGTCGATGATGGCTTTGTGCTCCGTGGCCTGGGTAATGATGTGGTCACCCTTCTCACGGTATAGGTGCGCAACGCCTTTAACGGCAATGTTGTTGCTTTCAGTCGCGCCGCTGGTCCAGACTATTTCCTTGGGGTTGGCGTTGAGCACG
>CAYGAN010000020.1:13104-37305 GCA_964347585.1 uncultured Planctomycetales bacterium | reverse complement strand
CGCAACATCTGGCGCACGGGGCCGGGATCGTCAAGGAGTGGTACGGCCAGGAGCCCAAGAAGTTCCGGTATCTCGAGGAGATGCTGGCGTGGGAGGGACTCGACGCGGTGATCATCGCCACGTGCGACTTTCAGCATGCCAAGCACCTCGTCCAGTGCATCAGAGCGGGCAAGGACGTGTACTGCGAAAAGCCCATGGCGAATGTGATGGACGAGGCGAACGAAGCGCTGGACGCAGTCCGTAAGAGCGGGCGGATCGTGCAAAACGGTACTCAACTCCGGAGCCTGCCTGCGTTTGCCGGCTCCCGGAAGTTCTTCCAAACCGGCCTGCTGGGAAAGCTCTCCAAGATCGAGCAGACCCGCAACGCCTGGGGGCCCCTGTGGCGCAGGAAACCCGATCAGATCAAAGAGTCCGACACGGATTGGAAGGCGTTCCTCATGCACAAGCCTTACAGGCCTTGGGACCCAAACCTGTACGTGAGCTGGCGGATCTATCGCGACTTCTCGAGCGGGATTCCGGATCAGTGGATGACCCATTTCGTGGACATGGTGCATTACATAACCGCAGCGACGTTTCCGAAAAGTGCCGTGGCGCACGGCGGCACTTACGTTTGGAAGGACGGGCGAACGACGGCCGACACAGTTCACGCCTTGTTGGAGTACCCGGAGGGTTTCCTGGTGAGTTATTCGACCAACTTCGGGAACGCAAGCAACAACTATACCAAGTACTTCGGGACGAACGGGACCCTGGACGTGAGCGATTGGGGCAAGCAATTCATCAGTGGCGAGGGCGGGGGCGGCGAGGACCAGCTCAAAGAGAAGGCCCCGGTGCCGGCTGTTGAAACGGTCCCGCACATGAAGAACTGGCTGGAGTGTCTCAGAACTCGCAGGCAGCCCATCGCTCCGATCGAGGCGGGTTACGCGCACTCGGTGGCGACGATCATGGCCGCGACGTCGCTGGAAACGGGTCGGCGGGTCGTGTACGACCCGTCCAGGCGCACGATCTCGCCGGGGTAAAGGCGCAGCGCCGGGGAAAAAGAGATGATTACGGAACTGTGTGTCGCGTGGTCGTGCGGGTTGGTACTGACCGTGGGTGCTCCCTCGGTTGCAGAGGAGTCCGGGGGTCGGCAGGAGTCACGCGTGGGCAGATGTCACGTGGGTTGCCGCGACGGGTACCTTTCCGGCTTGGGCGAGGCGGACATCTGGTCCGCGGCGGAGGCGGTAGGCATCAAGCGGCTCGAGGTGGCCGTCCGAGAGGACATGAGCTGTCCGAACTTATTCGAGAACGAGCGACGCCCGTATCGCATCGACACGCCGCAAGTGAGGGCCCAGCTTGCGAAAAAGCTGGCCGAGCGGAGCCAGTCCATCGCCGCGTTCACGACGGTGGTGAAATTCGGTAGGGATGCTGAGCAAGCCCGCACCGTCGCGTGGGTCGCGAGGGTAGCTGAGGCGGCGCGTGAAATGAACGTGCCGGTCGTCATGATCCCTATCGTGGCCAAAGATCTAAGTGATCAGGAGTTCGTGCAGCGGTCGATCCGGCTCGTCAAGGCGCTGGCGCCGGTCGCTGGAAGGACGGGTGTACAGCTGACGGTCGAGAACTTGGGAGCTTATCTAAACCGTCGCGAGATTCTGGAGCCAATCCTGAAGGCCGCGCCCACCGATCGCGTGGGACTGGCCTTGGACATCACGAACATGTACTGGTTCGGGCATCCGCTGGCGAAGGTTTACGAACTCGCCGAAACATTCGCTCCGTATGTGCGATACGTGCACGTCAAGAACCTGCGATACCCGCCGGACAAGCGGCAGGTACAACGGCCTCCAGGCTGGCAGTACGCCGAGAGGGCCGAGCGGGTCAAGACCGGCGACATCGATTTTGCTCGGATCATTCGGATTCTGAGCAGGGCGGGATTTCGCGGCGACCTGACGCTTGAGGACGATAGCCTCAGGAGGCTCGACGAGGCCGGCAAGCGCAAGGTGCTGCGGGATGATGCCGAGTTGTTGAGGCAGTTGATCGCAGAGGTGCACGGGGGCTGAACGGGCTGGTACCCTTGCTGGCTCGCCAGGCTGTGCGGACGTCTCCGCAGGTGGCATTCGAAAGTCGTTGGGGGCTCCATAAGATAAGGAAAGACCGTGAATCTGATCGTGATCATGTTGGACAGTTTTCGGCAGGACCACATCGGGGTGTATCACCAAGGCAGCCCGGTGTTTGAGGCTGTGCCCCCGTGCCGGACGCCGAACTTGGATGAGTTCGCCGAAAGCGCCGTTGTCTTCGAGAACGCCTACCCGGAGGCGCTGCCGACCATGCCGGTCCGCTGCGCGCTCATGACGGGCCAGCGGACGCTTCCGTGTCACTCGTGGCAGCCGCTACTCGCTGAGCAGATCTCAGTGGCCCAGATTCTGTCCCGCGAGGGGTACGTCAGCGGGATGATTAGCGATACGTATCACTACCGGGCGCCTGGGATGAATTTTCACCGGTCCTTCAGTTCGTATCAGTGGGTTCGCGGGCAGGAGTACGATCCTCACGTTTCGTCTCCGTCAAGACGAGACGTGTCCGGATACGTCAATGACCACTTCGACGAAGCGTGGCGCAAACGGATCGGCCAATTCCTACAGAACACGGACGATTTTACGTCGCCGGGCCAGTGGTTCCCGGCGAAGGTCACGGATGCGGCTTTGGCGTGGCTGGAGGCGAACAGAGCGCACAAGAGGATCTTATGCTGGATCGACTCGTTCGACCCGCACGAGCCTTGGGACCCGCCGCCGGAATTCGACCGGTACACGGACGCAGGTTATCGTGGCCCTCGGCTGATCATGCCCAAGGGCGGGCTGGCGTCGGATTGGGCCACGGCTGAGCAGATACCGTACATCCAGGGGTTGTACGCAGGGGAAGCAGCGTTCGTGGATCATTGTCTGGGCCGGTTGTTCGATGGGCTGGAGCGGTTGGGATACTATGAAGACTCGATCGTGCTTGTCGTGGCGGATCACGGGCATCCGCTCTGCGACCATGGCAAGTTCTTGAAGGGGCCGGACCGTATGTACAGCGAGCTGCTCAAGGTCCCTTTTATTATCAGGCTGCCTGAGGCTCAATACGCAGGTCGCCGCACCGGCGCGCTTGTTCAGTTTCATGACGTGCTGCCCACCGTGCTGGAGCTGATGGGGTTCGGCAACAGCACGGAGGCGATGCATGGGCGCAGCTTCGTGCCAGTACTGCGAGGCGAGACTGACGAGCATCGGGGGGCGATCATCACCGGTTATCACGCAGGGATCGATCGGGCGATTCGTGATCGGCGTTTCAGTTACGTCGAGCGGCCCATGGAGCAGCCGGACGAGTTGTACGATCTGGTGGAGGATCCGCGGGAGACGAGGAACCTCATCGACGACGCCGCGGACGAGGCGAGACGTTTGAAGTCGATGTTCGGCAACATCTACCGGCGCGAGGTATCGGGTGCGGTCAAAGGCGTACAGGGACAGTATGAAATGGCCTCAAGCGCGGTCCAGTAGGCGACGAGAGGTGAGAGGAACGAGACCATGCGCAATAGCTTGTTCGTATGCGCGACCGATCGAGATGCCGGCAGCAGCGTGGTGTCGTTGGGGCTGATGGCCTCTCTATCGGTATCGGTGCCCAGGCTGGGTTTCCTCAAGCCGGTGGGGCTCGCGACCTCAAGGGCGGAGGAGCCTGACCCGGACGTGCTGACCATCAAGAGCGCGTACCAGCTGAGATGGGATCCTCGGCAGATGTGTCCCGTTTCCATCGCCGAAGCACGTGAGTTGGTAGCACATGCCAGGCAAGCCGAGCTGATTCGGCGGGTGCGTCGGGCTTACGATGACGTGGCTCAGGGCAATGATCTCGTGGTGATCGAAGGCCTGAACTACGAGCGAGCCATGGCGCTTTCGGACATCGATCTTAACGCGATGTTGGCCGAGGAGCTGGGCGCGCCCGTTCTTCTGGTGGCTGGGACAAGGGCAGCCGGCTCGGCGCCCGATGCGAAGCAGGTGACGGCGGAAGCGACGATCACGAAAAGATCGTTCGAAGAGCGAGGCTGCGACGTCCTCGGGGCGATCGTCAACAAGGTTGTCCCCGACCGGTTTGACACGCTGCGGGTTCAGCTGGAAGAAGCATTTCACGAAAGCGGGATCAAGCTCTTCGGAGTCCTGCCGTACGTGCCCTTCCTGGGCATGCCCAAGTTGGATCAGATCGCTGAGAAGCTCAACGCGCGCGTGCTGTCCGGGGAAGGCTACCTGGACACCGTGGTGATGAGAACGATCACGGCGGCGATGGAGCCTCGAAACGTGCTCCGGTACTTGCAGGAGGACAACACGCTGGTTCTTACGCCCGGCGATCGTGAGGACACGATTCTCGCAGTGATGTGCTCACAGCTGGCCCCGGGCTATCCGACGGTGGCCGGAATTGTGCTGACGGGTGGACTGATGCCGGCTGCGACCATCGTCAAGTTGGTCAGCGGGTTGGGTGAGCAGAAGGTGCCCATGCTGTCGGTCGACATGGATACCTTCACGGCGACCAGTGCGATCCGCGAGATTGAGGTGCGGATTCGGCCTCAGGAGAAGGACAAAATCGACGCGGCTGTTCTGACAGTGTTGCGGAACGTTGATGAGCAAGCCTTGTGGGAGGCGCTCAGACTCCCGCATGTGCGCCGCACGAGACCGCAGGACTTTCTGGATCGGTTGATCGAGCAGGCACGGGCGGCGGGCAAGCACGTGGTGTTCCCGGAAGGCGACGAGCCCAGAACGATCCAGGCAGCGGAGAGGATTCGCCGGCTGGGTGCGGCGAATGCCACGTTGCTGGGAGATCCGGACGAGATCCACAAGAAGGGCCAGGAGCTCGGAGCGGACCTACGCGGTGTGAACCTGCTGGATCCGGCCAAGTCGGAAGATGCTCGGCGCTACGCGGAGATCTTCTATGAGCTTCGCAAGCAGAAGAAGGGAGTGACGCCCGAATCATCGCTGGAGCTAATGCAGGCCTCACGCGTCTATTTCGGGACAATGATGGTCTATGAGGGCAAAGCCGACGGGCTCGTCGCCGGCGCCGTGCACGCCACCGCTGATACAATCCGGCCGGCGTTGCAGGTGATCAAGACGAGAGAGGGTATCAGCATCGCGAGCAGCATCTTCTTCATGGCGTTGCGCGATCGGGTGCTGATCTACGGTGATTGCGGACTGGTGACAAACCCGAACGCGGAGGAATTGGCCAGCATCGCCATAGCCAGCGCGCAGACGGCTCGGGCGTTCGGCATCGAACCCCGCGTGGCGATGCTCTCGTACTCCACAGGGGAGTCGGGGGAAGGCGCGGACGTGGACAAGGTTCGGTGCGCGACGGAGTTGGTCAAATCGCGGCTGGCCGAATCGTCCGATCCGGATTTCGCAATAGACGGGCCGATGCAATACGACGCTGCCATTGAACCGGAGGTCGCGAAACGGAAGCTCCCGGGAAGCGAGGTGGCTGGACGGGCCACGGTGTTCATTTTCCCGGACCTCGATGCGGGCAACATCGCCTACAAAGCTGTGCAGCGCTCGGCGAACGCGATCGCCCTCGGTCCGATCCTACAGGGATTGAACAAGCCCGTGAATGACCTGTCGCGAGGATGCAGCGTGGACGATATTGTATATGTTTCGGCGATTACCGCGATTCAGGCGGCGAAAACGTAGCTGCTGGGATAAGCAGGGACCTGCGGACGCTCGATTGTCGTAGGTGAGCCGCGCGGCCAGGAAGGCCACGGCGGCACTATTCGGTTACGAAGTATAAGCAAGGCCATGAAGATTCTAGTGGTTAACTGTGGCAGTTCGTCCATCAAGTATCGTTTGTATGACATGCGCGATGAGTCGGAACTGTCTCGTGGCCTGTTGGAGCGGATCGGCGAGGCGGAAAGCGAGATACATCACGAGTGGAACGGGCACCGGATCGACGCGACTGATTCGGTGGCGGACTATGAAGCCGGCGTCAGCTGGATCGTCAAGCTACTGACCAGCGAAGGGACACCTCCGCCCTTGCCGAGCCTGGATGAGTTGGAGGGTGTCGGTCACCGGGTCGTGCACGGTGCTGAGGACTTCTATGAATCGGTGGTTGTTGACGATCGTGTAATCGCTTCGATCGAGAAGTGCTGCGAACTAGCGCCGCTGCACAACCCGGCGAATCTGGCCGGGCTGCAGGCGGCGCGGAAGATCCTGCCGGGCAAGCCGCAGGTCGCGGTCTTTGACACGGCCTTTTTCCAGACGATGCCCCGTGCGGCATACGTTTACGCTGTGCCCTACGAGTGGTACGAGAAGTACCGGATTCGGCGATACGGCTTCCACGGCACGAGCCATCGGTACGTGTCAATGCGCGCAGCGGATCTGTTGCGCGTCAGAGAACCGGACCTGATAACGCTGCACCTGGGCAATGGGTGCAGCATGACCTGCGTCAAGGCGGGCAAGGCGATCGATCAGTCGATGGGCCTTACGCCCCTGGAAGGGCTCGTGATGGGCACGCGATCGGGCGATATCGACCCGGCCATCATATTCCACCTGCTTCGGATGGGCATCAATATCGACCAAGTCAAACAGCAGCTTGAAAAGGAGAGCGGCCTACTCGGCGTAAGTGGGATATCGAGGGATCTGCGCGACGTGCAACGCGCCGCGAAAAAGGGAAACGAACAGGCCAAACTGGCGATGGACGTCTTCGCTCACAGGGCGCGAAAGTACGTCGGGGCATTCCTCACGGAGCTCGGCCACTGCGATGCGATCATACTGACGGGAGGTATCGGCGAGAACTCGACAGCCATGCGCGCCAAGATTCTCAACGGGCTGGAGCCGCTGGGAATCGAGCTGGACTCCTCGGCGAATCAGCGTCCGTGCGATGAGGCGATTTGCATCAGTACGGAATCCAGCCCCACGGCGATCTGGGTGATCCCGACAAATGAGGAGTTGATGATCGCGCGCGACACGGCGCAATTGGTCCGGCAGGCGACGTGCCCTTGTTCGTGATGCTTCGGCATCGGAAACGCGGTCGCATCGGGATCTCGAACCCCGGTGACTCCGTCGGACGGTCAGACGGCCCGCCAAGTGCCTGCTACTCCGACAGACTTGGACAGCCCGTTCAGGCCATCTTCAGTACAGCATCCACCAGCTTCCTAATCCCTTCGAAGACCTCTGCCGGGCCTTGACCGAGCATGTAGGCCGGCGTAGATACGATCTTGTGCTGCGCATCCACCACGAAGTCACTGGCCTGGCAGTCGCAGTGTTCTGCGCCCATTATCTTGACGGCGTTGGCGGTCTGCCTGTCGGTGCCGATCGTCAGTTTGGGGTGCAAGTTCTTCTTGCCGACGATTCGTGCGAGCATCGCCGGGGCAATGCAAATCGCGCCGATCGGCTTTCCGGCGGAGAGCATCTCGCCGACCAGCCGCTCCACGTCCGGGTTGACGTTGCAGTCGGGCCCGTCCGAGGCGAACGTGGACAGGTTCTTGGCGGCGCCGAACCCTCCCGGGAAGATCAGGGCATCAATGTCGTCGGCTCTGACGTCGGCCAGGTCACAAATTCGGCCGCGGGATATCCGGGCTGACTCCGCAAGAACGTTCCGTGACTCACCGGCTGCCGGAGCCTGCTCGGCGTGGTTGACCACGTCGGCCTGGGGTATGTTGGGTGCGCAACAGATGTACTCGGCGCCGGCCTGGTCGAGGGCCAGCAGCGTGCAGACAGCTTCGTGAATCTCGGCGCCGTCGAGAAAGCCACAGCCGGACAGACAAACCGCCACGTGGGGCATTGCTGAGTCCTCCAATACACGCGATCACGGCGTTGATCTGCAATCGCGAGGAATTCTAGCGAGATCACGAGCTTGTCGCAATAAACGCGCGTCTCCGGGCAATAGTACTGAGATAGACGCCCGATGCGTAGGGTCTTTACTGCCCGCTGAAACGGGTGCGCAGTACTTGGCTGGGCGCGTTTCGCTGTTGGAGCCCACGCCTGTTGGCCGCTATAACCTGACCCGGGTCAACGAGTCTCCTGCAGGCCATGGCGATGGAGTTCGAGATCGCCTGCACGTGTGGGCAGCACATGATGGTGGATGCCCAGCACGTGAGAGAAACCGTAGTCTGCCCCGGCTGCGGTGGGCATCTGTCCGTTCCATCGCCGCCTTCCCCGGGTCAGCAGCCGCCCGTGGTGGCGCCGAGGTCAGGCGGCGGGTCCGCCGCGTGCCCAGCACCCTCCGTCGGCGATGTGGCTTCGCCCCCCGCTCCGGAGCAGGTCGGCTACGCTGGTTTTCCGGCTCTCGAGGCCAAGCCTGGCAAGGTCACCGCTATCGGCGGCATGCGGCTGGGCTCCGGAATCGCCAACCTGATAATGGGCGCTGCTCTGTCCGGGTGCATTTCCCCGTTGCTGCTGATACCTTTTGGCATATGCGAGATCATCTCAGGAGCAAACCTGCTCCGGCAGCGCCCCGGACCTGCGTCGAACTCCAAGCTGATCCCCATTCCGGAGACCTGCGCGATCGCTGCCCTTAGCGTGCCGGCGCTGGTCATTGGCATCATCAGCCTGGTGTTCATGAGTGATCCGGTGGTGGACCGCTGTATGGCCCTGCTCAATTCGCGCCGCCAATCGTAAGCTCGCGTTGACCGAGCGGCCGTCGCGCAAGGCGGCTCGTCACCGGCTCGCAAGGACTCCAACAGTCCGACGAACAGCCGGAGCACATGCAAGCACTACGCGACGGCAAATCCTCGTCCGTGGTACCGTTGCGGCGCTTCCACGATGAAGTGGGTCATCTGCCGCTCGATCACCGCGACGCCGAAAGTGTCCATCACGCGTAAGGTCGCGCGCAGGCCGGCCTGCTGGACGGCGCCTTTATCAACCTGTACGAAGACGTCGTCGCGGGCGTACGGTGCGACGAGTAGCAGGGCGCTGAGTGCACCAACATTCGCCGACGCACCGAATCGGACCGCGCCGCCTCGCAGCCCGCGAGCACAAATCGTCAGCGGCAGGCAGCCCGGCTCGGACTCGTACCGAATTTGCGCCCCGACGGATTCCAACGCAGCGAGGAGCTGCCCCAGCGGGCGCGCGCGGTCCCGCCTGCCCTCCAGCCGATATCGGCCGTCAGCCAGACAACACACTGCCGCACACAGGCCCGCCACCGCATCGGAGCGGGCGCAGTCGAGTTCGACCTGTCCCTCGGGAATGTGTCCACTACATCCCTCGACGTGAGCCCGCAGGCGCGCCGGCTCGACCGTGATGCGAACGCCTAGGGCGCGGAGTGCGTCGATCAGCAGTTGTATAGAGTCGGTTTGCGGCAGGTTCGAGAGCTCGCTTCTTCCGTCGGCCAAGGCTGCTGCTACAAAAGCAGCGAGCGCCACGTCAGCGGGGCTTGCGACGATCGGCGTGGCATCCGTCGGGTTGTCGTGCGGCTGAATCGGCGTGCCGGACACACTCGAACCGGGGTCAGGCCGAGGGGGCCGTGCCTATCAACGCCGGAAGGAACCTTGCACCGGCGTACTGCTCATCCATGAACCATGCGATTGTAACCACTTGGTAGTGAAACGTGAGAACCCACGCGAGCAGCCTACCGAGCACGCGGTCGCCCAGATAATACCGCTGGAGCGTCTGATATAGCTGGGAGTTCTCCGACTTGTGACGGTCCCAATACGTTCGCCAGTACCGGTTTATTGACAGGCCGATCCCCTGCGAGACGCCCCAGAACACGTATGAGGGATACAAACCGTGCCACACGCCACAGAACGTAAACGCTGCGAAGTAGTTGAGCCACACGTGTCGGCGGTTGCCACCCAACGGAATGTAGATGTAATCTCGCAACCAGGCGCCGAGTGTAAGATGCCACCGTCGCCAGAACTCTCGGATACTTGTCGAGATCCATGGATAGTTAAAGTTCTCCGGCACGATGAAGCCGCAAAGCAGACCGATGCCGATGGCGATGTCAATGTAGCCGCTGATCCACATGAAGATGCGGACCGGTTGAAGATAAACCGACAGCATGAGCTGCCAGCGGTCGATCGCGTGCGGCTCAGAGTACACCGCCGGATAACTGACCAATTGATCGAGGAGGAAAACGAGGACGCCAAGGCGCACCAGGCCGATCACGATGCGAATCGCGCCCGCCCCGAGCGCCTGAGCCGTGCGACGGCTGGCGGCCAGACCCACCTGAGCTGTGAAGTCCTGGTACCGGTATATCGGCCCCATCCGCAACGTCGGTGCGAACAGCAGGAATGAGAGGAAGTCTGCGAACCGCAGCTGCTGGATTCTCCCACGCCCGGCGTCCGCGAGCACGTGCAGCGACTTCAGAATGACGTAGCCCAGACCCGCCCACTGAAGATAGAAGTACAACGGCTCGGTCGGTTGAGCGGGATCGGCATACGGGTCACGCAGAACCGGCAGCAGCTCACGCCAAACGCGGGCCAATTGCGGATCGAATAGGGCGTAGGTGTAGGGCGCGAGCAGAACTGCCGCCCCCGCAAGAACGGCCAAACGGACGCGCTGTGGCCCCGAACGGGCCCATCTGGAGAACGTCATCACCACCGCATAGCAGAAGACCACGGTGGCAGCCAGCAGCGCGGTGTAGCCGACCCCAACCGTGGCTACGGATATGAAAAGGCTCGTGATGATGATTAGCGGTCTTGACCACGCCGCCGGCAGTAGCCAGAACAGCGGCACGAAGGCAAGATAGGTCAGAACCCCCAGCGGCCCACGAAATACATCGTAACCACCCACATGCAGATGAAGCCAGCCGTCGAGACCGCCAAGATCGAAGTCAAAGCTCGGTTTGACGACCAAAAGCGTCCTCCGACGAGCTGGGACCGCAGAGAGTGCTCGATAGACGAGCCGGTGAGGGTAGCGACTGACCGACAATCTGACAAGATTACAGGCCCGGCTCTTGATCAAGCTTCGGAGATGCTGCACACGAGCGCCCAGCGTGTCGAATTCCGCTCGGCCTGGCGGTCGTCGGGCGGCTGGCGGGGAGGTAATATAAACAGGCGCTGAGTGGGACAGAGATCAGGTGGCTATCAGGGCCGTGTTGCTGTTGAGTTCTGCGGAGCCGTCGTACGAAGAGGCCGAGGCGTCTAGATCTGCTCGGGGGCCACGAGGTCCTCATAGGTTTCCCTGCGCCGGACAACTTGCCAACCCTCACCATCGACAAGTACCTCAGCGGCCCGTGGACGCGAGTTGTACTGGCTGCTCATAACGAATGCGTACGCTCCGGCTGAGAAGACGGCCAACAGATCACCGCGCGCGGTCGGAGGCAGGCGCCGGCTCTTGCCCAGGAAGTCACCGGTCTCGCAGACCGGGCCGACGACGTCCACCTCGGTCGTTCCGGGCAGGATCACGTCCGCCTGACGGACCTCCGGAACGAAGTCCCGCCCGGGGGCGACCGGCCAGATGAAGTGAAATGCGCCGTACAAGGCTGGCCGGATTAGATCGTTCATCGCCGCGTCCACGATCACAAAGCGTCGCCGACCGGACTGCTTGACGTACAAGACGCGTGCGACGAGCACGCCGGCGTTCGCTGCGATGCTGCGGCCGGGTTCCATGAACACGTCGAGCCCGCGTCCCCGCAGCAGCGGCACGATCGCGCCAGCGTAGTCTGTGGGGCTCGGTGCCTCTTGTGCCTCGTAGTGGGCACCGAACCCCCCACCGATGTTGAACACGTCGATTTGAAGCCCTGCGTTGGTCAGCCGATCGAGCAGTGCCAACGTCTTGTCGATCGCCTCGACGTACGGCTGGACCGAGTTGACCGGCGAACCGATGTGGACGTGCAGCCCGCACAGCTCGACGTGCTGGTTGCCTTTGTGGGCTTCGAAAGCGGTTTTCGCACGTTGCAGGTCGATGCCGAACTTCGTTTCCCGCTTGCCGGTGGCAGTGTGGGCGTGGGTCCGCGGGTCCACATCGGGGTTGATCCGCAATGCCGCGCGCACGCGAGCTGCCCGCCGAGCGGCGAGGGCTGTCAGATTCTCCAGTTCAGGTTCGGATTCGACGTTGAACAATCCGATGCCCGCCTCGATCGCCTGGCCGATCTCGTCGTCGGTCTTGCCCACGCCGGCAAAGACGACCTTGCTCATATCCCCTCCCGCCTGGCGGACCCGGTACAGTTCGCCGCCGCTGACGACGTCGAAGCCGGCCCCGAGCTGAGCCAACATCCTACAGATGTGCACGTTCTGGCAGCTCTTGACCGAGTAGCAGATAGTCGGTTCGAGCTCGGCGAACGCTTGGCGGATCTGCTGATAATGGTGCGTGAAGGTGGCGCGCGAATAGACGTAGGTGGGCGTGCCGACCTGTGCGGCGATGCCGGCTATTGGCACGTCCTCACAGAACAACTCACCGTTGCGGTACTGGAAGTGGTCCATTTGCGATATGTTAGAGCCGCCGCACGAGACGTTCAACGGTACGGACCGAGAAGCCGGACAGCGCGCAGCACATTGGCAGCAGCTTCCGTAAGCAGACCGCCGGCGTTGCGCATGGCTTCCTCGAGCGGCATCGGCCGATTCACGATGGGGAAGTACGCGTCGAGCACCTCGAGCGTGGCGGCCGCTCCGTCGCCGACGCTGCCGGCCAGAGCGATCACCGGAACGCCGCAGCGCTTGGCGACGCGAGCGACTCCAGAAACCACCTTCCCCATCATGGACTGCTCATCGAGCCTGCCCTCGCCGGTAATGACCAGTTGGGCCCCGCGGACGCGTCGCTCCAGACCGACCGCATCGATCACGATCTCCGCGCCCGGCCGAAGCGTGGCGTCGAAAAAGGCGATAAGGCCCGCCCCCAAGCCGCCGGCCGCTCCCGCGCCGGGCACGTCCCGGACACGCCTGCCAAGGTCACGTTCGATCACGTCGGCCAGGTGCGCGACGTTTCGATCAAGTGTGGTGACCATCTCGGGGCTAGCTCCCTTCTGGGGGCCGTACACCGCAGCAGCACCTCGCGGCCCGCAAAGCGGATTGTCCACATCGCAGGCGACGATGATTTCGGCCTCGTCGAGACGGGGGTCACGCCGGCTGACGTCTATCGTGCTGACGTCGGCCAGTCCTCCGCCTGCCAGCCCGCAGACGCAGTCGCTGCCATCATCGCGCAAGAATCGCACGCCCACCGCCTGGGCTGCGCCTGCCCCGCCGTCCGTGGTTGCGCTGCCTCCTATGCCGACGATAATGCGTCTTGCCCCCGCCTCGAGCGCGGCTGCGATCAACTGGCCTGTGCCATACGTGGTGGTGCGGGTCGGATCGCGTCGATCTGGGGGTACGAGCGGCAGGCCGGAGGCGGCGGCCATCTCGATTACCGCAGTTACGCCCTGCCCGCCCGGTCGTTGACCAGTGTCACTGCGATCGGTCGAGGTGGGTCGTTGCGCTTCCTGCGCGCGGCCCGATCCAAGCAACCCAAAGCGCGCATCGACCGGCTCGCCGAGCGGCCCGAAGACCCGGGCGGCTTCGTATCGCCCGCAGGTAGCCTTGACCAGGGCTTCGACCGTCCCTTCCCCGCCGTCGGCCATTGGGATCAGATCAATCTGCGCATCGGGTGCGGCGGCCCGCACACCGGCCGCGATGGCCTCACAGACGCGCGGGGCGCTGAGTGACTCCTTGAAACTATCTGGCGCGATGACGATCTTCATTGGTCGCCTGTATGCTGCAGCTCACTGGGAGTCGGTTCATGCTAGCGGATCTTGACCCGCGCGCCAGCCAGATAAAGGTCATCTCCCACGACGCGTAGAATCCCCACGTAAAGCTGTTCGCCGCGGGGAACGGGTTCCAGGGCTCGGCCGACATCCTTGAGGCCGCTAACTCCGTACTGGCCCAGCCGAACGAGCAGATCCCCCGGTCGAATGCCGACGACGTCCGCGGGGCTGTGCTCCTGTACGGTCGTGATCAGCAAGCCGGTCAGGCGCAGGCGGCGGGACGCGGCGCGCGGCAGAGGCTCCAGTTCGAGGCCCAATCTCGTTCTGGCCAGTTTCGCGCCGTCCGGCGGTGGGATTTGCTTCAAGCGGACAGTGACGGCCTCGGACTTCGTGCCACGGGTGAGGTCCAGGTGAACGACTTGGCCGGCTCGCTTTCCAAGCATCTCGATGTAGAAGTCGATGTCGCGACGGACGGGTGTATGATCCACGCGCGTCAAGACGTCACCGGGGCGGATGCCCGCCTCTGCAGCCGGGCTGCCTCCGACAACTGCCACAACTTGTGCCCGCTCGCGCCCTTCGACACGCAGGCCGAGCTGGACTCGTTTGAGGCCCTCGATACTGAGCATCGAAGGGATCATCCGCCGCAACTCATTGACGGGAATTGCGAAGCCGATGTTCTGTGCGTCGCCCCGAATCGCCGTGTTGATGCCGATCAGCTCGCCCAGGACATTGAGCAGTGGCCCACCCGAGTTGCCGGGATTGATGCTCGCGTTGGTTTGAATCAGACCCTGATAAGTGACCTTTTCGCTGAATTCGAGCGTGCGGTTCAGAGCACTGATCACGCCGGTGGTCAGGCTGTGCTGGTAGCCGAGAGGGTCGCCGATGGCGATGACGGTCTCGCCGATCATCAGATCGTCGCTCCGGCCGAGCTTGATGACGGCCAACGGCTTCGGCGCGTCGATCTTCAGAACCGCCAGATCATGCTCTTCATTGACCGCGATGATGTCGGCATCGTGCTCGCTCTTGTCGGCAAGAATGATCTTGCGCTCCGCGGTCGGGTAAACGACGTGAGCGTTGGTGACGATGTATCCGTCGGGGTGAATGACGAACCCGCTGCCGACGCTCGTACGTCTCAGCTTGCGTGGCCGCTCCAGAAAAGGCATGTCGAAGATGCCGTTCAACATCCAGCCGAGGTGGAATTCGGAGTCCCGGACCGTGATGATCTGGGTGGACGATATGTTGACCACGGCGTCCTTGGTCTTCTCAAAGACTTCCACGACCGGCGTCCGCCGCAGGGCCAAGCTGGCTGAGTCCGCGCGCGTCTCGCCGACCGTGGGCACGGTGAGCAAGACCAGCCACAACATCAAGCGAAGACTCATGTCAAGAGCTCCCTGCCACACAAAGTCAATCGGTTGATGGCGAACAGCCCATAAGGAATAGACAGTATAACCAGTGCGGCACTGTCAGAAAGACGAGCGGGGGCCGTGCGTGATGTAATTGCGCGTCCGGCTCACCTGGCAGGCCCCGGGATGCCGCACCAGCCTTGCCGCCCCGGGCCCGGCCCGCGAGTGGCATTCGCTCGCGGCAGGACGGGGCAGGCCGCCACCGCGATCAGTCCCCATGCTTGGCGCGCAGCCTCGGCGACAGTCGCAACATCAGTTGAATCCGTTCGAACTCGGCGAGCCATTCGGCCGTGACCGTGTCGAGTAGGCTCCTGCCCGGCTGAACGGTCCCTGTCGGGGAGGCTGCACCCAACTGCGTGGCAGCCATTTCGCGGTACTTGCTAAGCGTTCGCTCGCCGTATCGCGCGCATTCACAGTAATCCTCCGACAAGAAGAGCACGGTGGGCACGCGGTGCCCGCCGTTGATCGACAGGGTCTCTTGGACGTTGGGCTGCGCGTCCCGATCCAGGAACCGCAGGTCGATCTTGCCGCCGGCCTCCGCGAACCGCTGGAATATCGGACACTGCTCTGCGCAGTCGCCGCACCACGCCCCGGCCAAACACAACACGTTCATCTGCCGGATGAACCCGGACAGCAGCGAAAGCTGGCGATCACGGAGCGTCACCTGCTCATACACTGCCTGCCAGCGATCGCGGTGTTCGGGCGTGCCGTAAGCGCTGAGAAAGTCCTGGTAGCTCAGACCGGCCTTGAATTCTTCTCGCCAATCCATGTCCTACCCTTTCGTACCAACCGGAATCTACGCACGTAGTCTTCACCACCTTTGCTATCGTGGGCAGGTCGACACCAGGTGTCAAAGCATTCCTGCGAGTGCCTCGTATACCGCGACGATGATCGCGGGAGCGTCGTGCTTGCCGAGGCTTTCCTCGAAGCCTATTGTATGCCGCCGAACGGGACATTATTCGGGACGGAGGCGGGCGATGAGTGTGTGCTGCGCGTACGTCGTATGCGGACTGGCGGGGATCTTAACCGGCTGCGGCCCGCGAAGCGCTTTGCGTCCCGAGCGAGGGCTAATCGTGAGCATCCCTAAGTTGGTGACCCGAGGAACGACCTGGCGCGGGTGGCAAGCGATCGAGCAGTCGAACGGGCTGACGACGTTGCGGCACGTGCCGGGGATCGGCGGGCGGACAATGTCGCTTGAGATTAACGGCTACGACTGCCTGCTTGTCTTTCCCGACCAGGAAGGCACGACGTATCCGGCCGACTCACGACAGCGGTCCGTCCATTTCGGTGGGCATTATTCGTGCATCGGACCCGAGACGAAGTGGAACGTGCACGAGCAGGCCTTCAATCCGCACGCTGGACCATACCAGCACCAGATCGATACGCGGAGTGCGACCGAGCATGTCGTTACGCTGACGAGCAAGCCCGGCACATGGCGCGGCGCAACGTACCAGATCATCCGTACGATTACCGTTCGGACCGCCACGACGCATGTGACCGTCGATGAGGGCATCTACAATTGCGGAGCGGAGCCACTGGAGTTCTATCTCTGGGATTTCACTCAGATCGACGCGCTCGACCGGACGAAGCCCGACTGTTCGCTGCGCAATCTTCACGTCTACGTGCCTCTGCCGCCCGGCGGCGCCCCCGGCAGATACGACGTGTTGTTCTGTGCCAAGCCGGAGGTGCGCGAGCAGTTCAACGAAGAACTTGCGAAGGACGTGCTCGATCTGCGTTACGTCGGCGGGCAATGTAAGATCGCCTCGCACGCATCGCGGTGGTGGCTGGCCTGCGTCGATCACGACAGCGGATGGACGTACGTCAAGACCTTCGAGCCCGAATCTGCAGCCAAGTTCGTCGATGGTAACGGGCCGATAGAGGTATATACGTCCGAGCATGATCGCCAGAACCACGAGGCCTTTATCGAGATGGAGCTCTTGACGGGCATCGATACCTACCCCCCGGGAGGCGTCCTGCAGCAGCGCGAGCACTGGTACTTGACCACTTGCTTCGGGCCAGTCGTCGGCCTGACAGACGTCGGCATCACAGCCGAGCGGCTCAAGGCGAGGCGCATGAGGCAGGGCGGCTCGACTGGACAAGTCGGCGCGAGTGGTTTAGTGACAACGGGGGAAACACAGCGAGCTGGCGAGAGCGTCGAAGTCACCGGGCGGTACGGGGTATTCTGGCTCGGTTCCGTGCGCGTATGGTTCTTGGATGCCAGCGGCAACACGCTGGCGCAGTCCCCTGGCGTCAGGATCGATCCGCGCAGAGAGTTGCGGCTCAGACAGACCTTAACCGCACCGCCGGGATCGGTTCGAGCCGTACTGGTCGTCTTGGACCACAATGGCCGAGCCGTCGGAACGCTCGATGCAGTTGCCCTCGGCTCCTCGTGAATGCTTTACGCGAAGAGGCGGGCAGGCCCCGGAGGCAAAAGCGTTCGGACCAGGAACACTCGCCAGAGAAAGCGAGCGTCTATCCGCCCCCTGCGCTTCCGTCAAGCCAGTCGCGCCATTTGCGAATCGCTTGCCGGTTGCGGGTGCTCTTGGGGTTGAGTCGCGGGTCGAAGCCGAACTCCCGGCCGGCCAGCTTGCGGAGATCGACGATCGCCCACTGACGATACCTTTGGCGCGAATGAGACAGGAACTCGAGCAGCAGTTCGCCGGCCCTCATCGAACCGATCCTGGCCCACCGGCGCGCCGCCACGAGTCGAGTTAACTCCTTCCGGTCGCGAACGAGGTAACGGTAAGCTGCGTGGACCTCCGGGCGGTCGCCGAACTTATACAACGTGGCTGCGATCGCCTTGCGGACTTTAGGGTTCACGTCCTCGGCTGCGTCAAGCAGCAGGGGGAGCATGGCCTCCGCTCTGGATTTGGCCAGACTTTCGATGGCATCGGTGCGAAACCCGATGGCGGGGTTCGAGCAAAGTTTCCTGATCGCCTGCATCAGGGCCGTCTTCACGGCGTCGTCGCTCTCCTGCTCGATCATCTTGGCCAGGACCAACGTGACCGACGGATCGTTGGAGTTCTCGATCAGGCGCGCGGCCTGTAGGCGCACTGTGGCGTCCTCGTCGTGAAGGGCCTCAACGAAGAAGGCGAACCGCAACGGTTTCTGCGACTTGTGCCACCGGTTAATCGTGCTGATGCGTTCTTGCGGGTCTTCGAGCCTGAGTGCCTGGCAGGCTTCGGCGAAGAACTCGGCCTCGCGCTTGCGGTTGAGCGATCGGCGCCACGCACAGCTGCGGTGGAGTCGCAGCTTGGCGTCGTCCGGCTCCGCGAATCCGGTCACCACGCGCCAGCCGGGGTAATCGCGTTGGTCGGAACCGTCGTCAAGCATGACCAGGTATTTCGCGTCCTGGCGCCCGAAGAACCCCTTGTCGGGGTTCGTAAGCTGGTGCGTCGGATCAACGGGTATCCAGCCGTATCGGTCCGCGTAGAATTCCGCCCATCGATGGTTTCGCCAATCAATGGACGGCTGGGTGCCTCGCCGCATGCAGAACGCGGTGACAGGTCTTGCGGGGATGCCACGGGCGCGACAAAGCGCTACGAAGACCAAGGCCAGCTCACTGCATGAGCCGGTCCCGCGCTGGAGCACCTCGCCGGCCGGATCCTTGTAGGTGTCCAGATCGTAGCTGCACTCCTTCTCCATGTACTCAAGCAAAAGCTTGGCTGCAGCGATCGGGTCCTGTTGGCCGCCAGCGGCGCGCTCGGCCACCGGCCGGACCTTATCCAACTCAAAAGCGGGGCCGTCCGCCACGAACGCGCGTTTGCGGTCCTCAGACAGAGGCACCGGCGCAGGAAGGGGCTTGGTTATTGAAACGGCCCGCGGGCGCGGCTGGACCCAGGTCATGATCCGTATCGCCTGCGTCTGTCCCGGCGCGATGGGGCCGAGCACGAACTCAACAACCGGCTGACCGCATGAATCCAGCTTGGTCTTGGCGGGCTGAGGATCGAACACGTACTGATCCACCTGCTGATAGTCGTTGCTGGCCGGCAGGAGACAGCTGACATGGGCCCGCGCAGCCTTCTTGTCGGTCACGTTGGTCAGGCGGTTGACGATCAGCGCGATGTGCATCCCGCCTGCCGCGACGGGCGCGCAGAGACCCAGACTCAGCCACGCCAGGACTGCGACATACGCCATGCGAACGGACCGGTCGGGAATGTGCGTGTCTTTCGGAAGCACGGCCTGTTGCGCCCCGCGGCGATTCAGTGACCAGGTAACTTCCAGATCAAATTGCGCGCCGCAAAGCTAAAAACAACGGAGTATTCCTGAAGGCGCCCTATTCTATGCCAAGCCGCTGTGGAAAGTCCTGCTCCGGCTCGCGGGGGGCAGCCTTCGGAATGGCGGATGAGCCGCAAGGTCGGTCGAGAATCCCAATGGCTGCATGAAGCGAGATGACCGACCTCCCAGATTGCAGAGACGAGACTGGGATTTGTTGGGCCGTTCATCGGCCGATCTGACATCGCTGCAAGATCCGCTGCATGTTGTGGCCGAGTATCCTGCACTTCTGATCCACTTCGAGATGGGCATAGGCAACCCAACCAAATTGAGGAATCGGGTCACGCATGGGCGCGTCCGTGCCGAAGATCACCTTCTCGACACCCACCGCCTCCACCAGGTATTCGATTACGCCGAGAAGCACAGGCGTGAACGTCAACTCCAGGAATACGTTGGGGCGCTCGGTCGCGAGTGGAGTGCGTTCTCGGGCTGCTTGCCAACTGCCGCCGCTGTGGGCCAGCAACCAGTTGGCGTTGGGGTATTGTTCGCTGAGTTTGTCAACGTCTTCCACGAACGAATAATGGGCGTGCAGCAGGACGAAAAGTCCGTTTTCATCGGCGTACTCATACCACGGCGCCAATACGCGATCGGTGTACTTGATGTCGATGCGCGGCCCGTAGGGTTTAATCCCAAGGAAACCATGGTGCTCATGCCATTCTCGGATGGTTGCGGTCGAATCATCGGTGTATTGAGGGTTGACACATTCAAGACCGATGACGTGTTCGGGGTATCTGTCGACGGCGCTGGCCGTAAGAGCGTTGCCGCCTGCCACGTCTGCCCAGATGCCCAACCAGCTCGAGCAGCACATTTTGTCGATGCCGATCAGCCGGTTCCGTTCGATCATGTGGTCGATGTCGCCATCACCCATCGCAACGTAACCGACGCCCATGCCCTCGTCGTGGCCGATGTGTGCATGCGCGTCGATGACGAGCGCGTGGTTGACCGGCTGGCCGGCCCGAGCACAAGCGAGGATCGAGTCATCGTCGCCCGCTTGTTCGTAGTCGGGCGGACGCACATCGATCTTCAGCAGTCGCGTCAGATTCCCGCCGGCAATCAGACGGCGCTGATCATCGTCAATCTGCGAATAGTCGATGAGCGACCGTGCGGCCCCGGGACTCTGGCGAAGAGCGTTGCTGCCGAACAGAAGCCGATGGGCGCCGAATCGCGCGCAATACCGTTCAAGCACGCGGTTGACTTGATAGGAGGAGAGCTCGACGTGGAGGTTGTCGGTCTTGCCCAGCAAGTACTCCGTGCGTCGTGTTTCACTCCAGGTCAGCCCCCGGGCGACGATCGCGAGTCCGCGGAAGTCCGAGCAGATCGTGTTGAGGAATGGGAACTTCTCTGCCGGGGCGCCGGCGAGGTCCACAAGGATGGGGATCTCAGCATCTCGCAAGGTCGCCAGGAGCCCCGCCCAGAACTCGACCTCGGGCAGCATGTCGTTGCCGAAGGGACGGATGCACGCAGCGCGGACGCCGTTCAAGCGCATCTGCTCGACGAGATCGTCGGGAGGCGGCGCCTCGCCCGACCAGTGTGGAATAACGACCCAGCAGGGGAAGAGCCGGTCGCTGTCGGCCAGCTCTTGCATCAACCGGCGGTTCCCGAACATCGGGTCATACTCGCGGGCCAGGTTCTCCGTCACCAGGGCGGCGTGTATCCGGCAATGGCGCATCTCAGCCAGCAGTTCATCGACGCGGTAGCGCTGGCGCGCGTCCTTCGGGCCGCACGGACCTACCCAAACGTGACAGTCGAAGAAGAACAGCTCGGGCCTGTTCGATTCGCTCATAACACACCAAGCGGTGTGGCCTCTGTCATGGCACCTGGTCCAGTTACCACCAACTCTCGCGCTGCCCAGCCACCAAGTCAGTGTACAGGGCCCCCGTCCACTGGTAGATGCACGCGCCGAGGCCCTTGCCGGTGATCGGGTCGTAATACTCGTATGTAACAGGATAGGCCTCGATCATGCGCAGCGTGGCTTCCGTGAGCTGTTCAGCGACGTGGTCGAACCCGTAGCGCCGCAGGCCCAGAATGGTCAGCCAGTTCAGGTTGACCCACACGGGCCCTCGCCAGTAGTTGCTCGGTTCGAAGGTCGGCTCGTCGGCAGCGACGCTGGGCAGGGGCCAGTCCGTCCAGAACGTCTTGGGATCGGTCAGCCGTCCTGCAAGCTGCTCTGACTGTTTCTGGCTTGCGACGCCGACGAACATCGGCCAGAACGCTGCTGGCGTTTTGACCCGAACGAACCGGCCGTCCGATGCAAGGTCGTAGAATATCCCGTCGCGCTCGTCCCAGAGGACGTTGCGCACGGCTTGGCGAGTCTCGGCCGCTCGGCGACGCCAATCGGCTGCGGCGGGCTCTTGCAGCACATCCGCTACCCAGGCCAGCATCAATTGGTCGAAGTACAGCCAGCTATTCAGGTCGATGGCGATCGGCGCGCCGGAATCCCACCGGGGCGACGTATCCCAGCCAGAGTCGCAGCCATCCCAGCAGCAAAGCCCATACGTCGGGTCTTGCCGGTTTTGCCAGTACCACTCGTGGTTGCTGACAAAGGCCGGATACGCCTCCCTCAGAAGTCCAATGCTTTGCGTTCGCCGGTAGATCTCGACCGCAGCCCAAGTCAGGACTCCCGGCGCCTGAAGCCCGTGGCCGGGGCAGTCCACCCAGACCTCGCGGGGCAGCCGCCCGTCCACCAGATTCATCGTGAGCACGCGTACCTGATCTTCGGCCAATCGGAGGGCTTCGTCGCCGCCGTGTAGCAGGCCGAATACGTGAAACGCGGAATCCCAAAGCCAGACGCCTCGCCCGTACGCGCTTCGTGACGGCGTGATGATGCTGCGTAGCCAACGTCCTTCGGGGCCCTGCGTGCTGAACCACAGCCAATACCAGTACTGCCTCGCGCGCCGAGCGCGGAGTGCGGGCAGATGGGCCGGCAGAGCCAGCGACCGCACCCATTGCGCGATGGCCCCAGAAGCAGCAGACGGAACTGACTTGGCTGGACACACCTGATCGCGTTGAGCGAAGCAGCGGATCCGCAGCGATCGCGACCCGCCTGGAGCCAGTTCCAGACGGGCCCGATACGAGTTGTCTTGGATCGCCCACTCAAGCTCCGGCTCGGTCAGCAGGCAGAAGGCTGTTCGCAGGCGCATCGGCACGGACCAGACCGTTGAGAGGTCGGCATCGACGGAGATTCGCAGTCCACCATCGCCCGTTGAGGTCACACTGGCACCCGCCTGTGGCGACACGTTTCCGCAAAGCTCCAGTGAGACCGATCCCCCCTCGTCAGCGGCCAGCTCAATCGTCGCTTCAACCTCGTCCGGTCCTACGTAACGGATCGTTTCGGCAATTGCGAGTGGGCCCGCTTGAAAGGTCATCTCTGCACGATCGGGATACCATTGATAGTCGGTCTCCCGCAGCTCAACGTCGTCCCCTGTCGCAGCAACGCCAATTTCACACAGTGGTTCGAACAGAGCTGCCCGCGGATGCCAATCCGAGAACTGACGGTACCGCAGCGGACCGATCCCTGGTCGATCGCAGAGCAGGAACGAGTGCGATCCTGCGAAACTGAGATGTCGTACGTCCGGCGTGGTGAGCTCGTCGAAGAGCTCAGAATCCTCGCCCGTCGTACCGCGTAACGCCATACGATATCTCCAGCTTGACCGCGAGGGCGCGGCTTTCTGTCGTCGGACGCACCATCATAGCGGGCCAAGCCGGCCATTCAAATGCAGGGCGAGCTTCTCGCGGGCTGGCTTCTCTGTGATAGCGACGCGCGCTGACCGCGCGGTCAGCAGGCCGCCCTGCTATAATCGGCGCGTGAGCGGTGACACTCAGAAAGGACAAACGGTGAGGCCGACTACCGTGCTGGGTATCGAGACTTCATGCGACGAAACGGCAGCCGCTGTCGTGGTCGATGGCCGTGACGTTCTCAGCAACGTTGTTGCTTCCCAGGTTGATCTGCACCGCAAGTACGGCGGCGTGGTGCCGGAGATCGCCTCTCGGGCTCACATTGAGTGGCTGGACGGCGTGATCCGCGAAGCGCTCGAACAAGCCTCACGCTCGCGCGATGCTATAGACGTTGTGGCGGTAGCACACACACCCGGCCTGGTGGGGTGCCTGCTAATCGGCGTGACGGGCGCGAAGACGTTGGCCTGGGCGTGGCAGAAACCGCTGGTGGCCGTTGATCACATCGAAGCTCACGCGTGCAGCGCAGCGATGACGCTTCCTGATCGGCCCTGGCCGGCGGTCGGACTCGTCGTCTCCGGCGGACACACGTCACTATTGCTCGTCAAAGACTTCGACGACATCAGGCTTATTGGGCGCACCACGGACGATGCAGCCGGCGAGGCGTTCGACAAGGTGGCCAGCATCCTGCATCTAGGCTATCCGGGCGGCCCGGCCATCGAGAAGGCGGCCAAGTCGGGCGATCCTGACGCCGTCGGCTTCCCACGAACGATGCTGCAGAAGGATTCTCTCGACTTTTCGTTCAGCGGGATCAAGACGGCCGTGCTCTATTACGTGCACGGGCCAGGCAAGACCACCGGAGGGTTCGAGAAGCTGTCAGTGAAGGACGTGGCCGACATTGCCGCGAGCTTTCAAGAAGCTGTAGTTGATGTCCTGGCGGCCAAGACGATGTTGGCCGTCGAGCAAACCGGAATGCGAACGGTGGTAGTTGGCGGCGGGGTGGCGGCCAACGCTGCTCTTCGGCAGCGCTTGGAAGACGAGTGTAGCGCCCGAAACCTGTCGCTGCACCTGGCGCCCCTGGCTTACTGTACGGACAACGCAGCCATGGTCGCAGCGTTGGGCTATCACCACTTCGTGCGGGGGCACGTTGCGAACCTGGATCTGGAAGCTAAGGCGTAACGGGTGCTACGAGGCCGCACCGCCGGACTACGGCTCTTCGAAGAATACCTGGTCGTGGGGCAATCCCTTGTCACGGCAGTACTGCATG
>CAYGAN010000020.1:9396-13094 GCA_964347585.1 uncultured Planctomycetales bacterium | reverse complement strand
ACCCAGCCCGATCTTGCCCTGCACGTTCTTGACGGCGGCATCGCTCGGGCCTTCGATCTCGACGTAACAGCCGAGATGGGGAAGTTCGTCCAACTCGATCTGGCAGTCATCGAGGTCCCAGCTCTCGCGATGCTTTTGAAATCGAATGATCTCAACGAAATCGAGCGCCGCCAGTATGCGCCTCATCGCTTGGGCGTCGGCAACGGCCACCTCGATCTCCTCGCGGGCTTTCAGCCGGCCGTCGCGCCGCCGGCCTTTGTACGTGATCGTCGTGGGACGCGTCTCCCCGCTCAGCGTCCGACGCTCACGAACACGCAGCGCTTCATCAGCCACGACCAGTGAGCGGTCCGCCTTGTCGAAAATGTAGTCGGTTTCGAGCACCGACCCGCGGGACTGGGCTCCCTCGGCCCTGAGCCGCGCCTGCACCGGTCCGTGCGAATCGACCTTCAACTTAGCTTCGATCTCGATATCCATCGCTGACCTAAACACGCCTGGAGCTAGGGCATCAGCCATCCGCCCGCGTGCCCACGACGATATTCACGAGCCTGCCGGGCACACAGATCATGCGACGAATGCTCGTGCTGCCGATCTGTTCTCGTATCTTCCCGTCCGCCATGGCGGCCTGCTTCATCTCCTCTTCGGTGGCATCCGCACGAATTCTTATCCTGCTGCGGACCTTTCCGTTAACCTGCACGGCGATCTCGACCTCGCCTTCGCGAGCGAGTGAGGGATCGTACGTCGGCCAGCGCTCATAGGCCAGGCTCTTATCATGGCCCAGAAGCTGCCATAGTTCCTCGGCAACGTGCGGTGCGAACGGGGCGAGCGCCAAGACGAACTGCTCGAGCACGCTCTTGGGCCTTACCGATCGCCCCGTCATCTCGTTCACGAAAACGATCATGTGTGCGATCGCAGTATTGAAGCGCAGCGTCTCAATGTCGTCCTCGACCTCGCGGATCATCCTGTGCAACAGGCGCAGGCTCGCCTCACCCGGTGAAACATCGCGCACCGCGGAGCTTAATCGCCCGGTTGATTCGTCCGCAATCAATCGCCACGCACGATGCAGGAACCTATGTACGCCCGGTACGTCGCGAGTATTCCACGGCTTGCTGGCCTCGAGCGGGCCCATGTACATCTCGTAGAGTCTGAACGTATCGGCGCCGTACTCGGCGATCACGTCGTCGGGATTGATCACATTCTTGAGGCTCTTGGACATCTTCTCGACGGTTTCAGTGAGCGGTTCGCCAGTCCGTTTGTGTTTCGGGCCGTCATCCGTGTATTCGACGTCTTTGTAGGGCACGCACACGCCTCGCCCGTCGCGGTACGCAAACGAGCGAATCATTCCCTGATTAAAGAGCTTCGTGAACGGCTCGGCCGTCGAGACGTATCCCAGATCGTACAGGACCTTGTGCCAGAAGCGGGCGTACAGCAGATGCAGCACCGCGTGCTCCGCGCCGCCTACATATAGATCCACCGGCATCCAGTACTTCTCAGCCGCCTCGTCCACGAATCGCCTGTCGTTGCGTGCGTCGATGAAGCGCAGGTAGTACCAGCAGGACCCCGCCCACTGCGGCATGGTGTTGAGATCCCGGCGATACTGCCTCCCGTCGCGTTCGACCGTGACCCAGTCCTTGGCGCGCGAGAGGGGCGGCTGCGGCAAGACATCGCTGCCTTCCGGGACGGGCGTCGGCTGAAAGTCCTCCATCGGCGGCAGCTCGACCGGCAACTCGTCCTCCGGCACGGCGATCACCTCATCGTCCGGGCCGTGCAGGATGGGGAACGGCTCGCCCCAGTACTTCTGGCGCGAGAAGATCCAGTCACGAATCTTGTAGTTTACTGCCGCTCGGCCCAGACCCTTGTGCTCCAGCCACTCGGTGATCTTCCTTTTCGCATCCGGCGTCGGCAGCCCATTGATCTCGCAAACTTCCATATCCGGTGGGGGCGCACCGGGCGCGTCACCACTCGCGGGCGAGTTGACGTTCACGCCGTCGCCGACAAAGGCCTCGAGGAACAGGCCCGGATCAGCCGTGTAGGATGGCAGACCGACCTGCTTGATCCAGCCCTCATCGCCGTCCAACACCGCCCGTGCATCCTGGGCAGTGATACCCGCGATCGTTCCCGCCGCCGCCGTGGCTGAGCGCATCAGCATCTCGGCCGCCTCACCTCGCCCCCGCTGATCTGCGTAAGCCCGGTCCACGCCCCGGGCGATGATCTGCTCGTGGAGCCAGGCGTCCGGCGGCATGACAACGGCTCGTATCGGCAGGCCGAAGTGCTTGGCGAATTCGAAGTCCCGTTCGTCGTGTGCCGGCACGGCCATGATCGCGCCCGTGCCGTACGTCATGAGCACGTAGTCAGCTACCCAGATTGGTATTCGCTCGCCGTTGACCGGGTTGATCGCATACGCTCCCGTGAAGACGCCCGTCTTCTCCTTCTGCTCCGCGACTCGCTCGAGCTCGCTGCGGCGTGTTGCCTCCTGCACGTACGCCTGGACCTCGTCGCGGTGCTCTGGCGTGGTGATCCGGTCAACCAGCGGGTGCTCTGGAGCCAGGACCATGTAGGTCGCGCCGAACAGCGTGTCCGGCCGAGTGGTGTACACGCGGATAACGTCTTCGGCCGGCTCGTCGAGCCACGCGCCCGGCTTGCTTCGCGCCAGGCCTGCTGCGGCTGGATCGGCCAGACGAAAATCGGCGTCGCCCCCCTCGCTCCGCCCGATCCAGTTACGCTGCATGAGCTTGATCGACTCAGGCCAGTCGAGCTGGTCAAGGTCCCCCAGTAGGCGGTCGGCATACCTGGTGATCCTCAGCATCCACTGCCTGAGCGGCCGGCGGTAAACAGGAAAGTTGCCTCTCTCGCTTCGGCCCTCGGCCGTGACCTCCTCGTTGGCCAGCACCGTGCCCAGCCGGGGGCACCAGTTCACGGGCAGCTCGTCCATGTATGCCAGGCGATTCCTGTCGAGCACCTGACGCTTTTGGGACTCATCGAGCTCGTGCCACTGCCGCAGTCTCGTTGCCTCATCGTGCCGCCCCTTGTGACCTACTGTCTCGTCGGAATGGACGACGCTGCCGTTGGTGTTGACGAGAATGCGCCCGGTCTCCAGCTCGTGTGTCAGTTCGTTGATGGGCCGGGCTCGATCCTCCCACTCGTCATACCACGCCTCGAACATCAATCGGAAGATCCACTGCGTCCAGCGATAGTAATCGACGTCCGTGGTGGCGAACTCGCGATCCCAATCATAGCTGAACCCGATCAGCTTGATCTGCCGACGGATCGTCTCGATGTTTCGCTTGGTGGTGGCGGCCGGGTGCACGCCGTGTTCGATAGCGTACTGCTCGGCGGGCAGGCCGAATGCGTCGTAGCCCGTCGGATGGAGTACGTTGAACCCCTTCATCCTCTTGTATCGCGCGATAATGTCCGTGGCGGTGTAGTTCTCTCCGTGCCCGACGTGCAGCCCCTCGCCGGAAGTGTAGGGGAACATGTCCAGCACGTAGAACTTGGGCTTCGAGGGGTCGAAATCGGCATCGCCCGGGTTCGGGGTCTTGAACGTCTGGTGCTCGGCCCAGTACGCCTGCCACTTGCTCTCGATCGTCTTGAAGTCGTAGCCGTGTCGCGGCTCGGTCATCTGCCACTCCTGCGTCCGAAGGCCATCGCTCAAAGTGACATTCTATGAGTTGGCACAATCAGCGGCAAACGACCAGCACGGC
>CAYGAN010000020.1:1448-9386 GCA_964347585.1 uncultured Planctomycetales bacterium | reverse complement strand
TGTCGCCAAACACAACAAGAGCGGCGCTGCAGGTGACGGGGCATGGTCGTACGTCCAACGGGCGGCCCGGCGGCGTTTTGTGGGAACGGCAGCGGACGCTCAGGAATCCGCCGGATGGTTGAAATGCCATGCTGCTGGTGGGTTGGCTACCAGGCGTACACGCGATGTCCCTGGCCGAAGAAGAACAGCAGATCAACCACGAAGGCAACGCCGACGCCCGCACAGAACCCCAGCAGCATGCCGATGAAGAAGGGCGTGAACTTGCGGAATAGCTCCACGCCCCCGATCTTGATCAGGATGAGTTTGATCAACCAGACGAAAAACGCCGGATACGCGCAAACGCGAGTGCACCACGCGGTCGATATGGTGAACCCGACCGGGTGAAGCGGCCACCAGACGAACCGCTGGCGAAGGAAGGTCAGCAGCGCCGTGATCACCGCTCCGATACCCATAAACTCCATACGCGTCCAGCCGACGCCTCTGGGGTTCTTGATGTGGCTGACGATGCTATCGAACGAGCTGCGGTTGCCCGAGGTGAAGGTGTACACGTCGAAGTTGAAAGCGCCGTGCTCGTAGGCCAAACAGATAGTGTAGTAAACGGCGACGCCGCCCCCAATAATGGCCCCGAGCAGCATGGCCAGCAAGATCGCGCGTCGGCGGGCACGAATGGCGTCGCCGATCTTGGCCGCGTGCATCATCCGCGGCATGACAAAGCAGGTGTAGTCCGTGTACCACGTCAGGGAGAAGACCGTCGCGGTCATACTGGGGACGCTCATGTTGGCCGTGCCCACCATGCCCATGACCGCTCCCTGGGCGCTGAGCGTGGCACGCAAATAGACCAACCCGCTCATGGCTGCGATCTTGCTGATGGCGAGGAAGATGATGAACTGAACAAGTATGAACAGCGCGGCGACACCCGGGCTCATCCCGCTGCGCCACAGCCAGAAGAAGATGTACGCCAGACCCCAGACGACGAGAAGTAGGGCGGTGCGATACCGCATCAGCTCGCCGGAGTCATCCAGCGGATAATCCTCGCGCCACACCTTCCGCCAGACCTCCCGTAGATGCCGCCGCGCCAGCCAGATTGCCCAGCACGCGATGAAGGCCAGCCCACCGAATGCCTGCCATCCCAACTCTGCAGACTGATAGCTGCACTGCGTATCGACGCCCTCGATCGGGTGGTAGCCCAGCTTGTTCTGGAGACCGATCTGGAGGTTGGCGAGCAAATGGAAGAACCAAACCGAGAAGAGGATCTCCAACGGGGCCAGATAGGCGAAGCCGATCACGAAGAAATTCGTCTTGACCGCTATGTCCGGGAAGTTCGGCCCGAACCGGATGCTCGTCTCCCGGTCGCCGATGCCGATGCCGGGCAGCCACGGGTAGAAGTACGTCGCGATGTTCCACATCCGTATCAAGAACGGGATCGCAAAGCCGATCCAAAAGAGCTTGCTCTTCAGAATCGCCGGGACGATGCCGGGCTTCTCGGACTCGGCCACCATCTGGAGGGGGACCTCGGCCAGCGGAAAGGTGAGCTTCTCGTGCTCGACCCACTGTCTGCGCAGGATCACGACGATGCCCAGACTGGCGGCCACGATGGCAACGAAGAGCGTGGTCCACCAGAACAACGGCATGACCCAAGCGCCCCAGGGAATCGTCTCGCCGGGGCGCAAGCCCTCAAAGAAGCCGCGCACAACGTTGCCCGTTGGCGCGGGCGTTATCCACTTGGGTATGGCTTGGTGGAAGTATTCAGCCCACTTGTTTTCCGGCGTGGCATAGTAGAAGGGGGACATCATGATGGCCAGAAAATGGCCGGCCAGGTTGGTGTTGGGCATGGCCGCTGCGATCAGCCCCATGACGAACACGAACAACATTTCACTGCGGCTCAGGCCGATCCGCGGCCCAAACAGACGCAGCAGCGGATTCACCACCATCAGCAAGACGATGAAGGGAATCAGCACGCCCGTGGTCACTTGGCCGTGAACGAATCGCGAAGAGTGCACCCGGTAGGCCGAGAGCGGAACGAAGATGTTAATGATCACGGCGATGAGCACGCCGATCAGCAGTGACTTCCACGTCAGGGGGCGTTCGAGAACTGTGGCCGCCGCCGTCAGGTGCTCGGCCGAGGCCATCTGCGAGGATTTGCTGTTATTGCTCATTCGCGTGGTGCAAGGTCACCTTCTGGACCAAGCGAGCTCACTGCTGACGTTCGCGTTCTCGAAGGTTTCTAGCTCGCCTTCTCTCGTGTCGCTGCTTTGCCGCTGCCGGACCAGCGGCGTCCTCGTCGTGCCCCGGCTGCGCGTCAGTACACCGTTGGCGAGACACACTTTCCGATCAAAGCCATCGCCACCGCGATCATTCCAAGCAGCCCCTGGCCGCACATGTATCCGGCCAGCAGAATCGGGGCATAGGCCTTCCATTTCTGCTCGCCGAGTCTCCTGCGGAAGTAGTAGCGACCCAGGCAGGCGCCGGCAAACATGGGTATCGCGCCGAAAGCGTTGGCCGACAGCCCGCCGATCGCCCCGTACATGAACGTCAGAGGCAGCCGAAGCAATGCAAGAACTGCCGACAGCGCGACGGCAACCGAAAAACCGGCGGTAATGTGATGGGGACGCAATATCTGGCCGAGGAAGCTCTCGCCGGCTTGCGCTTGGACTGTGGTTTTGATCCACAAGCTCTGCCACATGGCGTGTAGAGGCCACATCCGCTGGACGTAGGGATACGTGCTGGATGGAATCTCGTCGAGTCGCCAGATCAGGCTCCAGAACAGGTAACTACCGGCCCACATGACGAAGAAAGCCAGGATGGTCATCTTCACGACGCTGCCGAAACGCGTGCGCGTCAGCTCAAGTTGTTTGAACATTTCTGCCCCCGCGCCGCTCTGTGAGATAGGAACGGGGGCGAACCACATGGCCACGCCGCGGCCGAACAGCCAGAAGGCGCCCTCGCGCAGGTACGGAAAATTGATCTGCCCAGTCCCTCCGGTGATCCCGATCATGCGCGCGTTGATATAGCAGATCAGCGGAGAAAAGCCGAAGCCGAACATGGCAGGAATCCACCAGGGAAGCTCGTCGCCGATCAAGACCCAGCACATGAACACGAGCCCCGCCGTGCCGCCCAGCCAGATGAGCACAGCCTTCCATATGGCGATATCGCCGCGGCCAGGAGGCAGCTCGTCCCGACCTCGCCGCTCGAGCGCCTGACGCCGTAGGCGGTACATCTGCCGAATGGTCACGATCACGCCGAGCAGGGCCACCCACAAGGCGGTGCCGACCGAAAAACTCAGCGTGAAGTCCATGCTGTCGGCGAACGAAGTGGGAATGTAGCTCATCCCCGGGACCCATGAGCGTAACACGCCGAAGTGGTAAAGCGTCGGGTAGCCGATCAGCGTCATTACGACAGCAGTCACAAAGCCGCCGACAACCACCTCAAAGGGGATCACGAATCCCGCCAGAACGGCTGCCAAGTCGGTCCCGATGGCGACGGGCGTGGCCGGCAGGTGGCTCTTCAACTGCGCGGTCAGGTCAATGAAAGGTATGGGCACGACCTGTATGGTGCTGGTCAGGAGCAGATTGGTGGCGATGGGAACGCCTGCGTAAATGGCACCGTAAAGCAGCCCGACAATCGCGCCTGTGGAAAAGACGCGCCACCGCCAGCTCTCCTGCTGGCCGGAAGCTTCAGCCAGGGCGACGGCACCACCGGCTCGGACGGGAGCGAGCGGGAACGGGAGCTTCTCGATGTCGCTCGCCCCACGAAATAAGATGTAGCTCAGCGAAAGGTTGTTGATGCGGACCAGCGCGGTGAAAAACACGAGGACGAGTATCGGCAGGAACCAGTCACGATGGAATAAGCTGCGGACGGCCCACGCGTCCGAGTCCGGTCCCGGTGCGACCCACCGTGGAATGCGGTCGCGGAACATCGACGCTTCGGGCGATCGGACAAAAAACTGGTCCCAGATAAGCCCGCCCATCGGCCCGCCGAACAGGTTTGCCCCGCTCCCAAGCTTGCCACCCATCACGACGAGCCCGGCCGCGATCCAGTACATGATGATGATCTCTTGCACCGTCAGTCGCAGAAACGCGCGCCGCGTGATAAAAATGAAGAGGATGATCGTTACCCACTCCGACGCGCCTGCGATGGATTGCCCGGTAACCAAGCCCAGGTAGATCGCGCCGGGCATCATGACGAAGCCGACGAAAAAGGCCGCGTACACGATATTGCGCGTAAAACCGCTCTGGTACTGCAGCCCCTCGGGGATGACGGAGTACCGTTGCTGGTCGGGCTCGCGCGCGAGGGCAGGTTCATCCGTCGCGGCCATTGCTTGCCTCGTCACTCGGTCCGAACGCCTGGGCGGCTAGTTTGCGGTAGTCGTCCTTCCGGGATTCGCCAAGCGTCCGCCAAACCAAGAATCGCTTACGCAAAAGGTTCAGGAAGATTCGATTGAGGCGCTGCCAGGAGGCCTGGTCGCCACTCTCCCGGTCCAGCCCGACTTGCAGTTCGTAGAAGTCGTGCTCCCCGAGCGGGATCGCTGCAAGCTCGGCCCGCTGACTGACCCCCAAGTCGTAGGGCGCAATCCATACGTGCATGGCCAGCATGGGAGTGGGCTCGATTGTCGGCGCGCGACGCTGCAGCCACAGCGAGATGTCCCGCGCGTACAGCTCGCCGACGGAGGATTCCTCATACGATCGAAAGACATCGCGCAGGTACGCCAATAGGGCTCGTACCTCGTGGCCGGCCACGGTGAACGGGAAGGGGATGCGCCAGTGATCGCCCTGCGGCTCGGGGATCCTCCACCGGCGCGTGACGTCGGGCACGGCCATCCTGCTGGCCATCCGAGCCGGATATATCGTTGAGACCAGAACAGCAACGATCACCAGGAGCGTGGCATAGACCGCGGCTGTCGAAGAGTAATTCAACGTCCAGAACGAAAGGCCCCCAAAGCTTGTAACAACTTTGGCGGCTATCTGTGCGATCACGTAACCGAGCACGGCACCGATGGTTGCGAAGACGGCGGACTCAGCCATAAAGAAGGCGGCAATGTGCGTCGGGGCTAGGCCCACCGAGCTGAACACCCCGATCTCCTTGGTGCGCTCGTAAACGGCATTGAGCATGGTGTTGAAAACAATGATGGCCCCCAGCAGCAGCGGGACGAACAGCGAGCCGGCGCCGCCAACGTCCATAGACCGCAACGAGCTGTACGCAACAACCTTATCGCCGCGCCCGTAGAAGATTGTCAGCTCGCTCCATCGCAAGAACCGGTCAACCACGTTCTTGAACGGGGCCAGGACTTGGGTGGGCTGGAAATCCGCGCTAACGGCTGTCGCGCCGTGTGCCGACGAGTGCGCCGCTTGCGCCGCGGCGAGGATTATCCGGTCACTGTGGCGGCTACCTGATGCGTGACGCGGATTGTTTGCGTGGTCAAGGATGCCGGCGACACTGTCAGCGGATGCCCCGGCCAGCCCGCCCGGTACGATGGCCACGGACCGGAGTGTGCCGCCGAGGTCTCGGCAAAGGTCTCGCGGGATCACCAGTACTTGGTCGGCCTTGACGTGAATCATCTCCTCGATGGGCAAGTATCCCGCGGCCGATGGGCTGGGTGCTGCGAAGAGCTTATCCTCGCTCACAGTGGTATCGACGGGAGTGAAAGGTTCACCGTCCAGGTCAACGAGCCTGCCGAACGCGTCGCCGTCAACGATCCCGATCAGCTCGAGGTCCTGGCCCATGAAGCGCACGTGTGGCGCCGGCCGGGTCGGATCGAGCGACAGACTTAGCGTCTCGGCCAGCGTGGTCGGTAGGATGCAGACCCTGCGGTCTTCGGGCTGGAACCACCTACCGGCTACGAGAATGTCCTCAAGCCTGGTGCGCCGCTCCTGCCCGTGGGAGGCGAGCTTGGGTATGACGCCCTCGGCTACGCTTAACCCCATGGCGGCGACGGCGGCGGTCTGCGTCCCGGTTTCCACGCCGACCAGTGGATAGTACCCGCGGTGCCGCAAGCCCGGGATGATCCAGTAGCGCGAGGAGAGTGACGCGCCCTCGGCGAAGGCGCTGGCCAGGTAGCTTTCGGCGGCCGGTTCGAGCGCGCGCCAGGTTCGATCCCGCACGAGTACCCCGTCAAAGGCCGCCACGCCCCTTCGGGGTACTTGAAGATAACTGAGCTTCGTGGTGAAAGATGTGAACGAAAGGATCGTGAAGGTCAGCAGAGTCAACGAGATGACGACAAGTGTCGTGCGAATCTTGCGTCGGCGAAGGTGCGAGATGCCGAGAATCAGCGCCGCGAGCGTTGCTCCGATGCGATTGACGTCCGCCAGTGCCTCGGACTGCTCGCGGAGTGAGGCACCGAACTTCAGCGATACGATGATAGTTACCAGTACGCCAAGTGCCAGAATGATGAACGCCAGCAAGACGATATACGGCGACGTGCTGAGCTGAAAGGCCGGGTGAACGCGGTGGATGATAAGGAATATGACCAGGAAGATGGCTGCGAATCCGGCGATCTGCTTGCGGATGTCGGGAAAGCCGAATAAGAGTCGCTCGCCGAAGAACGAGAACGGGACGAGCAGGATCATATAGAATACGACGGCGTGGATGGCGTCGTCGGCTGTGGCGATGGCCTCGGGGAAGGCCCGGGCGACTAGACCGCGCGCGGCACGCGCCGCCCGGAGGTAATCCTCATAATCGCGATGCGCAAGGTCCTGCTCCGCTTCGAGCAGACTCGCACGCGCTTCCTCGTGCAGCGTTAGGACGCGGTCGTTGACGATGTTAAATCGCGCCATCTGCTTGATGCGCAAGTCGTTGAGAATCCACATGTCTCGTGCGGCCTGCAGGGAAGGATTGACGATGCGCCCCAGCGAAACCTCGAGGCCGCGCCCCTTGCCCCTTGCCTCGACATCGTCCCGGCTGACCTTGTCCGTGGGCAGAGGATGTCGGAAAAGCTCGGGGTCGGCACCGGTCACCAGCCAGTCAATCGATGCCAGTGAGCTGGACATGATGACCTTGAGCCGACTGCCGGGCTGGCCGAACACGACGCCGAGGCGGGTGCGGGCATTCTCTCGCCTCGCGAGGTCGCCGAGCAGGCTCCGGTCCACGAAGTAGTAGCCGAACTCACGAGGCGTCGAGTCGAACTGATCAAAGACCTGCAGCCGTTCCAGCGTTTCCAGCCGGCCCGGATCAACAGTGTCCATGATGGTAAGAGCTCGGCACGGGAAGAGGACAATCAGGCCTTCCGAGACCTTCCAGGTCGGTGCGATGTTGATGGGGTACGTCTCGGCGCCACCCTGGCCGAGATCAGGCGCGAAGACGATGTTGCCCTGGCTATCCAGAACGTAGGCACGTACCGGGGTCGGAGCACCCTGGGTGGCCGACGGGCGGACCATGCGGAAGGTGAAGCGTTCGCGGAAGTCCGAGCTGTCGCCGATCCATCGACCATCTGGGCCGCTGAGCCGTACAGATTCGACGACGGCAGCGGTTGCCGGAAGCTCGGCTACGAAGGTGCCCGCACCGGCGCCGGGTTGCTGCCTCTGCGTCACAACCTCCCCACCGTCCACCTTGACTCTAACTTCGGCCGATTCGACGTGCTTAAGATCGCTCGCCCAGGCCGTGAGTCGGTAGCCACCGGTTTCGGTCGGTTCCGTGCGGTAACCGCGCCCTTCGTCGCCGATTGTTTGGGGCTGGAACTGCGAACGCGTAACCACCGTCGATCGGATGCCACACGTGCTTCGCAGCGGGCTGGCCGGATACGTCACCAGCGCGTGCCGAACGATGCCCTGAGGCAGAAAGATGTTCACAGGTCGATCGAACCAGCACACCAAGCCGGTGACATCACCCAGAAAATCCTGCCGGCGGATCTGCGAACTGATGAAGAACTCCGGATCGCGGCCGGCGGATTCGAACATCACGGTGATCGTCCGGGCTCCGGTCTATGCCCAGAAGGAACGGGGCATA
>CAYGAN010000020.1:0-1438 GCA_964347585.1 uncultured Planctomycetales bacterium | reverse complement strand
CATGTGCTGATGCCTGAATGCGAAGTGACCGGTGGCCAACTGGCACTGCATGCGGGTCGTTACCTGGAAGAACACAGCGGTAAGCCGAGGCGGGAAATCACGATTGATCAGGTACGCGCCCTGGGACGCTCGCTGGACACACATCCGCACATCGCCGATACACGGCTAGTATTGATTGACTATGCAGAAGCGATGAATCGCTATGGCAATGATCGTCCGGATCTGGCAGGCCAAGTTCGAGATGTTGACGCGCTCGATCGTGTCGGCCGGCGTATCGCACCGTAGGCGGCTGTCGTTGGGCGTAGCCAGGGTCAGAGCAGGGAAACCGGTATGACTGACAAGCTCGGCGTCGAAGCCCAGCCGGGCTCCCATCAAGTCGTCCCATGAGATCCTGGCGGGGGTGACGGCGTTGATGAGCAGGCCCTTCTGAGGCGAGGCGTCAACGTAGGGGAGGAACCGTTTCTCGACGTACGGCTGGAGCAACTGACGGTACGCATCCCCAAGCCGACCCAGCCAGTTCAGGAACCGTCCGCGCGAAAAGGCGGCCACGGTCGGCTGTGTGCTGGTCAGATCGAGGCAAACGAACAGCTCAGGGTCGAGCCGATCCTCGGGCGGGATCCCCTCGCGGAAGTACGTGTCCCGGCGAGTGTGCCGATAGAGGAAGTCCTCCATGCCCGCCAGGGCCTGGAAGTGAGCGGAAGTGGCCAGGAAAACCATGCGGTACTTCGGCCGATCCGACGGCGGCAGGGACGTGAGCGATCGGGCAAGCTGCAGCAAACCCACGATCCCGCACGCCGACTCCGCGCCGGGTGCCCGAGCGGGCACGACGGAGATCGAATCGTAATAGGCCTGCATCACGATCACGTGATCGTTCCATCTGGTCTCCGGCACGCCTTCTCGCGGGGGCATGGCTTCCGCAGAGCCGGGGATCTCGCCGATGATGTTGGCGACACGCTTTGTCTGCCACGTCATACGGGCATGCAGGCGGCCGAACGATTTGCGCGAAGCTGCTGGTGCAGCGCCGGTCGGCGGCGCAGATGCCGCCCCGCCGCTCGTCTCGGTCTCGTCACGAACGCCACGTGCCGTGTCGTCTGAGGCAAGCCGGGTGGCAGTCAGCGCGAGCTTCAATAGCACGTCGGTCGCCTCACGGTCAGCCCAGAATCTTGGAAGGTCGGCGGGCACGGTGACGAATTTGGCTTCGGCCTGGTGTCGTGTCACCTCGCCGCGATCGAGAAAGATCACCGCCTTCGCCCCGAGCATGAACGCGAGCATGTAGCTCTCATCGCTGTCGAAGTCGAGCAGGACGACGTTATCCTTGATGGGCAAACCGTTGAGTTCCTCAGGCAGGCCCCTTCGCCCGTACACGAGCTGGCCGGTAGTGCCCTCTCTCGGACGTGTGGGTGTGCGCACGCCCTTCGGCCAGCGGCAGTGGAGCGCA
>CAYGAN010000019.1:33614-37453 GCA_964347585.1 uncultured Planctomycetales bacterium | reverse complement strand
CGTGCGTCGTGGCGCCGGCGGCCCTCGAACGTCACTCGCGTCGCCGTGCCGGCGACGGCTAAACACGGCCCGCGCCGCAGGGGTTCCACGCGTGGTGTCGGCCGGGCAAGTGAACTCAAAGGCAACTATTGTGGTGCCTTCTGTTCACCGGTCCGTTAATCTGTTCCGCGCGGTTGTGGCGCCGACGATTGGGAACCGGAGACCGGGCGATGGAGATCCTACCGTCGATCGACCTTCGCGGCGGGAAGTGCGTGCGGCTGCTTCAGGGAGACTACGCCCGCCAGATCGATTATAGCGACGATCCCGTTGGCGTCGCCGAACAGTTCGAGGCCGCCGGCGCGCGTTGGGTCCACGTGGTCGATCTCGACGGAGCCCGCGGTGGGGTTCTGACGCACACTGGGAGCATTGGGCGAATCGCCGATCGGACGGCGCTCCGCCTGGAGGTCGGCGGCGGCATTCGCGAATCGACAACCATCGACGCCCTGCTTGACGCCGGGGTTGCCCGCGTGGTGGTTGGCACGCGTGCGCTCGAAGATTGGGCCTGGTTCCAGACGATCGTGCAGACGCCCAAATACGATGGCAGGATTTGCCTCGGGCTCGATGCCCGCGAGGGCAAGCTTGCCGTCCGCGGATGGACCGAGCAGGCCGAGCGCAGCCCGCTTGAGGTCGCCCAAGCCGTCGCCGATTGGCCGCTCGCCGCGATCATCTACACCGACATCGCTCGCGACGGCATGCTCACAGGGCCCAACATTCCTGCCATACGAGCAATGGCTGAGCGATCGCGCGTACCCGTTATCGCCTCCGGCGGCGTGGGCCGACTCGATGACGTCAAGCGACTGGCGGAGTTGCCCTTGGCAGGCATAATCATCGGCAGAGCGATCTACGAGAAGCAGATCGATCTGGCCGAGGCCTTGAGGGCGGTGTCCACCTGAGGCGCGCCCGCCTGGGGCGTTGGCGTTCGTCGCGTGCGGGTGGGTGGCGCTGCGACTCGACTTGGCGGGATCCGGGGATGTTACTGCCATGCTGGCGATGCACTTCTCTCAATTCACCGCCGCCGTCGTGCTCGGCTGGATCCTGAGCGTCTGCGTGCACGAGTTCGCTCACGCCTTGGTGGCGTATCTTGGCGGCGACCGGTCTGTCCGCAGCAAGGGCTATCTGAGCTTTAACCCGATGTACTACCTGCATCCGGTCACGTCGCTGCTGCTGCCGGCTTTGATCCTGATAATGGGTGGGCTGCCACTGCCCGGCGGGGCGGTCTATGTGGATCAGTCGTCGCTGCGGAGCCGGAGCTGGGCCTCGGCGGTCTCCGCAGCCGGGCCCCTGTCGAACTTGCTGCTGTTTGCCCTCATCGCTGTGGTGCTGCATCCAGGCGTCGGGCTGGTTGACCCCTACGAACCGAGCCCGCCGACCTGGGTCAGGTTCCTTGCGGTCATGGCCCTGCTCCAGCTTTTCTCCGTATTGTTCAACCTGCTGCCTGTTCCGCCGCTGGACGGCATTGGCATTATCGAGCCGTACCTGAACTACGAGACCCGCGCCAAACTGCGCCAGCCGCAAGTCGCGTGGGGCTGCCTCCTGGTCCTGTTCCTGCTCTTCTGGTACGTGCCGGGGGTGTTCAAAGTGTTCTTTGCGATCCTCGCGTCGGTCATCGATAGGATCGGTCTGGACTGGTCCTTGCTCGCCCGCAGCTACGATCTGGCCTTCTTCGGCACGACGTGACCGACCCCCGGACCCTGGTCACGCACCCGCTCCGCGGACGGAGGTCATTTCAGCAGCACAGAGGGCGAGGACTCCTCCCTGAAATGGTCGCGGATCCTTTGCGCGGCTTGGCGAACGTGATACTCGGTCGCCCAATCCGGACTTGAGTCCGTACTTGGCCTGCCGTGACAGCTTTCGAGTCGCTTGATCACACCCAGCAAGTGCTGCGCGCGACGTGGACCCGGTCCGCGATCGCGGCGGGCGAAGTGGTACGCTGCGTCCGTGCTGGCTGGCAGGGCCCGGATAAGCTTCTCAGCTGCGGCGGCAGCGGCGCCTGAGTCGTTGGATCCGAGGTCGATCAGCAGCGCCTCGTGCTGCTTGATGGCCTCGGATGTCCGTTTTCCCGACGCCTCCGCGAGCGCCTGCCTACCTTGCTTGGTCGCTCGCACCCTGGCGTTAGCCCAGACGCAATGATCCCACGAAGGGTCGCCGAGCATGTCGCACTCCAACTGAAGCATCGCAACGCCGCTGACGTCCAAGCTGACGGGCTCGGGCGGATCGGTCGCTCGCATGGGTCTTGACCGATAGAGTTCGCTGCCGTCGCCATAGACCACGAAAGCGGCCTGGGGAGTACCCCACACGACATCATCGTTGATACCGATGCTGCATTCGAACCGATCGGCATTGCCATCCAGCGGGAACCTGATTCGACAAGGCGGGTGTGTGCTGATCCCCTTTCGGAACCGACGGCCCAGAATGGAGATTGCCGACGCGCTGCTGCGACCATCGTCGCCGTCGTACCCTAAGCAGTCGAAGGCGAAGCGAGCGTCGCCGACCCGCTCGGCAGCTTCAAAGGGAAGGTCGCTGAGATAGAACCAGCCTTCCTTCAAGCTTGGCCCTTTCGGTGGAGCTACCGGGCGGACACGGCGCTGGCGGTCGCGAAGGTCTCCCGCAACTTGGCGCGTCTCCATCCGCCGCAGGTCGTTGACCACCGAACCGGGGGGGAACTCGAGCACGAATAACGAGTCGGGATGGTCCTGATTCGCTCGTACGGACTCCAGCCGGAACCGGTAGCCGAACGACGAGCCGCCTTCCTCGGTCAACCGGCAGCTTCCAGCCCTCGGCAGCCACAAGGTCTTTGCCTTGCCAAGGGCTATCTGCTCGAGCTCGGTGACGGTCCTTGTCACTGTTGTCGATGAGTTCAACCGATAGACGTGCTTGACCGGCACACACCGCTCGTCTGCGGCGAACCAAACCGTGACGTTCGGATACTCGCCGTAAGTGGATTTGAAATCGACGACGCGACAGAGGTAGCTGCCGACCTTTTCCGTTCGGTTGCGCGGCTTGAACTCGTACGAGCGGGCGATCCATTCCAGATCGAACTGGTCCCGCACCTGGTAGTCCTCAGTATTGCCCAACAAAGCCATCGCGAGCAGGACGGGGCCCTGTTCAATGGCAAGACCGCGCCTGTCATACCAGATCGTTCCGGCTTGGTTCGCGCTGGCGAAAGTACGCAGCACGTCACCGTCGAACGTGGCCAGGTAGTAATCGTCGGAGCCGAGGCCTGTGATCGCCCGGTCCTTGCCGACTGGGTGCCGGTACCGCCACTTCCCGCCGGCAAGCCAGAACTCCCGATGTCCGCACTCAGGCAATCGGGCCGGTCGCGTCTGGGGCGGCGCCGGACCTGGTGCGAGGATTTCGTGAACGTACAGGTTTTTCATCGCGGCCTTGCGAGCTTCCGCAGCGGCGATCAGTTCTTCGCGCGAGAGCGGCTTGCCGGGCGGTTCGGAATCCGCCTTGGCCGCGCCCAGCGCAAATGCCGCCGCGATCATGAGCCCGCAAGCCGGTCGAAGCCCTGCCTCGGGCGATCGGCCCGCTCGACGCAGACGAGCCGGAACGATCCCGATAGGCTCCCGTTCACTTGGATCTGTCACTGCGCGCATCCGGGACCTCCTTGTTTCGGCCGGCATTTGGCCGGTGACGACTGCGGTTGCTACAGCTCGAACGTTACGGCTTGGCCTGATTCGACCTTGATCGGGTCGAATTGCAAGACGACGTTGAGCGTCGGCAGGATCCGGTCGAGCCACCTGGGGAGCCACCAGTTGCGAGAGCCGAGCAACTCCATCGTCGCCACCGGGAAGAGC
>CAYGAN010000019.1:11668-33604 GCA_964347585.1 uncultured Planctomycetales bacterium | reverse complement strand
CGGCAGGTAAAGCCTCACCCGTAGCTGAACTTGTCGTCGAGGACCTTCTTGCCGCTGGAGTCGCGGACAGTCAAACGAGGTGCCGGCGGACGCTTCCCGTTGATGTACACACCGCGGATCCTCTCTCCCCCGGGGCCAAATACCGTCAGAGAGAAGCTAACGGTGTCCTTGTTCTTGCGATCCGCCGTCATCTTGCCGTGCAGCGGCTGGCCGAGCTGGAGGTCGGTGGTGGTGTCTGGCTTTAGGACAAGAAACGCCGGCGTGTCTGAGCCATAGGTCCGAGCTCGCACGCGTATGGTCTTTCCGCCGGCGCGCCAGGTGTAGTCATATTCCGGCACGGCATACTCGCCGACCGGCAACGTGAGGACCCGGCTGTCACGCGAGGAGAGATCGACCACGACGTGCTCACTCGCCGCGTGGGCTTTTAATTCGCCGGCCGGCAGGCGCAGTTTGCCCATACGCGGATTGACCGGGCGGATTGCGGCGCGGGTCCCTTCATCGTTGACGGCGAGTTCGTGGTATTGCCCGTCGATCTTCACCAAGCGCGACAACAGTGGGCTTCTTGCCGGGTTGCCGGCGTCCGCCCGGTCGAGCGCAGGCTTTCCGCTTGGCGCGATGTGTATTCGGTCGCCCTGGACGAGCTCGTGGCTTCCCCAGGCCGTTTCACGCAGGCGCGCACACTCCCCGAACACGCCGTTCACGTTGGCGTCGAGGATGCCGATCGAATAACGCCTGCCCCCCAGCGCGACCTCTCCAACCGCCCACATGTCCGGGCAGACCCAAACGTTCACCTGCGCGTCCTCCTGCGGCCCGATGATCACACCGACCTGGTAAGCAAGCTCGGCCTTGCGATACGGGACCATCACCTTAACGTGTTCGCAGATCGTTTGTTCCTGTCCGCCGAATAAACGCGCAAGTAAGCCCCGCGCGCGGATCGGATGGCGAGGATCATCAGACAAATCCTTATTGCGGTTTCCGTCGGCCACCAGCGTGTCGTAACCCTTTCCCGTGCCCTTGGATTCGTCCAGGGCCAGTAGTACCCGAGCCGCCCCGCGTGCACCGACCGGGAGTTCGCCGACGAGGACGTTGGCCGATCGGGCTCCGCGAACCGCCACGGGGCTCCGCCGTAGCTCCAGCCAGCGGGATTGGGCCTCCAAAAAAGACGAGGGTAGCTGTTCGCGCTTGAGTGTAAAGCTTGTCATCGCGCCGGCGGCAGCACGTGCCGTACCGGCAGTCCCGACAAGCGCCAAAACGACCGCGACGAACGACTTGTGCATGATGGGATACTCCGGGGCACGCTTCCGAAGCGGGGATGCCGATAGCCTAACGCGTCCTCCAGCCTGTCGGCAACACCCCAGCTCGGTGTGCCGCACTTGCTTGGGTACCGTGAACGGCTTAGACTCCGGGGCGGAGGGGTCTTCTACAGATTCAGACGCCCTAAGTGCAGTCTTGTTTCGGTTATGGCGGAATCAACGCCTCGATCGGCTGAGCCGCAACGTCGGCTTACCAGCCTCGTGGACCGCGGGCTGAGGCCGGGCCCGGTCTGGTTTCCGCATCACCTTCCCCGCGAGAGCCCTGTGGAATTCGAGATCATCTCGCCCAACTCCGTGAGCGCGCTGCCCGAGGCGCTGCGGCGTCCGCGCTCCCAGCCTGCGCGCGTGCAACTCTGCCGGAGACTGGAGACGCCCGCCAGCGATGACTAGACTCAGGCCGAAGAGTACATCCGCCAAGACGCAAGCTCATCCGCCGGACTCCCGGTCATACTTGACAACGCCGAAGTACAGGAGTGAAATCGTGTGGGTAACGATTTGGTGAGTCGGCATCGGCGCCCGGGGGCCGTCGCGGCATGGTGGCGCACCGGGAGGGCGTAGCGACAGCCCGGAAGCAGGAGAAGGATGTGCAAGCTCGAAAGGTCTTCAGCGCGGCCGGCGAAAAGGACGTGACCCGAGCCATCGTCGGCCAGTTCCTCAGGCAATTCGAAGAGTACGTCGAGAGCGACTGTATCATCGTCGGGGCCGGCCCGGCCGGACTGATGGCCGGTAGGGAGCTGGCCGGGCAAGGCGTCAAGGTGCTCATCGTCGAGCGGAACAACTACCTCGGCGGAGGCTTCTGGATCGGCGGGTACCTGATGAACAAGCTGACCGTCCGAAGCCCCGCGGACCAAGTCCTCGACGAGCTGGGCATTCCCCACGAGGAGTTCTCACCCGGTCTTCACGTGGCCGACGGACCCCACGCGTGTTCCAGGCTCATCGCCGCCGCGTGCGACGCCGGCGTCAAGGTCGCCAACATGACCACGTTCGACGACATCGTCCTGCGAGAGGGCAACCGCGTGGGCGGCGTCGTGGTCAACTGGACGCCCGTGCAGTCCATGCCTAGAGAGATCACGTGCGTTGACCCAATTGCCCTCGAAACGAAGGTGGTCATGGACGCCACCGGCCACGATGCGTGCGTCGCCGCCAAGATGCAGGAACGGGGCCTGCTCAAAATCGTCGGTCACGGCGGAATGTGGGTCGAGCGATCCGAGGACCTGGTCGTCGAACACACGGGTCAGTTGCATCCCGGACTGATCGTGACCGGCATGGCCGTCACGACGGCATACGGCCTGCCGCGAATGGGACCGACCTTCGGCGGCATGCTGCTTTCCGGCAAGCGTGCGGCCGAGGTCACTCTCGACGTCCTGGCGGGCAAATCGTTGGTCGCTTCCGCCGGCGCGTAGAACAACCGCTGGCCCCTCGTCGCTGGGCGTACCGGGCAGGCTCCGCGTCAGACCGGGGTGCTTCGCGGTGGCGTGGTGCGCACAGCGTTTGTAACGGGTTAACGTAAGAACGTGCCCATGCCGCCCGTCCGCGAGCTTAGAGTTCCGCAATTCATCCACTTATACAACGGCGCGCACACGCCGAGCTTGAACAGCAGCGAACTTGCCGAGTACCTCAACGGAAAGCTGCCGCGCGTGGACGTTGACCTTCGCGGCGAGTTTCTTCGCCATTGGCTTGGTGATGCGGACCGGCAAAAGATCTCCGTCCTTGCGGCGCAACTCGCCCGGATCAAAGTCCGGCAGCCCGACAAGCAAGAGCAGAATCCGAACCCGATCTTCGGGGAGGTCGAGTTCGAGGCCAGATTCCTCGCTACCGACCGCAAGAAGCCTACTGGGATTCTCTACGACGGCTTCTGCCTGACGGGCATCTATGCAGAGCTCATCCCGCCTGACGAGGCCGAGCTCGACCACTGCCACATCGCGCTGACCGACCAGTTGTTCGGCACGTGGGACGAGGCGGACCGGCGTTACCACGCGCGGGCAGCCGTGTTCGGCTATCCGTCGATCATCTCGACGACCGGGCTTGTCGAGGCCCCTGCCAAGTCGCGCGAGTTCTATTTGCGTCGCCAGATCGGAGAGGACGAGCTCGCGCTCAAACAAGAATTCGCCGGCCGGTTCATCGACCACGAAGACCCGCGCATGACTGAGGTGATCAAGGGCTATCTGCTTCAAGCCCTCTTCTACCATGCCGCGGGTGACCCGTTCTGCCCGGACGAGAACTGCCGGCTCTTCAACGCCCATTGGCAGGAGCAGCTCATCCGTGCCCAACTCGGCGACGGCGCGGAGTTGTGCTCACGCCACGGCGCCATGCTCGAAGCGATGTGCTGATTTCGAATCCGAGCCCTATACCTCGCCCTGACGCCTGTCGTCACGGCCATCGCTGGTAGCGCGCCAAACCTGCCATCGCAGGGCGCCACGCGGATCGCAACGCGCCAGCAGGATCGGAACCATTGATCGGGGCTACTTGATGGCCTATCCTCTGGCCGGCGTGAGACGGTTGGCGCACGCCGACGAGCGCCGCCCTGCTGGCGCCCAACGCGAGTCGAATCGAGGATCTCGCCGTGAAGATCAGTTTTATGACGTTCGCTTGTCCGGAGTGGCGCGCAGACCAAGTGATCTCAGCCGCCGCGAGCCACAGATACGATGGGATTGAATGGCGCATCAGCGCCGGGCACAAGCACGGCGTCGAGGTGGATCTGTCGGCTGGGGATCGACGGTCGCTCGCGCGCCGCGTGGCCGACGCCGGTCTGCAGAGCTGCTGTCTGGCCTCTTCGCTTCGGTTCAACTTCGCAAAGGACGCTGAACGACGGGAGATGATCGATTCGGCGAGGCCAATCCTGGAGCTTGCTGCGGACCTGAACGCTTCGGGCGTGCGGGTTTTCGGCGGCTCATGCCCCGAGGGCCATAGCTTGGAGGAAGGCGTCAAGTGGGCCTCGGATTGCATCGCCCAGATCGCGCCGACCGCTGCCGAGCTGGGCGTGCAGCTCTGGCTGGAGACCCACGACGCTTTCTGCGCGGCAAGAAGCGTCGCTGCGGTCCTGGCCAACGTCAATCACCCCAACCTTCGCGCCAATTGGGACGTGATGCACCCGTACCGCGGCGCGAACGAACCGCTCGACGTGACTCGCCAGGCGCTATCGGGAAAGATCGCCCACACGCACTTCCACGACTGCAAGGCGGCCGGCGAAGGGGGCGGGGGAATCTGCCCGTTCGGCCAGGGCTATCTGCCGATCCAGAAAATGCTCAAGATCCTTCACGAGGAGCGCTTCGAGGGATACCTATCGGGCGAATGGTTCGCCAACGACCTCGGCGACACGCCGGACAGAGCCTTGGCCACCTACATCAGCGGGTGCAAGGCCGCGCTCGCTGAGGCCGGACTCGCTTGACGGTCTCCGAAGCGTTTCCGAGAGCCTAGCCTGGTTCATTCCACGACCGGAACGGCGTGCGTCCGTACAGCAACTGGTCCGCCAGGTGGATCGCGTGCTCGTCGTCCGCCTGGATGATGCCCATCGCGACTGCCTGACTGGTCGAGACGACGCCGGAGAACAGCTGCGAGAACGTGTTGATCGTGCAGCGAAGCGTGCTGCTCTTGACAGCGGCCCCGGCCACGCGCCCCTCAGCGATCTCTGCCCCCACGACCAAAGCCCTCCGCTCGTTTACAACGGGATCGCAGATCTCGAATTGCAGCTGCCCGCGCAGGTCCGCTGGCGGGCGAAGCGCCGTCAACGCCGCTTCTGCATCCACGACGCGCAGCCCAAGCCGCTGCTTCACTTGGATACTCGACGATATCGGCAGCGATAACGGCAGCTGAGAGTCGCCCGGCAAGAGCACCGACAGCATCGTCACCTCGCCCATTTCGGCCAAAGCGGCGACCAGCGCACGCTCCGCCTCGAAGTCCGTCGCCGCCAATTCGCGAGCCTCGGCTTCCTTTCCCTCCTCGTGGCCGCGGTTACGAAGACTGTAGTGCACGTACCCGTCGATCTGCCCGCCTGCGCCCTCACGAACCAGGTAGTTCTCGGGGAACTTGGTGGCTCTTCTCTTTTGCGGCCACTGTCCGATTGAACGATCGGTACAGGCGTTGTGCTGCTGAGCAAACCGCTCGTACGCCGCGTGTACCCCCGGCAGATCGTCCTCTTCAGCCGGCCGCGTACCGGTCGGCTTGCCCAACAGACCCTTTACGTTCGTCGGCTTAATCCGAATGCTCAGATCGAGCGACCCTAGGGCCCACCCGAACTTGCCGTAGTATTGAAATGAGAACGGCCAAAGCGGACACACCGCATAGCCCGACGCGCGAAAGTCATGCACCACGCCAGCCATCAGCGCGCCGGCATAGCCCTTGCGCTGATGCTCCGGCGGCGTACCTACGTTCCCAACCGCGGCCATCGGCACGCGCGCGGTGCCCCACCAGCCCGGGCCGGGCGTGAAGATGCACGTCGAAACCAGCTCGCCGGACTTCGCCACGCACGTGTATGTGTTGTCCTTATCAAAATCATCCATCAAGTGGCCGAACGCCTTGTTGGCCATCTGCGTGCAGGGCTCAATTTCATCCGCCCTGGCGCGACGGACCGTCACATCGCGAGCATACTCCGGTACCGGCGCGGTAACGCCCATCGTTGTCTCCCCTGTCTGGACGCCGTGGGTGCCCATCGTAGCGGCTCGCCCGCGCCCGTGAGCTCAAGGGCCTCTCGGCCGAGCCTTACGCCGCTGGCCCAGCGGACGAACTGTCACGATGATCCGTCCGTCGTCAACGTCGATTGCCTCAATTCGGAAATCATACCGGCCGTTCGGCCACGTGAACTCGTTCGGCAGCGCTATGCTTTGCTCGAGTTCCGCGGCATTGACCGCTTTGGCCTGCGGAGACGCTTGCCCGCGCGCCAGGCGTTCCTGGGTCTGACCGGCGAATTCGGCCAGCTGCTTCTCGATCATCGTCGCGGGTACCGGAAGCGACCCGCCGTGCAGACCTTCCAGTCGCACGCGTAGCGCATCCGCCTCCGCGATCACGCGCAAGTGCAAGCTCGCCACCGTCCGAAGCCACCCGCGCTCTAGCGTACCTGCGACGATGATCCTGTCCGGCTTGAACACGACCATCGGCTCAGCCAGCCACCGGGGCACCCACTCCTCAGCCGCCGGCCAGATCTGCCACCGCGCCGATATCCACTCGTTGAGTTCCTGCTGAGTCAGGGCAAAGCGAAAGGGCTCTCCTGCCACCAGAGCCGTGCTGAACTCCTCCGCGGCCATCACTAGATCGTCCCTTACGATCTGGTATTCACTCGGCGGGACGATCATCGGCTGGTACCACCCCGGCACGTGCGCCAGCGCGAGCCATAGGCCAGCCAGCGCTACCAACCCGGCCGCCGCCAGCGCCACGCACGTCCATCGCAACCAACGCCGTCGCTTTCTCATCGCCACGCTCACTTGCGCCCCTCCCTATGACCTACAGGTTGTAAAATCAAGCCGCAAAAGCCGTTTGACCGGCTCACCAAGCTCTCTCTAGAATCGAATGAGCATAGGGCGGCGTGTGGCATGGGCAAGCGTCAGCTTGTCTGTGGTCGTGCCCCGGGTGGGATCGGTGGATAAGGCACGGGCAAGCAGGTTAGCCTGTGGCACCCCCCGTGACTCGATCGTTCCAACCACCGACACGCCGGGCAGAGCTCTCTGCGGCGGCCCCACGGAGACGGCGGCGATGCTCAACAGGATCCTCGGTGCGACCATCGGGCTGGTCTGGCTGGCGAGCATGTCCGGCCTGTTCGTGCGCGACGTCTGGCCCGCCTGGACCGCCCAGGACCCGCCCGCAGGTGTCTCTAACCAGATCGTCGAGCGCATCGGCGAGGATCACCAAGCCGGCATCTTCGACTCGCGAGGCCACCGCGCCGGCACGGCCTGGACGAGCTTCATGCCTTTGGCGGGCGGCATCCTGGTCCACAACTCCACGGTGTTGAACCCCTTTGCCGGCCTGCCGCCCTCGCGCATCGAGTCCAAGCTGCAATTCGTTGAGGACGGAACGCTCGACGAACTCGAGCTGGACGTCTTCGGCCTGCCCATGCCCATCAGCCTGCGAGGCCAGAGCTACCCGCCGTACTTTCCGTGCAACCTGCAGGTCGGCACCCGGCGCTACAGCTTTCGGCTCCAGGCTGCCTCGGCCGCACTGATGGGCGAGACGATGCGCCCGTTCTCTTGCCTGCCGAACCTGCACGTCGGTCAAGCCTGGCGGATGCAGCTTTTCAACCCGCTCTCGGCGGTGATGGACACGCAGGTCCGGCTCCGGCCGATTCTCGTCCGCGTCACCGGCCGCGAGACGATCGAGCACCAGGGCCGCTCCGTAGATTGCTTCGTGGTCGAGGCCCCGCGCGCCAAGGCCTGGGTCGATGACGCCGGTCGCGTACTCGTCCAGCAGGTCGATGTTCCCCTGCTGGGTCGATTCATAATCCGTGACGAGCCGTACGACGAGGACTTGCGACGAAAGACCAGGGAACGCATCCCGGCGGAGGCTGGCTAAGCGCGCCACCTGCTTGGCGGGCTACAAAGGTGGCATGGGCTATTCGGACCGGAAGCGTTCGTGAGCCGGAGAAGGAAGGAAGAAGTCCGGACAGTGAAGTTCTACGTCGCTGGACAGCGTAGCGCAGGGCGCGCCGTTTCAACGTAGCGCTAACGCACAGCGCAGCCGCGGTGAGAGACGTCAGCTATAGTGCCCTCATGGCCATTGCTCTCGAGAACGTGACCAAGTCGTTCGGCCGGAAGGTCGCCGTGAACGAGCTTACGCTGCACGTGCGTCAGGGGGAGCTGTTCGCCTTTCTCGGGCCGAACGGGGCAGGCAAGACCACCACGATCAAGCTGATCGCCGGCCTGCTGCACCCGGACCAGGGTCGCATCACCGTCTGTGGGCACGCCATGAAAGGCGACGGCCTGGCAGCCAAGGCGCAGCTCGCGTATGTGCCGGACCAGCCCTTCCTGTACGACAAGCTCAGCGGCCAGGAGTTCCTGCGGTTCGTCAGCCAGATGTACCGCGTGCCGACGGGCCTGGCCAAAAGCCGGATAGGCAACCTGACCGACCGGCTCGACATGGGCTCGTTCCTGACGCAGTTGACTGAAGGGTACTCGCACGGCATGAAGCAGAAGACGGTTCTGGCTGCGGCGCTGCTGCACGATCCGCGGGTGCTCGTGATCGACGAGCCGATGGTCGGGCTCGACCCGCGCACCGTCCGGACCGTAAAGAACCTGTTCACCGAGCACACGCGCGGCGGCGGGACGGTGTTCATGAGCACGCACACGCTGGAGGTGGCCGAGGCCGTCGCCGACCGGATCGGCATCATCCACCACGGCCGGCTCATCGCCGTCGGCACGCTCGATGAGCTGCAAGACCAGGCCTCGCGCCAGCGATCGCTCGAGGATATCTTCCTGGAGCTGACCGCCGACCGCGCCGACCCGCAGGCCGAGACGATTCCCCGATAAGCCATGACCGCGCTGCCGCCCCAAGTCGCCGCCCGCCCCGCCAGCCTGATGCTGCTGCTTCGCATCCGCGCCGCCGTGGGCTTGAACCGCCTGCGCAGCGCCCTGGAAGAATCGCCGCTGCGTCTGATCTCGACGATCCTGCTGGTCGTGCTGATCTGGGTGAGCCTGTACGCGCTGTTCTTCGCGATCTTCTCGCACCTGTTGAACCTGCGCGAATCGGTGCTCGAAACAGTCGTGGCCCTGCCGCTCGTGTTCCATTTTTTCTTTATCGCGCTGATCCTGATGCTATCGTTCTCCAATGCGATCCTGGTCTATAGCGGCCTTTTCGGCGGGGACGAGCCGGCGTACCTGTTGGCGGCACCCGTTCGGCCGCTGCACCTCGTGACCGTCAAGTACGCCGAAGCGCTGTTCTTTTCCAGTTGGTCGCTTGCGCTGGTGGGTTTGCCTCTGATGGCTGCGTTGGCCAGGGTCTCGTCCGAGCCGTGGTACTTCTATCCGCTCTTCATCAGTTTCTTCCTGTTTTTCGTCCCGATACCGGGCGCGGTGGGTCTGTTGGCGGCCTGGGCGGTGGCGATGTGGTCGCCTCGCAATCCGCGCCGGGTGCTCGTCGCGGCTGCGCTGGCCGTTGCGGTGACCGGCGTGATCTGGTTGTGGGACCTGGCCCGCGCCACGGACGCAACGGCCACAAACTGGCTCAAGAGCCTCTTCGCGCGCATGTCACTCGTGCAAGGTAGCCTCTGGCCGAACACGTGGATCAGCCTCGGCATCGATCACGCCTTGCACGAGCGCGTCGCCGACGCGGTCTTCTACCTGACCGTAACGCTTGCCAACGCCGCTCTGCTCAGTTGGATTGCAATCAATGTTGTCTCTCGCTATCTGGTGACGGCGTTCGGTCGTGCCCGCTCGCTGCCGACGCGCGTCGTACGAGCCAACGGCGCCGTCTCGGCCGTGGCCGCCTCAGTGATGTTCTTCTATCTGCCCAGGCCGCTGCGCCTGATCGCCCTGAAAGACACGCGTACGTTCTTCCGCGATCCGCTGCAATGGTCGCAATTGGCCATCCTCTTCGGATTGTTGGCCCTGTACGTCGTCAACATCCCGCAACTGAACACGAACTTCGCCACGCCGCAGACGCAACTGCTGATCTCGTTCCTGAACTTCGCAGCCGTAAGCTTGATCCTCGCCACGTTTACCAGCCGATTCGTGTTCCCACTGATCTCGCTGGAGGGCCAGCAGCTCTGGCTGATCGGTCTGCTGCCGCTATCTCGCACACGGCTTCTGGTCGCCAAGTTTGCCTTTGCACTCATGATCACGCTGGCCTCGGCCATGGGGGTGATGGGCCTGTCGGCGTACATACTCGAACTGCCCTGGCAGTTGGCCGTGATGCACTTGGCCGCCACCGCGTCGATCTGCCTCGGTCTGTGCGGCCTGTCGATCGGGCTGGGGGCCAGGTTGCCCGTCTTCGAGCATCGCAATCCCGCGCGTATTGCCAGCGGGATCGGGGGGACGCTCAATCTGATCATCTCGTTGGTCTTGGTGTTCGGCGCTCTGGGGATCATGGCCACCGTGAGTCTGCGGGCCAGGAACGTGGGCGCAGACTATATGCTCGACGCGAGCATGATCGCTCTGCTGGCGGCAATCGTGTGCATGAACGCGGTGGCTGGAGTCATCGCGATGTGGATCGGCTGCCGACACTTTCGGAGCCGCGAGGTCTGATAACGTCGCGCCGCGCGTCCCAAAACCAAATCATCCGTGGACATTTGCCGGACCGTACAAGCATTTCGTTTCGCAAATCTCGCGCTCGCGCCAGATCGCGCTGGCCTGTGGCTATCGCAGCGCCTATCGTTTTTCGGAGGAGGAAGAGGAGATGTCGCCCGACATGCCGTCCGAACGCCCGCATCCGCGCCAAGCGACTGGGCCGAGCCAGCGCAGAATGGCCGCATTTTCAGCCGAAGAGAAGCGCCGCATCTTCAAGGCCATGGTCGTCAGCGAGCTCGAAGCCGGTCTGCTGCGATACACTCGCAGACAGCGGCTGCTGAAGTACGCCGAGACGCTTGGCATTCCGGCCTTCGAGGCCAGCCTTCTGATCGCCGAGGCTCAGTTTCACGCCGCCCGACTCGCCGCGCCGAGCCTCGCCCCCGAGGAGCAGACGCCACTGATCCTCAGGCCGAACAGTTGGCCGATCTGGGCGAAGATCTCATTTGCCCTTGTCATCGCCGTGATCATCGACGTGATCCTGATCCGCACGCTGTCGCTGTGACACGCACGCAATGAGCCCAGACAAGTGCGGCCAGGCCCAACCCCTACGTTGTCATTCTCTCGCAGGCAGTTGCTTCAGCCGTCGTCGTTGCATCGTCGCTGCCAGGACTGCGAACAGCAAACCGCATGCCGCGTGGACGTGTGAGCTGGCCGTGTCCAGCCTTGCGGCTCCACTGGACCAGTACACGAGGCTGAGCGGATCGACGCGCGCCGAATCGCTGACGCCCGCAGCCTGGAGACACGCCTTGCTCGTCGGGATCGCGGACAGATCGCAGAAGTGGTACCAGCTTGTCGGCTCGCGGGGCGCGGCAGAAGTGCCCAGATGCACCCACATCACCATCGGCAAGAGCAGCAGCGCGACGAGACAGAAGACCATTACCGTGCGCGCCGTCGGTGCGTGATCCAGCCCCGTCGCCAATAGCCAGCCGAAGGTCGCATAGCAGAAGAGCATGGCCGCCAGCAGTCTCACGATGCTGCCCGCCCGCGTCGCAGCCGCTTGGCCATCGGCCGCTGCCTGCTGGGTCGCTCGGCGGACCTGCGGACGGTCGCTGCCGATCAAGACGGCCCACCTGTCGGCGTCGTCCGAAGCAGCCCGGACTCTTGTCAGCAACGACTTGAGGCGCGCGTCCTTCTCCGCGATCGCGCCGGCGTTCGGCGCGCTCAGCAGCTCCAGCGCCCTTTGGGCCCGCCCCGCGGCGGCGCCGGCTCGAAAGCCCGCCCATCCCAACCCCGCGCCCACGACCATCATGCCCAGCAGAAGCCAGATGCTCCACGGAACGGCGCCGCCCGGCCAGCGTGCGCGAAGCGCACCTCGCCGGCTGCGCATCACCCGTTCGGCCAGCGGCGGCTCGCAGCAGGACCAGGTGATCCACGCCCAGCCAGCCAGCAGGGTCGTCCAGAAGACTACTGCCGGTGCGGTCCGCGCGTCCGGCCCGAGCGCCCGGCTCAGCCAATGTCCCGCAGCCGGCGCCAGGATGACCGTAGCCGCCAAGGCGTATACATACATTGGCGTGGGGCGGCGCGCGTGCGCGGGCTGGAGGCCCATGCCCGCAAGCAGGAACATGAGCGTGGCAATCAAGCCGACCCCGACGACAAGGTCCAGTATCCGCCAGGCGATCACGCCATGCTCGGCCAAGGCGCTTTCTGGGCTCGGCAGAAAGAGCCCCGTCACGCAGTCGAGCAGCGCGCTCGCGCCGAGAATGTCGGCTAGCTCGACGCGACGCCCAGCCAGCTTGAACCAACCCAGCAACTCGCCCACCGCGACGACCGAAACCAGACCCGCCAGGATAGCCAGGTAACTGACGGCGGTCGCGGAACGGCTCGTCGCGCTGAAGGAGCTGACCAGCAGCGAGGTCATCACAACCAGTACCGCCAAGACCGCCAAGGCTACGTTGGCCACCGCGAACTCGCCGGCACCGATCCCGCCGAACAGCAGGCTTATTGAGGCAATCGGCAGCGTCGCAATCAGCAGGATGAGCGCGCTCAGGATCAGGGCTGCGAACTTGCCCCACACGATCTGCCAGCTGGACATCGCGGTCACGCGCAGCAGATCGTAGCTCTTGTTCTGCTTCTCGTCCGCGATGGCCGTCGATGCGAACGCCGGGACAAGAAGCAAGACCATCGCCAACTGGATCGCGTAGCAGACGGCATAGAGCTCGCGTCCTTTCGGTCGGACTTGCCAGGGTGCGTTGTTTGCTTGGGCAGCCGCATCCAGCGCGCCGATCACAACGACGGCAGCCAGCAGGACGAGCATTGCCATCAGGGTCGCGATGAACTTGCGCTGCCCGAACAGCACGCGGATGTCCTTGACCGCAAGCGGACTGGCCAGGCGATTCAGTCGCGCAAGTGCTGTCGAGATGGCGTGTCGCGGAGTCATGTGCACTCAGGCAATCGGGCCTCGGGCGATCTTCATGAACAGTGTCTCCAAGTCCTCACGCGGCTCGCCGAACGCCAGTATCGGCACGCTCGCTTCGATCAAGGGCTTGAGCAGCTCGTAGGCCTGCTCGGCGGGCCCGTCGTATCTGACCCGCAGCACGCCGCCGTGTTGCTCCGCCCCATCGCCAGACGTCTGCGAAGAGTCGCCCAGCTCGACGCCCAACACGTGCTCGCAGCGCTCGAGGAGCGTGCGCGCCTCCTCGGCCCGGTCAGCGACCGTGATGTCAATGGTTCGCACCGGTGCGAACTGCCTGGCGATGGCGCTGACCTCGCCGCAGGCCAGCAGCCGTCCCCGTTCGATGACGCCCACGTGGGTGCAGACGTCGGACAGCTCGGTAAGGATGTGCGAACTGATGAAGATCGTCTTTCCCATGCGCGCCAGTTCGCGCAGCATCGCCCGGAATTCGATCCGCGCCCGCGGGTCGAGCCCGGCTGCCGGCTCATCCAGAAGCAAAACCGCTGGATCGTGAACCAGCGCCTGTGCCAGGCAGAGCCTCTGCTTGGTCCCCTTGCTGAGAGTGCTGACCTGTGTGTCCGCCAACGGCGTCAGATCGGTCAGGTCCAGGACGCCCTCGACGACGGCCGTCCGCTGCCGGCGCGCGACGCGCCGCGCAGCCGCGAAGAAACTCAGGTACTCGCGCGCGGTCAGGCCGTCGTACACGCCGTACTCGTCGGGCATGTACCCGATGAGTTGGCGCACTCGATCCGGTTCGTTGAGAATGCTGCGCCCGCTGATCCATGCCTCGCCAGCCGTCGCGTCGATCAACGTAGCCAGCATGCGAATGGTTGTGGTCTTGCCGGCCCCGTTCGGCCCGATGAAGCCGAACACCTGGCCCGCCGCCACGTCGAAGCTGACTCCGTTGACGGCCTCGACAGTGTCGTAGTGCTTGGTTAGTCTTTCGGCTCGAACCATAACGCGGTTGCCGTTGGGGTTTCGCCTCATGCACGCGGCGCGATTGTACCGCAATGGCACATCCAGACGTAAGCCGATGAAACGATCTTGCCTCCGGGGTCATCGGCCGCCCACATCGGCGCTGAGCGGCGTCAGAAGGCGTTCGCGCGAACGTGCGCCATCGCGGCACACGACGCCGCGCCGTAACAACTCTCATCTTCTGGCTGGTGGGCCCCTTCCGGGCGGATCAAATGAAACCATCGGCGATGATCGGCGTCCAAGGACCCAAGAGCGGATCCTCCATGCGCACGAAGCACGAGCGAGAGGTAACCAGCATGAGCAAGACGCCGTGGGCCGCATCCGTCGCGATGATCGTGACGTCTTCGTCAGCGCCCTGCTCAGGTCTGACCATCAGGCTCATTGAACCGCCGACCAGCCAACCCGCCGCCAGCCCGCCCGATCTGCGGGACTCGGCTATGCCAGCTACGCATGCAGCGCAGCCCGTTTGGGAAGCGCGCTCAGGTGACGCCAGACTTGTTTATGCCAATGACTTCGAGGAGTCGGTCGGCCAGGAGTGGCTGCACGTCCAACGCACCAGGACGCCGAATGGAAAGCAGCAGTTCCTGGGCGAATTCGGCGAGACCAGCGTTTGCCTGCACGTCGAAGACCTCCCGCCGCACAAGTACCTCCGCATCTGCTTCGATCTGTACCTGATGCGGTCATGGGATGGCAACGACAAAGTGGCTCCCGGAGGCGCTCGTAACGGGCCGGACGTTTGGGAGCTGCATTTGCAGAATGGCCCGACGCTGGTGCACACGACCTTCTCGCTATATCCGCATGGCGGCGCTCGGCAGGCCTATCCGGACAATCACCCCGGACCCAGCCATCCGATGCACACCGGCGCCGCGGAGAGCAATACTCTGGGATACTCGGGCGGCAACGACCCGATGGATGCGGTCTATCACTTCAGTCTTGTCGTTCCGCACACCGCCCGGTGCCAGATTGTCAGGTTCTCCGCTATTGGCGTGCAAGTGGTCACCGACGAGAGCTGGGGCATTGACAACGTTAGGATCGAGGCCTTGAACGAATCGCCGGTCGCGAAGCTGGACGCGGACGCCTTCCGACGCCTTTGGGACGATCTGGCGTCGGACGATCCCATGAAAGCGCACGCCGCTGTCTGGACGCTGATCGCCGCCGGCGACTGGGCCGTGCCGTTCCTGCAGAGCCGTCTCAAGCCTCCAGCCGTTGAGGACGAAAGTGTTCGACGCCTCATCGCTGATCTGAACCATCCGCAGTGGGCGACTCGCGAAGAAGCGACTCAGGCGCTGATGAAGCTGGGGTTGTTGGCCGAGCCGCACCTACGCCAGGAACTCAAGCGATCTCCGCCCCTCGAGCCGCGTTCGCGAATCGAAGAGATTCTCAAGACAATCGAGCAAGGCGCACTCCCAGAACTGGAGGGGCTCCGACTTGCCAGGGCGATTCACGTGCTCCAGGTGCTCCGATCGAAGCCGGCCGCCGAGCTCCTCGAGACTCTGGCCAGCGGTGCGACGACCTCGCAAGTCCGAAAGCAGGCACAACAAGCCCTCGAGCAGGTGCGCCGGATGAGGAAATGAAGCGGGATACGCGGGAGTCTTGACCTTCTTTTGGTCTGTTGGATGCGCCGCCGGCGACAAGTGCGCACGTTTTCGGCAACCCAGCATGACATCACTTCGGTGGGTGGCCCAGCTTCTCTGGAGCTGGGAGACGCGATTCGCACGCGGGCGCCTTTTTAAAGGTTGCGCAGCCCATTCCTCGTGTGCGCTCCGGTTCGCGCGATTCAGCATTCTATCGCAACCGCACATCTGGCCGCATCCCGGAAGCGGAGCCCTACGGGTCCCACCTTACTCGCAAGCCGGCGCGTGTTGCAGCCTCACGTAGCGCACGTATAATGGCCAGCAGACGTGACACGGGCGTGTGTCCGAGCGGCCAAAGGAGACGGGCTGTAAACCCGTTGGCGTTAGCCTTCGCAGGTTCGAATCCTGCCGCGCCCATTCTCGATAGGAGCCGGACGACAAGTAGCGGGAAGCTCCCACGGCAGACCGAGCGCATTGTGGACAGAACCGAGGGCGTGCTGCGGCTAAAGCCGAGCTATGTGCTGCGGTTCTACGTGGAAGAGGGCGGCTGCAAGGCGGCAAGCCGGGCGCCAGCGTCAACCCTGGCGATGGGTTGTACAAGCCGGAGCGTTGGATCGCCTCGTGCACGATAGCCCACAACCCGCACCGGGCGGAAGGGGAGGGCCTCAGCTGCATCGCTGCCGATGGGGTCAGGAAGACGTTGACCGAGGCGATGCGCCTGGCTGGACATTCGCAGGTCGAGACGACGCTTCGGTACTACAGCAGCGCGGGCAAGTCAGCGGTCGATCGCGTACGTGCTGCGAGCGAGAGGTACACGTCGCGGACGGTACGAAGGAGCGCGTTTTGTACACGCTTTGTCTATCTTCACGCCTTTTCGGTCCCTTCAAGGCCGCGCATGAGAAAGGCTGCCGGGCGCGACCTCCGACAGCCTAATCACTTCCTGAATCGAGGCCGACCGGACGCGAACCTGCAACCACCGGATCAACGGTTCGTTTAACGCGGTTCTCGCTGGCCGAAGACGCCTTGCGTAACTAAGCGCCCCGCAGAACTTACTGCTGACGTAAGAGACACTTGCGCGCACGTGTCAACAATGAGGCTTTGGAACTGAGTGGAACCGAGAGAGGAAACATTTAGGAAACGCCCTTTCGGTCACACCAGCGATGCTGGCCGCCAGGCTCCAGAATTGGCCGATCGTAGGATTCCCGACCAGCGATTCCGATTCCCGCGGTCTCGACGGAGACAGCGATGTCGATTTGATGCACGCAAACTTGGTTACGCATTTCAGCGTACGGCTCTTCTGGATTCGCGGCGGCGCAGGTCCTGCGTATGCCCATTTGTGTCGCCGCCTCGGCTTCTGGCCGCGGGGAGCGCAAACGCGGTTAATGCAGCAGAGCCTGCAATCGTAATGAGGATCTCGACTGCGGCGCGGGCTGTGCTCGGGCCTTGGATGGAGATAATGAGGGGGGATCCTCTGTTTCTGGCCAACACCCTGGCGGTCTGATACGTCTAAGGGATGGCAGACAAACTCCCACGGGCTGAAAGGGTGCCCGTGACAACGCCGGCGGAGAAGCATCTTCTGAGCGAGACCCGCGCAGGACGGTCACAGGCGTGCGCGCAGTTGGTACGGACGCATTATGAGTCAATCTATCGGTTCCTGCTGCACCTGACCGGAGACGTCCACGCTGCTGAGGACCTGACGCAGGACACGTTCGCCAAGGTATGGGCCGCCATAGGCGGATTCCGGGAGAGGTCAGCGCTGAAGACATGGCTCCACCGGATCGCCTACAGCACATTCGTCGATTGGATGCGGCGGGCACGGTGTGATCGTCAGGCAACTAGGTCGGGAGGGACCCGGACGTTTGATCTGTGCGAGAACCCAAGGCACCTCGACGGCCTGCTCGCGGACGAGTGCTCCCGACATCTATACGAGGCCGTGGAACGTCTGAACCACAGAGAACATCTGGTGATCGTGCTCCATTATTTTCAGGGCCTGAGCTTCAAGGAGATGGCAGAGGTACTCGATGAGCCCGCCGGCACAGTCAAGTGGCGGGTTAGCCAAGCCATCGGGGAATTGAGGAGCCTCCTGAAAGGAATGTTCGAGCCATGACGGATAGCAAACGGCCAACGGACAAGGAGATCGCGTCAACGGATATCGAAGCGGCGCTTCGGCGTCTCCCGCAGCCGAGGGTCCCCGAGCATTTGCAGGAGAGGCTCCTGCAGGCGATTCCCAAGACCTTGCCGGCGGCGAGGCCGCCGTGGCAGGTTCGGTGGTATCAGCCGGCCCTGGCTGCCGGGATCGCTGCGGCACTGATCTTCGGCTATCTGGCGCTGTCGCCCCGACTTCGAGAGGGCGGGCCTTCAGTTACGTCGCAGAAGCCAGGCGATGCGGTCACCCACGTGGATGGCCGACAGTCAGCAGAGCCGGGGGCACTGAGCAACACTTCACCAAGGTACATCCTTGGCTCGGAAGTATTTGTTCTTCCTGAGGAAACGCGACCATGCAACGTTCTTCCTCCGCTTCCAGGTTGACTGTGATAGGGTCGGCTGTGCTTGTTGCCTCGCTTCCCGCTTCGGGGACGGTCCAGGGGAGCAACCTTTTGCTCAATCCCGGAGCGGAACAAGGCCAAGGCAAGTGCCCGTCTGTTTGGGTCGCGGCCAGCAGGCCGGCTGACGGGCTGCAGATGCTGCGGACGCGCGATAACGCCCATTCAGGGCAGTTCGCGTTCGCCATCATCAACACGCACGAGTACGGCGAACTGGTATCCAATAACTGGGCTCAGAACATCGTTGACGTGCCCACGGGTCAAACCGTCCGACTGAGCGCGCGTGTACGAAGCCAGAACGCAGACGCCGTCAACGTCTGCGTGCAGTGTTGGGATCGCACGGGCAAGCAAATGCTCGCTTTTGCCTCGACTCCCGTCTTCCGGGGTAACCACGACTGGACTCCCGCCAAGGCCACGCCGGTGATCGTCCCTGAGCAAACAGCGTTCATCACGGTCCGTGCTGCGCTGACAGGCCTGGGCAGCGCGTGGTTCGACGATCTGTCGCTCGTGGCCGAGGAGCCACAGCGGGCTACCCGGCCGAGTGAGCCGCCGAACGTGTCGGCGAGCAACGTGCCGGGCGAGCTAGCCAGGAGCGTCCCGGGCCGGGTCGTGCGAACCGTTCCGATCATCAAGGACTGCATGGTGCTGTCGTATCTGCCATTGTGGTCTCACGGACGCGTGGACAACATCGCCGTCGCCAACAATAAGGGGGGCGTGCGCACGCTTCTGGAGTGGCCCGCTATCCCGCTCGAGGAGGCCAGGCGCTCCGATCGGCGTTTCTTGATCGCGCTGTATTCGCGCAAGACGAAGTTCTCGCCGCCCGCAGGACAACTTCAGGTTTATGAGCTCTTGGCCGGCTGGCCGGAGTGCACATCGTGGAATCAGAAGCCGATCGCGACCCCGAAGCCTGCGGCTACCTTTGATTTCGTTCCAGGAAGAGGTTGGAAGCTCTTTGACGTTACGGCGTTGGTGCGCGCCCAGGCCCAGGTTGGCCGGAAACCGCATGGTGTTATGCTCCGTTTCGCGCGAGAAGACTACGCCACGGCGGAGAACAAGCAATCGTCGTCAGGCTACGGTTTCGTCAGCCGCGAGGGCATTGGCGAGTGGAAGGCCTACCGGCCTAGGGTGCTGGTCGTCGAAGCAGCGCAGCCGTCCCTTCCGTACGCGGAACAGCGCCGCCCGGATGGTGAGAGCGAGACGCCATCAGCGCCGAAGGCCGCGAAGCCGTGTGCGCCAGCGGCTCAAAGGCAAACACCTTCGGCGGCGAGTGCCTGCAGCCGCTAGACGCCCTCCGCCAGATGTTCTTGGCGATGCTGACAAACGATGAGCAAGCCGTCGGTAGGCCCTCTGCCTGCCGACATGGAGGAGCTCTGGCAACACCAGAATGTGCCTCCACCTGAATTGGACCGCGCGAGGAGAGCCGTCGTGGCGATGACTGCACGCGGAATCCTACCTGGCAAGACGGTCCAACTGCGCGGCGGCGGTCAGCCTCGCGTCACCGACTCGATCGTTTCGGAAAGCTCCCGACTGCCGGGGCCCAGCATCGATGGCGAGCCGACGCGGACTCCGTTCTCGGTGCACAGAGTCGATGGTACGTGGAAGGTCAACGCCAGCGCTCTCGTTGCGGCCCGCCAGGCGGCTGGGCGCATGAGGGAAGGACCCGGACCCGGCCGATCTGACCAACAGTAGGCGGATGGCACGGACGCGGCTCGTCTGTTCCGCGAGGCCGGAGGTAAGGCACACAGAAGGGAGACGCGCCGTGAGGGCACGTCCATCATCGCTGCGCACGACGCAGCTGACCGGATTCTTCGGGCGTGGTTGGGAAGGGGGAGGCGCTGCTGGAAGAGATGTCTGCTCAGATGCCAACCGACCTCGCAGCGGCGCCGAGCGCGCGGCGAACCAGAGCTCATCACTGGCCGGACCGTCGCCAGCCGCGTGCTTTGCGCGATTGCCTGTGCTGCGGCGTAATGTTGTTGTTGGCAGGCAGACAGCTCCCTAGCGAGAAATGAACCATTTGAGCGGGGCCGTCAGGGCCCTCGGAGGGTAACGCTATGAAGTACCCAGCGTTCGTTCCTGCTGTAGGCGCAGCAGCTTTCGCTGCAGCCGGATTGTGCTACGGTGCCACCGGCGCTGGAAAGGATTACCTGGTGATCACCGACCAGCAGCAAGGTCACCCATACTACCGCGCGGCTGTGGAACTCTCGGAGTATAGGGACGCTCCGCTCGTCCGTTTCAGCAGCCGGCGTCTGGCCGACTTGCGTACGAAGCTGCGCGCCGCCAAACCCAAGTACGTTGCCATTGTAACCAGCCCGCACGGCATCGACTGTAACTCCGTTGCGGGAATATTCTCGACAATGAGAGACCTGGACGCCGACCCCGAAGTTGACGTAGCCCACGGCTTCATAACGGGCATGACGGCAGATGACGCCCTAGCCCTCGTGAAGAACACCATGCGACTCGAGGCGGAGAGGTCGAAGCGGAAGAAGTTCTGCGGCGTTGGGCATACGTTCGGTGGGAAAGCCCATTGCTTCGGGTTCATCAAAGACTGCGTAGCACGATTCAGGCAATTGGGATATGAAACGGTGGCCATCAACCCGAATGATGCCGACTCGACTTGGGAACAAAGGAAGGCGGCTGAGCTGGCCGGACTGGATCATTCCAGCGTCGTCTTCCTCTCCGGCCACGGAGAAGGCGACCAATCGTGCCTGGTCTTTGGCCGCGACTTGGTCGGCAAGGACCTGACAGGTGCGATCGTGATGAACGGCACGTGTTACGGGGCGGTGACCTCTCGGAAAATGGTGGTGGGCTCCAGCGGACGCTTGGAGAGCCAGTCGATCAAGCCGAGTGAGAGCTTCTGTCTGAACTGTCTCCATTCAGGCGCGGTCGGCTATCTTGGCTCGACCTACTCATCAGCCCTGATGAACGTTTACCCAGCATTCGGGTTCTACCTTCAGAACGAGCCCGGACTCAGTCTCGGGCAAGCGGTTCAGAAGATGTACAACTGGCGGATCAACCAGGCACGCGGCAAGAAGGTTCAGATCAAGAGGTTCCTTGCGGGAGGTCCCAATCCGTTCAGCGGCCCCGATTCGCCAGAGGATATGGTCCAGGCAGCGTCTCGCGTGATTCTTCTGGGCGATCCAGCGTACGTGCCCTACCCCAATGGTATCTCGACTACGCGCGCTGGGAGTCCGGCAGCAAAGGCGCCGGCTCGCCACCCCGAGGACCAGCAGGCCCCACTGCCGCAGACAACGGCCGGCAACGGCGAGGCCCCGTGCCCAGCTGAATTACGAAGACTGATCGATGAGCTGTCTGATCCCAAAGCTCCTCGCTTCGTGGCGCTCAGAGAGATCATCGCCATGGGCAGCGAGGCGGTTCCAGCTTTGATCGCCGAAATGGGAACGAATAACAACTGGCAGATTCCCAAGGCCTTGGGCGCCATTGGGGACAAGCGGGCTGTTCGACCGCTGATTGATAAGCTGCAGCGGTGTGATTGGTCTCCCATGCGCGAGGTGGTCGTCGAAGCGCTGCAGCGTCTAACCGGCGAGGACTTCGGCTCGGAGGCGGAAGCTTGGCGCAACTGGTGGAACGCATCCAAGAAACCGGAGCCGGCAGAAGAAAGGGACACTGACCCGATGGCGAAGCGCGGACCTGCCTCGCCGCCGGTGCTCGGCATGGCGTTCATTGCCTCTGAGATTGGCAGAGACTATGGGATCTCTGAAGTAGAACGGTTCGTCAACGACGCAGGCCTCAATGTGGTGGTCATAGATTTCGCCTACGTCACCCATCATCGGCTGCGGTGTGATTTCGGAAATATAAACCGCTTGGCCGACAGGCTCGCCCACGAGGGAGTGCAGTTGGCGGCCATGTACCGGCCGCGTAAGCTATCGCTCGACGAGTACCCCGAGGTCCCGGTCCAGCTGGACGCGGATGGCA
>CAYGAN010000019.1:4312-11658 GCA_964347585.1 uncultured Planctomycetales bacterium | reverse complement strand
CTCGACCGCCAGAGGCAACCAGTGGTGCGGCTCGTGGGCCCTCGAAATTGCGTCACAAGTCCCGGGCGCGCGAGCCGTGATCGTGTACAACCCCCTCTTTGACTGCCACTGCGCAGCGTGTGAAGAAGGGCTCGCGAAGCTGCGCGACAATCAGGCGGGCGCGACGTGGTGGGACTATCGTGGTGCGGTCCTGGCCGACTGGCTGGCAGATGTCCGGAGTTCTTTGGGATCACGCTCGCGGCGCTGCCGTCTGGGCGTTGTGACGGTTGCCGGCGGGCCCAATTTCGCAGGGCTGGCGCATTCCGTAGATCTCGTGTGCCCGTTTGTCCCGCTCAACGCGCCGGCCGGTCAGAGGCAGGTCCCGTCAGGTCTGGCGAAGAACGTCGCCAACGAGGTCGGCGAGCGGCTCGGCAAGAAACCTGTATGGTTGCTGATCAAAGTGGATTGGGCGAACGAGACACGTAACAGGGGGCCGGATGTCGTCGAGGCAATCAAGGAAGCAGCGGCGTGTGCCGACGGGCTCCTCATCTGGCATTATGGCCATCTGCGCGCGCACCCTGAACTTTACGATCTCAGGCAGATAGCTAGGGCCTATCGTCAGTGTCGGTCGGTAGGAGCTGGGCGAAAGCGTGCTTCGTGAGGCGCGAACGGAACGCCGACCAGAGTGGAAGGAGTACGCGATACGGCGATCGTCGCGCCGACGAGTGCAGGCCGTCGTAGCGGGCACGCGGCGAACCTGTGAAGTCTTGCCCTCTTGCCCCCGCCGGGACCGGGCCCGAAGCTCCGGCCAGGCTTGGTGCTGCGCCCGTAACGGAGCGCTACTACCGCGACGCCGATTGTAGTAACGTGCCCGCCCCGGAGGGATCCTTGCTGGGCTGGTCTGACTGGTTGGCTCGCCCAGTTGAGACCGGACAGCCGAGCAGGAGCGCGCTGGCGAGTTCGCAACCCGGATCAAGTTCAACCGCTTTGGCGTAGCAGTGGCTCGCTCGCGGGTAGTCCTGACCCGACGCGAAGACCCATCCGAGCAGGATGTGATTGGCTGCATCCTGCGGGCCGATTGCGACGGCCTGACGAGCCAGCTGCTCAGCCAGCTCACCTTGACCAGCCTTCACGGCCAGATATGTGGCCAACTGCCTGGCCGCTACGTTCTGCTCGTCCAGCTCAGCGGCTCGGACGGCATTTTTCAGGGCCCGCTCCGTGTCGCCGCACGCGAGCGACGCCCGCGCCAGCGCCAGCCAGACACCCGGTTCTTTCTCGTGCGACCGAGTCAGCGCGGCCAGCCGCTCGCGCGCCTCCGCCGGCTGACCAACCTCCAACAGACACTTGGCCAAACCCAGCTCGATCGAGAGCCGACGCTGGTGCGCAGTCACAGTGGTAGTGTAAGAGCTGCGTCCTTGCTCTGCGAGCAGATGCCTGAACTCCTCGGCAGCCGCAGCGAAGCGGCCCGCTCGCAGCAGGCACCACGCCAGCGACTCAGTCACATCTGGGTCTTGCTCGCCAAGCTCACGCGCCGTTCGATAGGACTGCGCGGCGGCATCGAGGTTGCCCGCCGCCCGGTAGGCTTCAGCCAATCCCCAGTGGAACGCCGGCTCCTGATTGAACCGTTCGACACGTTCGATCAAGTAGTGGCATGCCTCCTCAGCACCGCCGAGGTGCAAGAGGGCCTCTGCCTCGGCGAGTGCAAGAGCGAGGCTCCTCGGCTCGCTCGCAGCGGCCGCCGCGTAGTGCCCCCAAGCGCGACGCCACGCACCGCGCCGCTGCTCGATGATCCCAAGCAGATAGTTGACTTGCGCGTCGGTGGGTGCGTTCTCCGCAGCCGCTTCGCGAAGCGCAGCCTCTGCCTCGGGGATCTGCCCCTCGGCCAGATAGGCCTTGGCTAGCATTGGTGCCAGTCCTGGCAACGTCGGATCAAGCTCCTTGACCTGGTCAAGCTGCTCCAACGCACGAGCGGCTGATCCGTTGCGGAGCTGCTCTTCCGCCAGGCCGAGCTTCACCCTTGCCCGTATCGTCCGCCAGCGCTGGTCGGCCTCGGCCTTGGCCGTCGCGTGCGGCTCCAGGCAGCCTGGCACGGCCAGGGCTGCGAGACTGACTGTCAGTAAAGCGACGACACGATCGACCACAGACTTGCCTCCCATCCTTCGAAGGCCTTACTCGCCGGCGCGTCCGACACCGGCTGTGTCGATGGCGACGGGCCTTGCACTGCCGGGCGGCCAAACAGCGGCGCCCGGCCAGCCGTCTCCCGTCGAATCAGATCAAGAACGAACGTCCTTATATGCGTCCCGTCGTCCTCCCAGTCCCGCTGCTGCAACAACTGCTCCTTCAACTTGATCGCAGCGACAAACCGGGGGTTGCAGTGCAAGGCCATTCGCGCGTCAAAGATGGCCGCGTTTACCTTTCCCTTATCCAAGTGACCAACCGCGGACACGTAGTACGCCTGGGAAAGCCGCTCGCGACCGATCCCCAGCAACCCGCGCCTCGCCCCGACGCGAATTCGCTCGACCTCTTCGACCAGCAACTCGTTGGCGTGCTGCTCGGCTTGGCTGTCTTTGACGATGTGGACCGTCAGTAAGATGATGACCTCTTCTCGCATCGTCTCGTCTTGACTTCGGCGCCACAATAAGCCGAGCCCGGGGATATCACCCAGAAGCGGTACCTGGGCCTTCGTGGCGCCGGTCCGCTCACGGAACAGTCCCCCGATCAGGATCGTGTGGCCATCCCTGACCAGGATGTTGCTTGTCACCTCGGTCGTCTCTTCAAATGGCAGATTCACACTGGACAGCCCGCCGTTGCTGTCTTCCGGGTGGATCTCCATTCGCACGTACCCGTCGTTGCCGACGAACGGCCGGAAGGCTAACTGCGTCCCGGTTTCCAGAAAGTCCACGGACTGGACCGCGGCTGTTTCGGTGACCGTCGTCGTAAGGTACCCGTCGCGTCGCCCGACCATAACCTCGCCTCGTTGCTTGTTGAGCGCGAGAATCTTTGGGTTGGCCAGTACGGTCACGTCCGTCACCTGCTCCAGCGCGCGGACGAAGACGGCGACCTGATCTTTGATCAACCCGAACGTTAGCCCGCCGGGCGTCACCCCGGCGTTGAAGTCGGTCCGGACCGTGACGTTTTTGTTATTAAGCTGGGGCCCAGCTACCTCACCCACGTCGATGCTTCGTATTGCCGGGCTGGTGCTGTCTAGCGCTTCAAAGTCCACCCCAGAAAGCACATTGAAATCGATGCCCAGCTCGTTCTGCTCGTCGAGAGTCGCTCGCAGGATGGTCGCTTCGATGAGGACTTGCCTCGGGCGGACGTCGAGATCTGCGAGCACGCGCTCTATCTTCGCCAACCGATCGGGATAGTCGTGAACGACCAGACAATCGTGAAGGGCTGACGCGTCTCCCCCGCTTACCGTCCTGCCGGTGGGCACCCCAGTTTCCGCCGGCGGGGTTTCCGCTACGCTGCCCTCCGGGCTAAGCAACGGGGCGATCAGCTCCGCTGCGTCCGCGGCTCGGACATAGTGGAGCCTGAATACCCTCGCCTGGAGCGGGGGCTTGCGCCCGGCTACATAGTCCCGGGAATGCACGAGAATCAACTTGCCGGCTTGCTCGTAAACGTACCCGTTTGCGGAGAGAATGGCCTCCAGCGCTTCAGTGAAGGTCACCCCGTACAGGTCAGCAGTCACCGCTCCCTGCACGTCGCTACCGGCCACGATGTTCCGCCGTGCACGGATGCTAAGTGCCTGGAGCACCGTGCTGATTTCGGCGTTGCGGCTGTGGATTTCGAGCAAGCCCTCGTCCGTGAGATCGATCGCGACGGGGCGGCTGGTCGCGCTGGGCCTGTGGCCGGCGGCAACCGTCGATGCCCCTGTACAGGTCAAGGGGACGATTGCAGCGGCTAGCCAGCGCAGCCATACTTGGACGGTGAGGCTCATGTGAGGGAATCGCGCGCGGTGGGCGACAGGCGTTCGGGCAGAGCTGGGCACCATCCGTGCCTTTCGGGCCGCGACGCGCACGCTAGACTTCTGGCGGCGCGGCTCACGCATTCGTGGTCGGACCGTACCAACCGTATCAGACGCTGTCTATTTGTCGGCGGGGCCTGGCGCATTTCCTTAGACGCTCTGCGCTTAGGGACGACAACTGATTGCGCCGCACTTGGCTCGGGAACCCCTGTGGCTGCCCGCGGTTAGGCCGCTTGGTCCACGAAGGCCGTTATCAGTACTGATAACGCGGTCGGCGGGCCACTTACTACTCGGCGGCCGCTGCCCACTCACTGGGCCTAGTGCCCCGGCGCCGTAGGCTGTTTGCGCGGATCGACGAGTCGCACCCGCAGATTGCCTGCCTCCAGGGTCCGGCGGATCGCAGCCAGCTGGGAGTTAAGGCCGCGGAGTTCCTGGATAATCTGATTGCGTTGAGCTGCCGCGTCCGGGAATTGCTCCGTGCCCTTCCTAGCCGGGCCACCGGAGCCGCATGAGGCAGCCCAGGCGGCCGCGGCGGCGAGAGTAATGCCGCCGCCGATAAGAAAGCTTGTCACTGGGTTCATCTTCCGTCGCATCAGATTCCTCCTGTCAGGACGGGCGCCGCGCCCGAACACGTCACGGGGGCCCTTGCTATCATCATCGGGAAAACGCCCGCCAATCGATGATGCCGTGCCCACTTCGGCTGAGAAACGTATGTTGGCGCGTCGTGCAATCACCCGCGTTAGGCGACTGTGGCCAGCTGCGCCAGGCAATCTTGGGGTCCTGTCGCCTTACGCAAGGGCCGGGGGACCTGACCGAGCAGTGACCGGTCGGCTCGTTAGCACGCCGGGCGGTCCGATATCGGGGCATTCGCGTGGTGGAGCCGTGCTTCGGGCGCAGTCCGCGATCATCAGAGCGAGGCCGGCGGTCGGCCCCGGCGCAGGTTAAGTCCTATCCCATTTGGATCGATAGAGACAGGGCGATGCCCCCGTTGCGCGCGATCAGCATGGTGGCGGGGGGCAGTCTATTCGTGCAACGGTCCGTGTGATGCCCGGCTGGTGCAGGAACCTGTGGTTGAAGCGAGCAGTTGGAAAACCCGAAGAGATTCCGCGCGCGATCGGCTTCTCACTGATCGCGCTGTGCTTGCTGACGGTCGCGGCTACGGCAACCTGGTACGTAGCCATCGGGCGCGGCAATCTGCGGCGCGAACGCATCGAACGAGCCGCCGAGCGTATCGAGGCCCTGAGCAGGCATGTTGCCACACTCTTCGAAACCGACCCACACTCTGCGGCAGCGGAGGTGCGGCGGTACGCGCGTGGCCCCGGCGTGTCGTACTGCTTCGTAACGGACCCTACCGATCATTACCTAATTCATCTGGATCCCCGAAAGATCGGAGGCAAGTGGACGCCTGACGCAAGTGCGCCGCCACGTCATCCCAAACGGGCGCAATGGTGGGAGCGCCCCACAGCGCCCCACGGCGCCTTCATCGAATACGCCGCTCCCGTTCGAAGCACGAACGGCGGCGTGCTCGGCTATGTGCGGGCCGCCTACAGTCCTCAAGCCGGCGCGTTCCAGCTGCGAGAGTTTGCTGTCGCGGCCGCCTGCGTCCTACTGGCGACGATGGGAATGCTCCTGCTGGTTTATCGCTGGCTTCGGCGAACGGTCCGGCCCATGGCGGCGGTCCGGGACAGCCTGCTAGCCTATGAAGCGGGGATCGAGCCCCAGATTTCCGCGCTCCGCATCAGCGACTGCTTCGGACAAGTATCGGCCGCGTGGAACAATCTCCTTGAGTTCCTCGACAAGACAGAGCAGGAGCTTCGGCAGCAGCAATCGAGACTCCGGGTGGCGCACGCGTTGGACAAGTATCGTTCCGACACCTTTGAGCAAATCCTCAAAGGCCTTCCCTGTGGGGTGGTGCAGATAGCCGAGGACCGTCGGGTCGCGTACGCCAATCCGGCGGCTATAGCGCTACTTCAGGTTCCGGAAGCGCAGCTGCTGGGCGCGACGTGCGACGAGCTCTGCGACGACCCAGTCGTGCGCCACTTGTTGCAATCGCTGGGTGACGGCTTTGGTGGCGCGCCTGTCAGCGTCGATCGCCAGATTAGCTCGCACGAGGGCTCCACGACTGTTCGCCTGAGTGTCATTCACGGGGCGGCGGGCGACGAGCGAGTGATCCTCCTACAAGACGTCAGCCAGCTCAAAGAGGCGGAGAAGGTCAGGGAAGAGTTCCTGTACCACGTCTCTCACGAACTTCGGACACCACTGACAAGTATTCGGGCGTACGCTGAGACGCTGGCGAATGAGATGTTCACCGACCAGGAGACTCATCGCGAGTGCTACAACGTGATCATCGGCGAAACGACCCGGCTGGCGAGGCTGATCGAGGATGTCCTGAACATATCGCAGCTGGAGGTTGGCACGGCTCAACTGCACATGGGCAACGTCTATCCGGACCGCCTGTTGCGCGATGTGATCCAGGATGTGCAGGCCGCTGCCGACGAACGGGGCGTCGAGCTGACGCTGAAGCTGCCGGCGAAGGTGCCGGCAGTGACGGGCGACAAGGAACGGCTCCAGGTAGTCTTTAACAATATCCTAGGCAACGCGATCAAGTACACGCCGAATGGCGGGCGTGTCGAGGTAGTAGCGGCAATCGAGAAAGACCAGCTCCTCGTCTCGGTCAGTGACACGGGAGTAGGAATCGACCCGGCAAATCACGAACAGGTTTTCGAGAAATTTTGTCGGGAAGAGGACGCCTTGGTGCAAGGCCAGCCTGGGACGGGCTTGGGCCTGACAATCGCCCGAGAGACAGTGCGGGCGCATGGGGGCGAGATTACGATCGATAGCCGCAAGGGCCAAGGGGCGACATTCCATGTACAACTGCCCATTGACGCCGAAGGACAGACTCAGTTAGCAGCGACGGGAGCGGCGCAGCTCTGAGCGGAGGTGCAAACCATGGCCAGGATACTCGTATCCGAAGCCGAGCCGCACCTGTTGCGAGTGATCTGCCTTTGGCTGGAGCGACACGGCCACCGGGCAATAGGCGCGCGCAACGGAGCGGAGGCACTGGGCGTCATGCAGCAACAGGAGGTCGACCTGCTCATAGTCGATGTGAACATGCCTGTGATGGACGGGGTGGAGTTGACGCGGAAATGTGAGGACCAGAACTTGAGGCCGGATGCAGTAATCGCCCTAACGTCGCGGTGTGATCAGCGCGAGGTGCGTGAGAGCATCGGGAAGGGGGCGGTGCTTCACCCCAAACCGTTCAGTCCTTCACGCCTCATTGAAGAAGTGACCAGGCTCTTGGGTGGTACAAACGCCCCAGCGGAAGCGCGACGCGCGACGGAAGGTCATTCAGTCGGTTTGCAAGACGCAGGAGCCACGCAACCGTGACCACCGCGCGTTC
>CAYGAN010000019.1:3337-4302 GCA_964347585.1 uncultured Planctomycetales bacterium | reverse complement strand
GGTGTTGTTTTGGTGAGCCACGGCGAACAATCGGAGCCGACGACAGATGAGTCGAATGACGCTGCGTACTGATGGCGATGTGAGCGAGACGGCCTGCCTCGGCAGCCAATTTGCAGAGCTACTGCGGCGGCTGGAGCAAGCAGTCGCGCCTCATGTCCGAGCAAACGAAATAGTCTCTCGAAGCGCAGCGTCGGCGAAACAAGCCGGCCAAGAGAGAACCTTTGCTCACAATCACGAGGCGGTGACCTCGGTTCTGGCTGAGTTGAGCGGGCAGCTTGAAGCCCTGCTGGTTGAGTACGAAGGCTTGGCCGAAGAGGTCATTCGCAGCTACGAACAACTGAACCTGATCTTCGACATGACGCGGTCCATGGCGTGCCTGACTAGCGATGTGGCGATTCGACGTCTGCTGCTCAGCAAACTACGGAGGATACTGTCGGCGCAAGTCTTGTACCACCTGCCGGCGCGTACGCAGACGACCGGCGCGGAAGCAGATGCGTTCGTGCCGGCAGACGAGAGCGACAGCGAGGTTGCCACAGATGATGCGGAGGGTGGGGTGCACGGGAACTGGCAGGCAGCAGCGGAAACGTTCCGCGAAGAGCTGTCAGCGGTGGTGCGGGAAGGCCGGGTACTGGTGGCCGATCGACTACGACGGCCCGATGTTGGCCCGGCGATCCTCGGTCCGCTGGTAGAGGCTGAAGGCGAGGTCTCGCAAGTGATCGCGATTCGGGCGCCGACTGATCCAGCGTTCGTCTCCGGCGACATGCTGCTGATGGAATCGATACTGGGGTACGCCGGCCACATCCTTCGCAACATCAGGCTCGTCCAACGGGTCAAGCAGATGTCACTGTCCGCAGTACGGGCGCTCGTCACAGCCATCGACAAGAAGGATCACTACACACGGGGTCACTCGGAACGTGTGGCAACGCTGTCGCGTCTGATCGGCGCGGCAATGGACATGAGCTTGG
>CAYGAN010000019.1:0-3327 GCA_964347585.1 uncultured Planctomycetales bacterium | reverse complement strand
TTGGAACAGGCTCAGGACCTCGAATGGGCCGGCTGGCTGCACGATGTGGGCAAGATCGGTGTGTCGGAGGCGGTTCTGAATAAGGCCGGGAAGCTCACGGCGGCGGAGTTCGAACACATAAAGCAGCACCCGGTGATGAGCTGGGAGGTACTATCTCCGATCGCAGGGTTCGAGGCGGTGTTGGAAGGCGTCAAGCACCATCACGAGAACTTCGACGGGACTGGGTATCCGAGTGGGCTGGCGAGAGATCAGATCCCGCTGATTGCGCGGATAATTCGTGTTGCGGATGTGTTCGACGCCCTGACCTCCACGCGATCGTATCGTGCCGCGTTCTCAGCCGAAGACGCAATACGGGTCCTGCGCGAAGAAGCCGGCACGAAACTAGACCCCGCGGTGGTGGACAGCTTCCTGTATGGCCTGGAACACTGCGAGGAATTGGCTGGGGAGGATCTCAAGCAATCGGTCCAGACGTCAGAGTCGACCTGATGCCGTTAGCGGCACAGTTCGGGCAGACAACACGCTTGGTCCGTTCGCCTTGCCCCAGGAAGCGGACCATACAACGGGGGTTGGATAGAAGTCGAGGAAGAAAGATCCTATGGTCGTGTTACCGCAAGGCCGAAGCGAAGTCCGTCCGGCCCTGCTGATGGGGGCAGCCATAGCCTATCTCTTGCTCGTGGCAGCACCCTCGTCACCCAGCAGTCGGCCGCTGGCTGCGTTGGTGGTTTCCGTGGCTGTCGTAGGCACGACGCTTGGCGCCGGCGTGCTGCGGCGCGCGGCAATCGGGCTGGCGTTCGGGCTCGTGTGGGTAGTGGCGGAGTGGATCTCCACCCGCCAGGTCGGGCCGATCACGGTGGGCTCTGCTGCGCTCGGTTCACTACCTATGATCGGGTACGTGTGCCTGGCGGTCCTGGGACAATTGTTGTTCAGCGGGCTGGCGGCGACGAGAACAGGGGTCGGACCGTTGAGCGAGAACGTGACGGTGGATCAGGACACAGCTGATGGCGCTGTCCACGCAGGGCCGCGTGCGGCGGTGTCCTTGCCGTCCGGGCTGAAACCGGCGATGCCAGAGTTGGTAAGGGGCTTCAATGAGTGGCTAGATCAGCATGAGCAGCGCCACCGAGGCGGCGAGTCCGGGCAAACTAGCACTAACCGGTATGTAAGCGACCCCGCCTGGCGCTCATTCGACCGATTCCTGCGAGAGTCGTTGCTGGAGAGCGTGGGTGCCCGGCGCGTACGAGCCTACGAAGTGTTGGTTCATCCGGATCGTCTGAGGCCCTTGGCTGGTCATGACGGGGCCTGCCTGCCGGAGAGCCAAACGCGAAGTGGAATCATCGGATGGGTGTTGAGCCACCGACGACGCTACTTATCCGGCGATTGCGGCAACGGCGAGTTGATGCGGCAACTGGTCAACTCTTCGCAGGAGCAGGTCGAATGGGCGTTCCCAGTCAGGCGAGCTGACAAGGTAGTGGGCCTTGTGACGGTGGGCGATCTTTCGCGTCAGGCTCAGAGCAACGTGGCTCTGTTGGACGCGGTTGCTGAGCTTGTCGGCGTCTTCTGGAACCAAGTCCTGTTGGCAGAACAGCTACGTTTGGCTAGCCGTACCGATCGTGGCTCCGGCGTGCTGAACCGCACGGACTTTTTGTCGGCGGGGAGCAAAGCCCTGACAGATTCATATGCGTGTGGAGAACCGGTGGTACTGATGGGAGTGGGGTTGGAGGGGATACGTCGGCTTGACGACGAGGGGCAGTGGGGTCTGAGGGATTGGACGATTCGCAGTGTGGGGCAAATCATTGATCGCAACCTGCGTAGCGACGATGTGGTGGGCAGGTTCAGCGACGATCGATTTGTGGTTCTTCTGCGACGGTTGGACCTCGGCCTTGGACGCCTGATTGCCAAGAAGATCCATGCATTGATTCAGACGAGTTTGTCGCAGAAGCCAGTAGCGGCTGCGAAGGTGGCGGCGCGCTGCACGCTGGCGTGCAGCGGACGCGGGGAGCCGGGCCTTGAAGAACTCCTAGTCCGGGTATTCGGCCTATTGGAGACGGCGCGTCGAGAGGATATCTCGATTCGTGCGGATGCAGACGAGGGAAAGGCGTCAGCGGCGGCACGCTATGAAGGTTCGAAGATCGCGTAACGGCAGCGTCGAGGTCATCGGCCCGCAAGGTCCGATCCAGCGGGGCGATCTGGACGAGCTGCAAGCGGCTCTCCGCACAGGTCTGGCGGACCGAGGAGGCCGGCTCGTACTGGACGTGTCGCGCGTGCCGTACATGGACAGCGCCGCCCTGGAACTACTGTTGGAGCTGGCTACGGACCGTCGGGGGGCTGGCGGGGCACTCAAGCTGGCGGCGATCACGCCAACCTGCCGGGAAATCCTCGATCTGACAGGATTGCTCGGCGAGTTTGAGGTCTTCGAGACGCCCGAGGACGCGGTTCGGAGCTTTCTGTAAGTATGTTGCGCGATCAGGCCAAGCTTGGTGAACTCCTTGTCTCTCAAGGCGTGCTGTCTGAGGAACAGCTAGCCGCTGCGCTCAAGCAACAGGCGGCGAAGGGCAAGAAGCTCGGCGAGACCCTGGTCGAGCGTGGCGTGATCTCGGCGAGCGATCTGGTCAACGTCCTTGCGGCCAAGCTGGGCGTGAAAGGGTGCTGTCTGCGCCACGGGCTGATCGACCCCGTCGTGGCGAAGATGATCACTCGCGAAGAGGCCGAGCGCCTTCGCGCGATGCCGATGTTCAAGGTGAGGAGTCGGCTGACCGTGGCAATGGCCCATCCGCAGAACTTGCCCGCAATCGACAGGCTTCAGGTGCTGACCGGGTGCGAGATCAACCCGGTCCTGGCTCTGGAGTCAAACGTCGCGGAGTTCTCGCGGAAGTACCTTGGGGAGGAAATGTCGGTTGACTCGTTCCTCGTGTCGCTCACCGAGAGCGACGTGGAAGTCATCGAGTCGGAGCGCGTGGACGAATCCCCGGTGGCGGACGTGGACCGCATGGTTGAGGGCTCGCCAGTGATCAACCTGGTCAATCTGATGATCCAGACGGCGATTCGCGACCGGGCCAGCGACATTCACGTAGAGCCTGGACGGGAGAAGACACGGATTCGCTATCGCATCGACGGGGTGTTGAGGGAGCTGATGTCACCCCCGGCGGCGATGCACGCGGCAATCGTTTCACGAATCAAGGTGATCGGCAAGATGGACATCGGGGAAAAACGCCTGCCGCAGGAAGGTCGCGTGCACATCATTGCCGAAGGCCGCGAGATCGACCTGCGCGTTTCCTCGATGCCGATGATTCTCGGCGAGAAGGTCGTGTTGCGCATTCTCGACAAGCACAG
>CAYGAN010000018.1:37706-38143 GCA_964347585.1 uncultured Planctomycetales bacterium | reverse complement strand
AGGCGGTCGGCTAGGCTTTCGCGATACGGAGCTTCATCTCGTGTCCACCGATGCGATCAGCCGGCTGGCTTGCTGACAGGATCGACATGGGGCCGAACAGGACGATGAGCGTGCTTGCCCTCAACATCACTTGGGCCGCTATGCCTTCAGGCCCGACGTTTTGATCCCCTGGATAAACGTCTTCTGGGTGAAGAAGAACAGGATGATGATCGGAACCGTGAACAGGGCGCTGACAGCCATCAGCTCGCCGTAGCGTGTGCCGTGCTGACCGCGGAACATGGCCAGGCCAAGCGAGAGCGTGTACTTGACCTCATCGACCAGGTAGATCAGCGGCCCGAGGAAGTCATTCCAGGTGGCCAGGAACACGAACAGGGCAACTGTCGCGAGCGCGGGCACCGAGAGCGGCAGGACGATCTGCCAGTAAATCCGCAGGTCGC
>CAYGAN010000018.1:36328-37696 GCA_964347585.1 uncultured Planctomycetales bacterium | reverse complement strand
CATCAACCTTTGCCGCGTCGATCAGGTCGCGCGGGATCGTCAAGAAGAACTGCCTGAGCAGGAAGATGAAGAACGCGTTGCCCAAAAAGGCCCCGGCCAGCAGCGGAACGTACGTGTTGATGAAGCCGAACTTGCGCCAGATCAGGAATACCGGGATCATCGTGACCTGAGGCGGCAGCATCATGGTCGATAGCATCACATAGAAGACCAAGTCACGTCCCGGCCACCGCAGAATGGCAAAGCCGTACGCCACCAGACTGCATGAAAGCAGCGTCCCGCCTACGGCCAGGGCGCACAGCAGCAGCGTATTCTGGAGAAACAGATCGAAAGGAAAGGCCGTCAGCCCCTTGAAATAATGTCGGAAGATCGGCCGCTTGCGTGTGACGATCTGATCGCGTGAGACGATCTCGACGCGCCGATCCGTGCCCGTCGCGTTCGCCAGCTCGACGCGAACGTTGCTAGGCGGCTCGATCCCTTCGAGCACCTCGCGGCGGGTCACCTCCCAGAGCTCGCCCGTGCCGAGCTGAACGAAATCCGCTCGAGGAATCCACTCCGGCGGGAACTTGAAGATGTGCGTCTCCGACTTGAGCGAGGTGGTCACCAGCCAGAGGAACGGCAGGATGAAAACGCAGGACAGTCCCACCAGCGCCGTGTGGCTGACGGTGGAGCGGATCGCACGCTGTCGCGGGCTGCCGATAGCCATTCGATCAGGCTCCAGCGTAGTGGACCCATCCGCGCCCCGTCCGGAAGACGAAGTACGTGCAGGCCATGATGATCAAGAAGAGGATCCACGCCATCGCGGAGGCATATCCCATCCGGAAGTATGAGAACGCGTTGTTGAACAGGTAGAGCGCGTAGAACAGCGCGGAGTCCTTCGGCCCTCCGCCCCCGGAGAGCATGACCCAGACTTGTGTGAAGTACTGGAACGATCCGATCAGGCCCATGATGAGTGTGAAGAAAAGGACCGGACTGATCATGGGCAGAGTAATGTGCCAAGTCTTGCGCCATGCCGCGGCCCCGTCGATCTCCGCAGCTTCGTACAGCTCCTTGGGGACCTCCTGCAGGCCGGCCAGGTACAGAATCATCGTGTGGCCCACTCCCCAGACGCTCATAACCACCAGGGCGGGCTTGACCCAGACCGGATCGCTAAGCCAGCCCGGCAAGGGAAGCTGGTAGCCGGCGTATGCTAGGGCCCTGTTGATCAGTCGGAGCAGTTCATTGATTATCCCGTACTTCGGATTCAGCACCCACAACCATAAGACGCTCGATGCCACAATGGGAACGATCGCGGGTAGGAAGAAGATGGTTCGATAGAACGCAAGGCCGCGGACCTTCAGGTTCAACAGCATAGCCAGGCTCAGGGCTACC
>CAYGAN010000018.1:25043-36318 GCA_964347585.1 uncultured Planctomycetales bacterium | reverse complement strand
GGCCTTCTGCGCCTTCTGAAGTTCCTTCTCAACGAGGCCCAGCCGATGCTCGACGAGCGCAAGGGTCATCTCGGGCGAGTTCGACATAGTTCGCTCCCCAGTTGAAGTCCGGAGGGCTGAAGACGTTGTATTCGCAGAAGCTGTAGTACACCGACGCGAATACGGGGTAGATGGTAAAGACTGTAAAACCCACCAGGAACGGACTGGTAAAGAGCAATCCGATAATCAGCCGCCGCCTAGTTTGTCTGCTCATTCCGGGTATTCTCTCTGGAAAGCACCTTGTCAAGGTGAGTCTGGGTGTTCTGGCGGGCGCGGCGGAGAGCCTGGAGAGGGCTCAAGTCTTTGTAAAGCGCGAAGCTGACGGCGCGGTCCAGTTCGTGCATGTACTTGGCCTGGGCGGGCATGACGGGGCGCTGGTGTTTGCACTTTTCCAGGATTGAGAGGAAGACCTTAAGGACGTGGTCGTTGCCCCTGCGAATCTCGTCGAAATAGCGGCACTTCTTGTACCCGGGAAAGACGCGCATCGATTTGGCGATGAGATACGTCCCCTCTTGCGATGCGCACATCCACCGGATGAACTCAAACGCCGCCCGCTCGTTGCCGCGCGTCCCTTTCGGAATGGCGATTGCCCAGCCGCCTACCCAGCTGGAATCCTGCTCGCCGTCGGGCGGGGCGGGCAACGGGCCAACGCCGTACTCCAGGTCAGGCGCGTACCGGGGAATGTATTGGACCCCAATATTGTGCATAACATCCATGGCGATCTTACCGGTGAAGAACGGTTGCTGGGCGTCGTTGCCGAAGGTGGATGCCAGCGCATTGATTCTGTCCAGGCCGTACTCGTCGGCGAAGCGGACCATCCATTCCAGGGCTTTGACTACCTTGGCATCGTCGGCAGTGACCTTGCTGTGCTCGTAGTCGAAGAACCTTCCGCCGAAGCACCATCCCCAGGTGAACATCGAATTCGCACTGCCGAAGACCCGCCAGGGGATCAGGCCCAGGCGCTCGATGCTGTGGTCTGTCGGATTCTCGACATAGAGCCTGCGGCACCAGTCATTGAGTTCGTTAATGGTTCGCGGGGCCCGATCGGGAAGACCGGCCTCGCGGAGAACCTGCTTGTTCCAGACCATCGCGAAGTTCGTGTCGGCTACAAAGGTCAGAGCCCAGACCTTCCCGTCGTAGCAGCACTGTTTCCAACATGGCTGCCAGAAATCATCGGGAGTGATCCGGGCTTCGGCGACGAACTCATCGAGAGGCTGGAGCACGCCCATGTTGGCCCACTCGGCCACCTGCGGGCCGTCCACAAAGGACACGTCCGGTGGCACGCCACCGGCAACGGCGATGTAGAACTTGGTCGAGTTGGCCAGATCGTTGGGCGTGAACAGCGTGCGCGCGTAGATGTGCGGATGTGTACGGTTGAACTCTTCGACGACCTCGGCGAACGCGTCGGCGAAATCGCCGCCCCACGGGTGCCACAACTCGATGACCGTCGCCTCTTTGGGCGGCGACCAGCGAGCCCCCAGCGGCAGGCAGATATAGACGACTACGGCGATCACTGCGACCGCCAACAGGATCGTCTTGGCCCGCCCGGCGTCTTCAGCCCTTTCCATCGTCTCCTACACACCTTCGCCAGCCGGCTTAAGAGGCAAGCATCCGCACGTGACGCGCTTCGGGATCAACAGGCAGGCGCGCCCGGCACACGTGATCGTTTTCCGACCGGCGGGTCGTCCTGCTGGCAGGAGTCCGTATCAGACGACTCGACACGGGCAAGGATCACCCGATTGCAGTCACCTGCGGTGCTCTTCGCCATGGTGGTCCAGACCGAGGGCAAGGTTGATCCAACTGCAGGATCCCTGCAGTCGCCTGTCCTTGGCGAGCAGATGGCCGTCCTCCAAAGCTGTCAGATGTCCTTCCTGCTTGGCGCGGCGGTACACTTCGATCCAGGCGCACTCGCGCTCGGGGCGGACTTCGCACTGGCCTTGCAGACCCGATCCACCACACGGACCGTTGAGCAGTTTCTTCGCGCAGTTGCCTTCCACGCACACGTACTCGGTTTCCGGCAAGCTGCACGAGCCGCAGCCTTGGCAACCGACCAACGGGCTCTTGATGATCCGTTCCAGGCCGTACCCGATCTCCGGAAAGGTGGGCAACACAGCCAACGCGCGCAGAAGCCGTTCGCCCAACCCGCCCGGCCGCAGCCCGCGATCGAATACGATGTCATGCACCTTTCGAAGCATCCGATACTTCAAGCCTGGGCCGACCTCTTCGGTGAGCACGGTGCACTCACAGCCGTTCAACCCTCGTTCGTCCTCGGCAAACAGATAGAACCCATCCGGCGGACCACACTGTACGGGCCTACCGCTCTCGAATCGCAAATGCCCGCACCAACGTTGCCACAGGGCGTCGAGATCGAGGCCCTCTCGATCGAGTTGCGTGACATGGTCAAGGATTCGCTTGAAGGTGTCGGCCTTCTTTAATCCTCCCACATGCACGCCGCGGTAGCCAAAGGCTTTGCAGAGCAGTATGTGCGCTGCCATCATGTCCGTTCGCGCTTGTCTTCCTCCGTCCGGCTGCTTGCACACCTCGGCAATCCGGTCGCATAGATCGGTGCTAATAATCACCCCGGGTACGTGCTCAGCATTGGCAAACCTGGCGAAGCCCGGTGTGAGCCAATACAAGGCTGCGATGGCGTCAATGGCATGGTCGATCCGCTGGGAGTATAGAACCAGCTCCTCCGTCTTGCGCAGGTCATACCCCACCTGGTTGAAAATCACGCGTGCGCCGTGACGCAGCTTCCTGTGCATCTTCATGTACTGGCCAATCGCCTGTGCTTCCGTGTACTTGAAGGTGCTGGTCGCAGCGGCCAGGAACAACTCCTCGTCCACCTGCCGGGCCAATGCCAATGCCTGGACGGAGTCCACGTAGCTGGTCTCGGGCTCAGCCTTCGCGTGGCCTGCCTGGCTGGGTTCGGGGGCACCCCCGGCCGACGTTTCGGGCGCTCGGGGCATGTCCCCGGTGATCGGCAGAACGTTCTGCAAGCCGAGCTGCCGGCACCGCTTCAGGCGCTCTCGCATCGAATCAGGCGTGTGGCCTTTGCCGGACAAATGCACCATGGGCACCTTGGCGGACCGCTCCATGACCCGGGTGGCCGGTTCGATCGGGTCATAGTCCGTCTCGCTGGTCACCCGGTCGGTCAGCGCGATTGCGTGGACGCGGTCGTCATCGCGGACGTAGTCGGCCAACGCTTCGAGCGTAGCCAGCGATTCTCCCCGAGGCGGCAAACAGTACTCCGCCGTGATCACGAACTCGTCACGATCCAAGCCTTCCTTCAGAGCATTGCGAATTGTGCTCATCTGTACTCGATCCTGCAAGGGACCCCGCACCCGTATTATATCGGCGGATCGCCAGCGCTACCACGACGCACGGTCCCTGTGACCGGGGCGCTCGTTGACATCGAGGGCGCCGTTAGGCAACAATGACGCGCGGCGCGTCGTGCCCAGGGGACCATCATGCCGAAGCGCAATCTGGCGTGGATGCTCGTCATCATCTTGATCGCCATGCTCTTCTGGCTCCTGCCGGAATCGCTCGCGCGCCTGGACTCGATCCGCAGGGCCTTCGCACCTCTGGTCGCAATCCGTACACAGATCGACAAGTACTATGTCGAGGAGGTCGATGATGAGCAATTGCTACGCGGGGCAATACACGGGATGCTTCTGCGCCTCGACCCGTTCAGCAGCTACATACCCCCGGAGCAGTACCCCGAGTTCAAGAAGCGAATGGATGGCAAGTTCGGCGGCATCGGCGTCGAACTCGGTATGATTGATGGCGTGTTGATGGTGATCAGTCCGATCGAGGGGACCCCAGCTTTCTACGGGGGCGTGCTGGCCGGCGACCGCATAATTGAGATCGACGGGAAACCAACTGACAATCTTTCTATCGATGAAGCCGTGGCCCGGCTGACCGGCAAGCCGGGAACGGCCGTGACAATCAGGGTACGGCATGAGGACGGGGGTGCCTTCGAGAACATCAGGTTGACTCGGGCGATGATCAACATCGTCAGTGTCAAGGGCTGGCGACGTGTGAATGGAGCGCGATGGGATTTCATGATCCGCCCAGACCGCGGGATCGGGTACGCGCGCATCTCGAGCTTCCAAGAGGACACGGCGGCCAGCTTCGATGCGGCTTTCCGAGAACTTCACGAGCGGGGGATGGCCGGTATGATCGTCGATCTCCGGTTCAACCCGGGCGGCTTGCTAAACAGCGCGGTGGGGCTGGCCGATCGTTTCCTATCCACGGGCGTGATCGTAACGACGCAGAGCGACCGGGACCTTACCGGAACTGCCGCCCGAGTGACGGCCAGCCCGGAGAACACCTATCCGGAGTTCCCGCTGGTGGTACTGGTGAACTCGACAACGGCCAGCGCCGGCGAGATCGTGGCGGGCTGTTTGCAGGACCACAAGCGCGCCACGATTGTCGGCGAGCGCACGTTCGGAAAAGGTAGCGTGCAGAACGTAATAGAAATGGAGGACGGCCGCGGCGCCCTGAAGCTGACGACCGCCTACTACTACCTGCCCAGAGGCCGCAGGATCCATCGGACCAAGCAGAACGAGACTACCCCTCGGTGGGGTGTCATGCCCGATGTGGTCATCAAACTGACCGAAGCGGAGAGGAGCCGAATCGTGGCATCGAGGCGAGAAGCGGACATCATCCTGCCAGCAGCGGCAAGCCAGCCTGCCGCCGCGGAGCAAGACGTGACTACGGGCCCGTCACCTCGTTGGGGAGCCATTGAGCTTGATCGCCAACTGCAGCGTGCGTTGTACATTCTGAGCAAGAAGCTTCGTCGCGCCAGTGACGAGGGTGAAACTGGCGCCGGCGATGCACGGGTGCCGCGGACGGAGGATGGGGCGTCCGACGCGGCCGCCGAGGCGCGGGGACCTGCAAGCGAGCGACGCATACCGCTTTCCTGAGCTCTGGGCAGGAAAGGGAGCGGGAGCATCGGACGCGGAATACATGAGCGTCCGCCGGCAAATACGGGCCGACCACAGCGCAGACGCAGTCCGGACCAGAGCAAGTCGGCAGGATCGGGAACTGATCGAGGCGGTGTTGCCTGTCCGATCTCCTGTTCAGCGGTGAATCCTCGCCCGAGCTAGAAAAAGAATGAACTCCCGCGCTGACATTGCACCCGCTGTTGAAGTGATCTCGCTCCCGTCCGGTCTGAGGACGAAGAACGTCGGTGTTGCTACAACGCCGCGCTCGCTGGCTAATTTGCTGTTGAGCACGCTGTCCAGCCGAACGCAGATCAGGTCCTCCATGGCCTCAAGGACGTTCGGGTCGGTAAAGACCTCGGCGTCCATCTTCGCGCAGTGTCGGCACGCCAACGAGGAGAATTCCACCAGTAACAGCCGGTCCTGCTCCGCTGCAGTCCGCGCGGCGCGTTCAAAATCGGAGCGCCACCGCGGCCCGCTGCAGCCGGTTAGGGCTGTGACGGCACCGGTCACGCCCGCGAGCATGACGGCGTAGAGAACCCTCGTTTCGTGATCCATCATCTGCTCACGCAGGCAAATCGCAGGGTCATCGCACTCGGGCAGGAGCGCGCACCGCCTCCGGCATGAGGTACGCCAACGCGTACGACCCGACGCGCTCAATCTTGTAGTTAGCGTGCAGAAAGCGGTACATGTTGTTCCTCATCGCCTTGTTCGTACCCCTCGGTAAATGGCGCAACGGCAAAATGTAAATCGCGCAGTCGTTCTCGTTCGCGCGGATCCGCCTCGGATCTCGCTCGTACACCATCGGCCGGTCCGTGTAATAGGCCGCTTGCGGCTGGATGTAGTCGTGCACGTAGGGGCCGAAGTTGTCGCGGTAGTGGTAGTCGCGGAACGTCATTACCGGTGCATGGCGGTCGATTCGCTCGTTTACCGCCCTAAGCATCTCGATATTGTACATGGGGTAGTGCGACCGCGAGTGGTAGGCCTGGATTGCTTTGGTGAATGGTGCGACCGTGGCAGCCGCACAGGCAACAGCACCCACGACTGCCAAGGAAACATGCACCAAGGCCAATAGGTCGTAGATCGCCCAGATCACCGCCGCCAGGCAGTAGCCTACGAACGGCGCCAGGAATACTTGCCAGTATTCATGGATGTAGGACTGGTTCTTGAAGATCAGTATGTAGGCAACACCAGCGGCGGCGGGCACCCACAGGGCGCGTGCATCCGGCAACGCCTCTTTGAGTCGGCGTGACCCCGGTCCGCCGAGTGTCTCCCTCGCGAGCCGCCCAAGTAGGAAAAGGACAACGGCGATCGCCCCGGCAATCGTGAAGTTGCGGGTCCAGAAGATGCTTTGACCGACCACCCACTTGCCCAGCGACGGAGGCATCCCCAGGCGCTCGCCGTACGAGCGCGTGACAAACAGTGGCCAGAAGACGCGGGTGTCCCAATCCACGGCCCAGAGGATGTGCAGTAGCACGGCCATGACTGCGAGAGCCGGCGCAGCGACCAGCACGATTAACTGATCCCAGCGGGCCCGGCCAGCTAAGCACCGTAGGCCGTGCCATACGCCTATCGCCGCAGCGATCAAGACCGCAGCCCAGCCGGTGCCGATACCCAGTGCGCAACCGGTCAGGTAAAGCCACAGCCAGTAACTTTTCGTGCTTCCGTAGTAACCTGACCATCCTAAGTAGCCGTGAAGCATGACTAGGCCGAAGAACTGCACCAGGGGCACGTGATCCGCCATTCGTCCGAAGTACGCCGTCGCGGGGCACACTGCGAAAAAGAACGCCGCGGTCAGAGCCATCCTTCGTGTGTGCGTTCGCCGTAGGATGGATATGATCAGCCACGTGCTCCCAGCCGTCGCGAGGATCGGTACCAGGCGGATCGCCCATTCTCTCTGGCCGAAGATCGCCATGGAGATCGCCACCCAGCTGGAGATCAGAGGCGGGTGGCCCACATAGTAGCTCGCTGGATTGGGCGGCTCTGCGGTTGACCCGTGGGTGCACAAGAGGCGTGTATATCCGACGCCGTAGCGAAGATGGTTCCTCGCGAAGTAGCCGAAGAAAGCACTATTCCACTCGTGCCAGCCCGTGAAGGGCTTCGTGATATTGCGCGTCAGCAAAAGTGCCCCGACCGCCAGCACGGCCATCACGCCGGCTCGCCAGAGCCAACTGCCTTTGGCGTTAGGCTCGGCCTTACCGCGACCGTGGGGCATGCCCGTAAGCTCCAGATTCTGGTCGGGCGGGGCTTTGTGCGGCGGCAACTGCCGTGCCTAGGTTCGGCTCACACCGGGACCCGTCAACCACGGCCAACCCGGTCACGCAGGCGTGCCGCGACGGCCTGTCTCGGCCGGCACGGTCCGATCTAGTGAGGGGCCACGCTCGAACCCGATGCTCTCACTTACGACATAGAGCGGGCGGCGCTTGGTCTCCTCGTAGATCCGCCCGATGTACTCGGCGATGATCCCCAGGCACAGCAACTGTACGCCACCGACCAACAGGATGACCATCATCGTGGCGGTCCAGCCGGCAACTATCTCCGGCTGGGTAAACTTGGCGTAGAGGATGTAGCCGGCGTAGCCTAGCCCGACGAGTAGCGTGATCAGTCCCAGCGCGGTGGCTACCCGTAACGGAACATTCGAGAATGACAGGACTGCGTTCAACGCGAGCCGCAGGGTTTGCCGCACCGTGTACCCGCGTGCGCCCGCGAATCGGCTCTGGTCTTCGTAACCCACCCCCGCCTGACGGAATCCCAGCCAGCTGACCATGCCGCGAATGAATCGTGAGCGCTCGGTCATCTCCCGAAACGCACTCGCGGCGCGCCGGTCCATGAGGCGAAAATCGGCCGCCTCGGGTGGGATCGAGATATGCATCAGAGAATTAACGATGCGGTACCCCAGCCTGGGCCGTCTCCCTTGGCGATAGCCGTAAACGATCTCGTTGCCTTCACGCCACTTCTCGACGAAACAGGGGATCAGCTCGGGGGGATGCTGAAGGTCGCCGTCCATCACGAGTACAGCATCTCCGGAGGCATAATCCACGCCGGCGGTCAGCGCAGCCTGATGCCCGAAATTGCGCGACAGGCGTATCGCCTTGACGCGAGGATCCTTTTGCGCCAAACTTGCAACGGCAGCAAGCGTCTCGTCCGCGCTGCCGTCATCGACGTATATCAGCTCAAAGTCTGACATCGTCGGCTCACACGCTTCGACGACACGCCGGTACAGTTCGGCCACGTTGCCCGCTTCGTTATAACAAGGTACCACGATTGACAGTTGCATCAGCAGCTACCAGGCTTGCTACTCCCTTGACCGCTGCGCGGTCGGCCCTTCTCCGGCAAGAACAACGGGCTTCAGAATATCCGCGAAAGGCCGTACCGACAAGAGATAACGGTCGGAGGGCGCAGGCTGTCTCCCCCCCCAGCCTTTGCTGGCGGCCGTTGGCTCCGGTTCCGGACAAGTCCATGTACTTGGCGATCTGCAGACATGGCTTCTCTGAAGCCCGTGGCCCTGCACTCAGATTTCCGTATCCACCGTTGTGTTCGACCGTTCCTGAAACTGCCTGAGCGCACTACGAATGGCTGTCTCCAACGGTGCTTGCCGGCTTCGTGATCCTCGCTTGGCGAAGTACACGCGGTTCCGTGCAGCACGATGAAGAACGTTCCTGAAGAGGTGACCGACCAGGCGGTCATAGAACCGTTCCGGCTTGCACTTGAAACCGGTATGAAAGGTCCGTTCTCGCTTGCGGGGTACGATGAACTGTGCCTCAAAGTCCAGTCCAGCGATGAGCCTGTACATGGCTTGTCGCACTTCGGGGCAATCATCCTTAGCGTGAAGGGCTACCGCAGTTCTCCTTAGCGACGGCACCTCTTCAAGTACTCATCTACCAGCGGGGGTTTGGGCGCACAGGCCAGCACCCGCGAGAGGCAGCGTACACATGTTACGGGGCCGGATGGGTGTCGTCGGCTCGCCGGCTGGGACCGATGGTTGATGGGTCCGTCGATCCGACGCCGGTTCGAAGCCGTGCCGCCGGTTACTGCGTTTCTTCTTCGGCCGGCGCCTGGTCGGACGGCTCTTCCAGCGGCTCAGCGGTCAGCTCACCGGTTTCGGCCAATTGAAGCTTCTGAATCTTCTGCTCGGCGCCGGCCAGTATCTTCCGGCAGTGCTTGATCAGAGCCATGCCCTCTTCGTACCGCTCGATTGACTCCTCCAGGCCGACCTTGCCCTGCTCGATCGCCTCGACGATCGACTCCAGTTTCGCGAGGGCTTCCTCAAATGTTGGTTGTTTCTTAGCCATATTCGTCAAAAGAGCCTTGTTTGCTGGTGATCCACAACATCACTCTCGAACTCCCCTCCGGCGGTCTCGGTTGATATCCGCGCACCGGGGCGTACTTGCGACGGATCGGTAATGATCTTACGACCGGGCTTGGCGCGGGTAATGGAGAACCCGCGGCCAAGAACCCGTATGTGGCTGCTGGCCAGGATTCGCGCCGCGTTGGCCTCGATGCGCTGGGCAAGCATAACTCCACGCTGCGCGATGGCGCGGTCCAGGCGACGACGCAACTCGGCGGTGACGAGCGACCCGCGATCCACTTGGCGCCGTGGTGACGCTCGAAAGAAAGCTTCGGTCTGCCTGACGAACGCGCGCTCGGCGAGCACATTGCGGTGACCTTGAGCCCAGCGAAGACGATGGGCGGCCTCGGCGAGACAACGCTCCAGCCTGGCAAGAACGGCCTCGGGGCGAATGCTCGCCAAAGCGATCTCGCAGCGGCGCAGAACGTCCTTGAGCCTGTCGAGCCGGCGAGAGGCCGCCAGATGCAACCGCGAGACCGTCTCGTCCAGTTGCTGCTCGCCTTGCCGGACAAGCGCCACAGGCTGACGAAACAGCGCGCGATGTTCAATCTCGCTTAGACGAGCTTGGCACAGGCCGAGCCCCGCCCGCGTAGCTCGGCTCAGACGACCCGCGCGAGTGGCCAGATCGCGCAGAATATCATCCAACACGGGCACAGCCATCTCAGCTGCAGCGGTGGGCGTGGGCGCGCGGGCGTCGGCCACCAGATCACTGATCGTAACGTCCACTTCGTGGCCGACGGCGCTGATGATCGGGATGACGCTGGCGAAGATCGCCCGGGCGACGATCTCCTCATTGAAGGCCCAGAGATCCTCCAGCGAACCGCCGCCCCGGCCCACGATCATCAAGTCGATCCCGCCGAGTCGATCGGCTTGGGCGTTGAGCGTCCGGACCGCCGCCGCAATATCCTCCGCCGCTCCCTCGCCTTGCACACGGACTGGCAGGAGCATGAGCGCCGCGCAAGGGAATCGACGGCCGATGGTCTCAATGATGTCGCGGACGGCCGCGCCGGTCGGACTGGTTACCAAAGCGATGTGGTGTGGATATCGTGGCAATGACCTCTTGTGCCGCGAGTCAAACAGTCCCTGCTTCTCCAGCTTCTCGCAGAGCTGTCGGAACGCCAGCTCCAGCGCGCCGACGCCGCGCGGTTCGAGCTTGCGGATGTAGAGTTGATACTGCCCTCGCGGCTCATATACGTCGATGTTCCCGGTGGCGATCACTTCCAAGCCGTCAGTTGGTGCGAACTTCAGGCTGCTTGCCGCCGAGCGCCACATCACCGCCCGAATCTCACTGAGCTCGTCCTTAAGAGTCAAATACAAGTGGCCGCTGCTGTGCCTCTTGAAGTTACTGATCTGGCCGATGACCTGCACGGTACCAGGCAGGTGCTCGGCCAGAACGTTCTTGATTATCCGTGTGAGTTGCGAGACGGTCAGTATCCCCGGCGCCTTGAAGAACAACTCGTCCTCCGCGGGCACCGGAACCAGATTCGGATTGAATGGCGGCCGCTTGTTCATTGGCCGATCCAGCGTGCCCAAGGCAGCCTGACAAGTCTAGCCTTTAGTACTCGTCCAGCCACTTAGTATAACATCAAATACGGCCGAGCGCAGCCACGATTGGCGAGGACAGGCCAAGGACGACGTTGAGGTATCAGGCAGGCTGTGCGAGGGCTGGCGATCATGACTGGTCCTGCTTTGCCGCTCAGCAGGCCGCGCAGAAGGCGATCAGATCGGCGTTTCAGCGCCGCCATCTTGGATGAAAGACGATCCCCGGGTCTTGCGCGTCGGCCATTTCGGCTCCTACGCGACGGACCGTTCTGTTCCGGGTAGCGACCCGGACGTGGTCGTCATCGTGACCAATGATGATGAAAGGCCGTTCCACTCGCGATCAGCCTCCTTTTCCACCGCGACGATTCCCATCGCGTGCGACGTGTTCGTCTGTACGAGCACG
>CAYGAN010000018.1:14150-25033 GCA_964347585.1 uncultured Planctomycetales bacterium | reverse complement strand
CTTTGCCGCTCAGCAGGCCGCCCAGAAGGCGATCAGATCGGCGTTGCAGCGCTGCCGGGCCTCGCGCACTGCATCAACGCGCTGCACGACCGGACCGTCTGGGTTAGCCAGCGTTGAGCTGGCATTCCGGGTTCCCATCTGGGCCAGTCGGAGAAAGTCCGGTCGTATCGATGATGTCGGGAGGACGTCCGACTGTCCTGCCTCGAGGGGGCGGCCGCCCTTGGCATGGTCCAGCCGGCGGCTGGCGGCTGCCGGAGTGCACAGACGTGCCAACGGATCAGCAAGGCGGGTCGTCATGGGGTATGGGTGCGGGCGCCGCGGCCTCATCGGCGTCGAGCAGGATGCGCTCGACATGAGTCGCCCTGCCGGTGGCCTCGTCCACTTCGACGACAATCGCTGCGAGCTTCGGATCGCCGACTGCTACGTCGAACGTGTTGGGCAACGACGTTGTCAGGGTCTGCAGCACCCGGTCTTTTCGCCGGCCCAGCACGGAGTCGTACGGGCCGGTCATGCCCACGTCCGTGATGTACGCTGTTCCTTTGGGCAGGATCCGCTCGTCCGCCGTTGGGATATGCGTGTGCGTGCCGAAGACGACGCTGACGCGCCCGTCGAGGTGCCAGCCCATGGCCACCTTTTCGCTGGTGGCCTCCGCATGAACGTCCAAAACGATCGCTATAACCTCGGCGGGGATGGCGCCCAGCATCCGATCAACCGCACGAAAGGGGCAGTCGGCCAGGGGCTTCATGTACAGCCGGCCCAGAATGGAGATCACGGCAACGCCCGCGCCGTTCTTTGCCTCGCAGACCACCAAGTCCTTGCCGGGAGCCCCCGGTGCCAGATTCGCCGGGCGGACCACGCGATCAGACTGCTCGAGCAAAGGGATCACAACCCGCTTCTTGTAGATGTGATCCCCCATCGTTAGGACATCCACCCCATACCGCAGGAACTTCTCATAAAGCTGCGGCGTCAGTCCTGATCCGCCCGCCGCGTTCTCGACGTTGGCGATGACGCAATCGACACCGTGCTGATGGGTTACCGTCGGCAACAATTGCGACAATGCATGCCGCCCAGGCCGGCCGACTACGTCACCCACGCACAACAACGTCAAACTCATTCAGGCCAACTTTCCAGCCGCGGCCCCTTGACTGCCGAGCGGCGATGAATCTGGCGGCGTTCCTTCGTCGGCGTGAGAGGGGCCTTGCCGGCTCCTGCGTCAGTGACGAACTATCTGGCGTACTCGACCGCACGGACCTCGCGCAGAAGCGTGACCTTGACCTCCCCGGGGTAGGTCATCTCGTCCTCGATACGCTTGGCGATGTCGCGGGCGGTCTTGACGGCCAACTGGTCGTCCACGCGGTCGGCATCGACGATGACGCGGACTTCCCGGCCAGCCTGAATGGCGTAGGCCTGCTTGACCCCTGGGAACTGCGCTGCGATCTCCTCAAGCTGCTCGAGCCGCTTGACATACCGCTCGAGCGACTCGCGACGGCCGCCAGGACGCGAGGCACTAATCGCATCGGCCGCACCTACCAGCACCGTGTATGGGCTGGCTGCCTCGGCATCGCCGTGGTGGGCTGCAATAGCGTTGAGCACCTCCGGCTTCTCGCTAAAACGCTTGCAGATGTCCGCGCCGATCTGCGGGTGAGGCCCCTCAACCTCGTGATCGACCGCCTTGCCGATGTCGTGCAGGAGCCCGCACCGCCGTGCCGTTGCACCGTCAAGCCCGAGTTCGTCAGCCATGATCTGGCACAGGTAGGCCACCTCAATGCTGTGCCTCAAGACGTTCTGGCCGTAGCTGGTTCGGTAGTTGAGCCGGCCGAGCAGATCCAGCTGCTTGCGGTGCAACCCGCCGACGTTCGCCTCCATCGCCGCCTTCGTCCCGATCTCCAGGACCTCCTTCTCGACCTTCTTGTGGGTGTCGTCGACGATCTCCTCGATTCGGGCGGGGTGAATCCGGCCGTCCTCGATGAGCTTCTCTAAAGACCGCCTCGCGACCTCGCGGCGGACGGGATCAAACGCGCTAACGACCACGACCCCAGGGGTATCGTCAACGATCACGTCAACCCCCGTAGCCTTCTCAAAGGCGCGGATGTTACGCCCCTCCCGACCGATCACCCGCCCCTTCATGTCGTCCGAAGGGATGTCCACGGTACTGACCGTGCTATCCGACGTGTGCTCAGCTGCGTACCGCTGAATCGCGGTCAGAATGACCTCGCGTGCCTTCCCCTCCGCTGCCTCGCGAGCGCCCGTCAAGGTCTTTTCAATGATCGCGGCTGCCTCATGCTCCACCTCGCGCTCAAGGCGTGTCAGCAGCAGCTCCTTGGCTTCGTCCACCCCCATTCCCGTGATCTTGAGCAACTGGGTTCGCTGGTCCTGCAGTACCTCGGCTAGCTCTTTCTCCTTGACCGCCACGGCCTTGTCTCGATCACGCAGCTTGCGTTCCGCAAGCTCCAGAGATCGTTCCTTGGTCGAAAGTGTGTCAAGCTTCTTTTCGAGATTGTCCTCGCGTTTGGCCAGCCGCCTTTCGGTCTCCCTCAGCTCAGCTCGTGTGTCTGCTGTTTCTCTCTCGAACTGTTCCTGACGCTTGATGAACTCAGCCTTCGCATCGAGCTCCGCAGTCTTTACGATCGAATCGGCAGTTCTCTTGCCCTCGTCGATGAGCTGTTCCACTTCCTGCCGAGCCGCTGCCTTGCGGGCTACGCCCAAAGCGTGGATCACCACCCAAGTCAGCCCCGCGCCAACCAGCAAGGCGACGACAACCAGCAAGAGCGCCAGCCCCGACAGGACCTGCAAAAGCAAACCTGGTCCCATGGCACACCTTCCTGGACGTAAGGTCTAATCGCATATCTGCGCCCACACCGAGGAGACTTCAGCTGCGCACAACCTCCCGCGTGCCAGACCGAAAGCCCCTCTGCGTGACGAGTTTCTAACCCGATTGGGATGTCCGGTGTCCCCACACCGGAACGGGCGGGCACGAGGCTAGCCTCGAAACGCGGACGGCTCCGAGGTCAGTCTGCATTCATCGCTACGTCCTAGTGGTGGCGACGACGTCTTGCACACCACTCAGCACCAGCCAAATCTTTCCCATTCTCCCGCGATGCAGCAGTTCATGCCAAGATCGACGAATGATTGACCAACTCAGTAGCTTCCCCAAAACCCAATCCGCCGACGACCCGGATCTCTTCTTGGGTTCTGGCTCCGATGCCAACGGACCCGGGTGCCGGACGGCGCGTCGATCGATTGCCCCACCGGTGGTGGGGAGGACATCAGTCTCGGCTTCTCCTTTCGAATCTGGAACTCCCGCCCGAGGATAACAGCCCCCAACAACGGCTGTCCTCGCTCCGACGACGGTTCCACATTTATTAGCACTTACTGTTTTTTAACCACCGGCGCTCATTCGAGCATCCACTTTTCAGTATAAGTCTCGTCGCCACCCAGTCAAGCGAAATCGCCTGCCCCCTGGCCAGCCCAGTCGCGATCGCGCCCGCTGAGGATCTAGACGTCCCTAGCCGCCGCTGCCCTGCCTGCCCGGGGCTCTCTGCTCGGCAACAGAAGCGAGGCGCCTAAGGATCGCGGTCTCGCGACGAGCGGTGGCGACCACTGGACGTGAAGCATAGAATCGTAGAAGCCTAGTCTGAGCGATCGCAAGGAGATAGGCATGGCCCGTGACCGCGGGGTGTGGCTTGCTGCTGCGATGTTAGGAGCAGCGATACTCTGCTCCTTGATGGCGTCGGCCAGCCACGCGGAGCAGGCTGCCGGGCCCCAGATCCAGCTCGAAATCCTCGCCGACGTATCGGCAGCCCGACCGGGCGATGAGTTGACCCTCGCGATCCGATTCAACATCGAGGACCAGTGGCATATCTATTGGCGCAACAGCGGCCAAGCCGGCGTGCCCCCGCTGCCTGAAGGCTATCAGGTCAGCCCGCTGAGCTTCCCAGCTCCCCGGCGGCATGTCGATCGCGGTGGCTTCGTCACGTACGTGCTGGAGGGTCAGCCAGCGCTCCTAGCCCAGCTGCAAGTTCCGCCCGGTGCACGGGTGGGCACGACCGCCCGGGTGGCCGCTGACGTGAGCTGGCTGGCCTGCAAGGAACTCTGCGTGCCTGGCCAGAAGCACCTGGCACTCGAGCTGCCTATCGTAGCCGCATCCACAGGTCCCCGCCCAGCCAACGCTGATGTCTTTCGAGCGGCTCGCGCCGCCCTGCCTGTGGAACCGTCAAGCGCCAAGTACGCCAGACTGGAAGCCACAACGAACGTCGATCGCGTACGTGGCGGCGACACGTTCACAGTCACGGTCGTATTGGACATTCAGCAGGGCTATCACATTCAGTCCCACGAGCCGAGGGCGCCTGGCTTGGTGCCGCTGCAAGTCTTCCCGGACGTGACCGCGGGATTGGAAATCGGCTCTGCCAAGTTCCCGAAGCCTGAGCTCAGAACGTACGAGGGCCTAGGCCGGTTGAGTCAGTTTGCCGGCAGGACGGAGATCGTCCTGCCCGTCGAGGCCTTGGCAGGTCTGGCGGGCAGGCAAGCCGAGATTCGCGGCGTGGTTACGTATCAGGCCTGTGATGATTCGGGGGTCTGCGATCGCCCGGAGCATGTGAACTGGCGTGTCTCTGTGCCGATCGCCAGTGCCCGTCAGGCAGCCGCAGCCGAGACCAGAGGGGGGACGTCATTGGGGCTTATATGGTACTGTCTAGTCGGTCTGCTCGGTGGGCTGATCCTGAACCTGATGCCCTGCGTGCTGCCCGTGATTTCCATCAAGATCGCTAGCTTCGTTGAGCAAGCAGGCGAGGACCCGAAGCGCGTGCGGCGGCTGGGCTTGACGTTCTGCGCGGGCATCATGGTCTGGTTTTGGGTCTTCGCGCTGCTGCCGATGTCTGCCAGGTTCCCGCTGCAGCATCCCACCGTGGTGATCGCGATCAGCGCGCTCATCTTCGTACTGGGGTTGAGTCTATTCGGGGTCTTCGAGATCAACTTGCCAGGCCGGGCAGCTGCGAGACTGGACGCTGCTGCTGAGCGAGAAGGCTACCTCGGCTCGTTCGTCAAGGGGCTGGTGGCTACGTTGTTGGGCACCGCGTGCGGGGCGCCGTACTTGGTCGCGGCGTTCGGGTGGGCTTTGACCCAGCCGGCAAGCGTCGTTCTGGTGGTGTTCACGGCTGCAGGTGTCGGGATGTCCTTGCCCTACGCCATCCTCTCAGCCAACCCGGTCTGGCTGAAGTTCCTGCCGAAGCCAGGCGGCTGGATGGTGACGTTTAAGCAACTGATGGGCTTTCTTCTTATCGGGACGACTGTTTGGCTGCTTTCGGTCCTGGGTGAACAGCTCGGTGAGTCCGGGATCGTTTGGACGGTCGCGTTCTTGGGGTTTCTCGGGATGAGCGCGTGGATCATCGGAAGGATCCAGCCTGCGTGGACGGCGAGAGGGAAAGTGTCCGCGTCGCTGGTCGCTTTGGTCGTAGCCATCGGCGGCGGCTGGTTCTCCTACGGGGTTATGTATGAACCACCCGGGTCCTCAAAGAGCGCGACGGTAGCTCTCGGCTCTTCGGGACCTTCGGCTGATCCCGCGCCAGCGAAGCTTGATTGGAGCGAGGGCATTCCGTGGCAAGCGTATCGGCCTGGCTTGGCAGAGGAATTAGCAGCGCAAGGTTACACGGTCTTTGTGGACTACACAGCTGCTTGGTGCCTGACATGCCAGACGAATAAGAAGCTTGTGCTCGAAACGGAAGCTGTGCGCAGACGCATGCAGGAGCTTGGCGTCGTGCCGCTCAAGGCTGACTTGACCAAGCCGGACCCCGCGCTGTCAGAAGAATTGAAGCGGTTCGGTCGGCCGAGTGTGCCGCTTAACGTGATCTACCCCGCGGAAAGGCCGAACGAACCTCCGATCGTGTTGCCGGTCCTGTTGCGACAGAGTGTCGTTCTTGAAAAGCTCGACCTGGCCGGTCCGTCGGCGAAGGTCACGCCGATCGTCTCGCGCGCCGGCCGCGCAGAGGGTCGGTAGCGCAGAGCGGTTGTATCGCTGAGGTGCGTCAGATGCCGTCTCGGGATGAGCGTGTCGATGACAAGCCGCGTGACAAGCTGGAAACACTTCGCGCCGACAAGGCTTTGGCGATCGCCATGTACGCTGAGGCTGTCGCAGCCTACCGGTACATAGTGCTGGCAGAAAAGGCACGCAGCCGCGCCGAGCAAGATGCGCTGGCAGGCCTGGCCGACGAAGAGCAGGATCACCGACAGCGACTGGAGCAACTGGTCCATCGGCTCTTCCCGGATGCGTCTTTCTACTTGAGCCCGGAAGACAAGGACATGGTTGTCGTTGGTCAGCGATTGCTCGCCGTGTATGACGAAGAGTCGTTCGCCGAGGCGCTGCAGATGATCCTGTTCTCCGAGAAACGTGTCGCCAGCTTCTACCGAAAGCTCAGCAAGTACATTCCTCGCGACGAGTTGAGCAGGCTGTTTCGCGAGTTGGCGGACGAAGGATCGCGGCACTATGAGCGGGTGAGGCAGCTGGCGCAACACGAAGGCGGTCAGCCCCGGGCGAATGGATCGTAAGCTACGCTTGGCCTCTCGAAAGCAATGAGCTGCTGGCCTAAGGGCGTTGTTCGGCGGCAGTTGGCGGGCTCAGGGGAGGCTCCGGTGCAAGAGCTTTGCACACTAGCCGCACGCCTCAAGATGCTATATTCCTCTCGCGTGACCACGTATTCCCGACGGAGTCAACCTCATGGCATCACCTACGAAGCGGCAGATTGTTGAGGCCCTGCGGACAGTTGACGACCCTGAGCTGCACAAGGACCTTGTCTCGTTGGGAATGATCAAACAGGTGCATATGCAAGACGGCACCGCGACCGTGACCGTGGAGCTTACCACGCCCTCCTGCCCATTGAAGAGCACGATCGCTTCGGACGTAGAGGCCGCGGTCGGGCGCATCGAAGGCGTCGAGAAGGTCCAGATACAATTCGCTGCGCGTGTTCGAGGCAGTCATCCTGCTCGAAGTGAGCTTCCGGGCGTCAAGAACATCATCGCTGTGGGCGCGGGCAAAGGCGGCGTGGGCAAGAGCACGATCGCAGTGTTGGTGGCCGTGGGGCTTCAACGTGACGGCGCGCGGGTCGGCATCCTGGACGCCGACGTGTACGGACCCTCAATTCCCACGATGCTAGGCGTCGTGGGATCGCAGCTAACGATGGCCGGTCAGATGATTCAGCCGCTCGATGTGGGCGGCCTGAGAGCGATGAGCATAGGGCTGATCGCTCGCACTGATGAAGCGATCATTTGGCGAGGGCCCATGGTTCATAATGCCGTCAGGCAGTTCCTGGATCAGGTTGACTGGGGCGAGCTGGACTACCTGATCGTCGATCTTCCCCCAGGCACGGGCGACGTGCCGCTGACCCTCGCACAGTCGCTGCCCATGACCGGCTCGATCGTCATCTGCACGCCGCAGGAGGTCGCTTTACGTGACGCGAGGCGCGCGGTCAGAATGTATGAGCAGTTGAACACGCCGTGCCTCGGCATGATCGAGAACATGAGCTTCTACATTTGCCCGAAGTGCGGGCATCGGGACGAGATCTTCGCTCATGGCGGAGCCGAGGCGGCTGCTCGCGAACTGGGCGTCCCGTTCTTGGGGGCGATCCCGATCAGCACCGAGCTTCGCATCATCGGCGATGAAGGAACGCCCGACAGGGTGTTCGCCGAGCTCGATCCTTGCGTGCGCGAGGCGGTGCACAAGGTCGTCAAGCAGTTTGCGGCTCAAGTCAGTATCAGGAACATGCTTCGTACGACGCCCGGCAAAGGCCCGTAGCACGGGAACGTGTGCGGCCGGCCTTCGCCGGGTGGGTGGCACGGACAGACTCGTTCGCCCGTGCCTCATCCGATGCGCAACCACGGACAAGCGAACGCTTGCCGATGCCGCCGCCCCGGGGATCCGGGCCATCGAGGTCTCGACCATCACGGCGCTGAGCCGCATGGGAACAGACTCTTGCCAAGACGCCAGGACCAGATTCCACTGTATCTCGTGGGAGCGCCGCTTGCGGCTATGGACGGTACGTTCCCGCGAGCGGACCAGACTGGCCACGGGCAAGTCCTCTAACATCCGCGCGAGCAGATGAGATGAGCAAGACGAAGGAATCAGCGCTGGAGCGCAAGACAAGGGCGAAACGAATCCTCGCCGGGCTGAGAAAGCTCTATCCGAACGCAGACTGCGAGCTGGATCACACCAACGCGCTGGAGTTGCTAGTGGCGACGATCCTGTCGGCCCAGACGACTGACGAGAGCGTCAACAGGCTGACAAAGCCCCTTTTTGCTGAGTACAAGACTGCAGCCGACTACGCCAATGCCGACCCGGCTACATTCGAGCAGGTGATCCGCGCTGCAGGCTTCTTCCGGCAGAAGACGAAGAGCATTCGGGCGGCTTGCGCCGTGATTGCGGACAAACATGGTGGTCGGGTACCCGACACCATGGAGCAGCTGGTCGAACTGCCTGGAGTCGCACGCAAAACCGCCAACATCATCCTCGGCACGTGGTACAAGAAGAACGAAGGCATCGCCGTTGACACCCACGTCGGCCGCCTGGCACACCGTCTTCGCCTCACGTGGACGAGCAGGGACGAAAAGGACGCGCTGAAAATCGAGAACGATCTGATGGAGTTGATTCCGCAGCGGGATTGGACGTTTTTCTCGCATGGGCTGATCTGGCACGGTCGGCGTGTGTGCACGGCCCGCAAGCCCGGCTGTGCCGGCTGCCGTATATCGACATGGTGCCCGTCGGCCTTTGCATTCGACAAGAAGCCTTCTGCCGCAGCGGGAAGAAAGAAGAAGAGAACCGCCGCCGAGCGCCGGCAATCTTGAACCAAGCACGCGCCACCCACTTGTTCCAGGTGGCTCAAGCCCGCCGCCCTGACACGAATACTTCGGTTGGTTGCAGCGAAGAGACGAGCAGCGCGTCGGCCGGGCTGCGCCACCGCCCTGAAGGGATCGGAATCGCCACAAGGTCGGCGCACTTGCCCGGACCGAGCGAGCCGACATAATTATCGATGCCCAGCGCTCGCGCGGGCCGGGTCGTTGCCATTTCCAGGAGCGTTTCGGCCAGCAGCGAGGGGTCGTGGCGTTTGAGGAACCGAAGCTCGTCCAAGACCGAGAGTGAATCATTCGACGCCAGACTATCCGTTCCGATGCAGACGTTGATGCCCCGCGTGAGCATTTCTTGGAATCGATGCGGCTCGTGCTGGAAGAAACTGTGCGAGCAGGGACAGAACGCCACGCTACACGGGGAGCGGGCCAGGCGATCGAGATCAGCGTCGTCGATATAGTTGACGTGAGCCAGCAGGGCACCCAACGCCAGCAGTCCGACGCGATCGGCGAACTGGACGGGCGAACAGCCGAGCGCGGTGATAGACTGATCCATTAGGCCGCGCCGCCGAAGCAGCTCGGCCAGTTCCCCGCTTCCTCGTTGAAGGAACTCGTCCTCACTCTTCGTTTCCGCCAGGTGGGTGCTGACCGGCCAGCCTCGCGTGTGCGCCTCAGTCAGACACGCACGATAGACGGATGGCGCCGTGCTATACGGCGCGTGCGGCGCAAGGCCGAGCCACAATCCGGGCGGATCGGGCTTCAGGCTCGACAAGTGCTCCGCGATGCTCCGGCTCGCGCTGGGCTGTTTCGGGCCGATGCCGACCACCTCCACGAAGCAAACCGCGCGCACCGGAGCCACTGATAGTTCGCCGACCTGTCTGAACCCGTAGCCGATATTCGCGATACTGGTCACCCCGGCTTTCAGCGACAGATCGGATCCCCGCCGAATCGACTCGCCAAGGATCTCTTCGTCCTGGACCTGTTCCACCTGGGTGGCCACACTATCGAGCCAGCTGGCGAAGGTCCCTCGGTAGGGTACCTTTTTATGTAGGAACGTCAGTTCCAAATGGGTGTGGGCGTTGATGAATCCCGGCAGGACGGCGACCTCGCCAAGATCAAATACATTCTGTTCCCGCGCGGAACGAGCCTTTTCAACGGCAACGATCTTTCCGTCGGCAATGTTGACGACGGCGTTCTCGATCGGCGGGCGTTCGATCGGGAAGACGTATTTCGCGCGAAGGGCAAACGCTGACATAGTGGCCGCACCGGCATGGGCCTATCGGTCAGAGGGGGGAAGCTTTGTGTGCCAATCCGTACGAAGCTGGTATTCGTGGGCAATGCGAAGCAGCCGCTCTTCGTCGAAATGTCGTCCTAGCAACTGCATCCCGATCGGCAGGCCCGAACCGGAGAAGCCACACGGGATCGCAATGGCCGGGATGCCGGCTAGGTTGACACCCACGGTGTAGATGTCGGTTAGGTACATCTCCAGCGGGTCCTCAACTTTCTCGCCGATCTTGAACGCCGGCGTCGGTGAGACAGGGCTTGCAAGCACGTCAACTTCATCCAAAGCAGCTTCCATGTCCTTCTGGATGAGAGTCCGAGCCTTGAGCGCTTTCAGGTAGTAGGCGTCGTAGTACCCGCTGGACAGCGCGTATGTACCGAGCATGATGCGCCGCTTGACCTCCGGGCCAAAACCTTCGCGGCGCGAGGTGCTGTACATGTCGATGAAATCCTTGGGCGCGGCCGTACGGCGGCCATAGTGCACACCGTCGTAGCGAGCCAAGTTGCTGCTGGCTTCGGCAAAGGCAATGATGGTATAGGCAGCCAACCAGTAAGGCGTGGTCGGCAGGGACAGCTCAATGATCTTCGCGCCGCACTTCTCGTATTCACGCAGAGCCTGCCGAACCGCCGAGGCTACCTCCGCGTCCAGGCCCTGAACGAAGAACTCCTTGGCGATGCCGATTTTCACATTGCCCAAGGGGGCATCGAGCGCCGCCAGGTAGTCTGGGACCGGCCGATCAACGCTCGTCGAATCGCGCCGGCCGTGCCCGGCA
>CAYGAN010000018.1:12886-14140 GCA_964347585.1 uncultured Planctomycetales bacterium | reverse complement strand
ACAGGCGTCTCCGACGAAGTCGAGATCCAGATCCGCACAGGCGGCGTCGACGGTAAAGTTGACTCCGCCAAGATTGAAACGATTGGCGACTCGCCCGGCAATGACGTTCATCAGGAGCGCCACGTCCGGAACATCGCGAGCAACGGGGCCGATCTGGTCCAGGCTGCTACCATAGGCCACCAGCCCATATCGAGACACCCGCCCGTACGTGGGCTTCAGGCCCACTACGCCGCACAGCGCCGCGGGCAGTCGAATGGACCCGCCGGTGTCCGAGCCCAGGGCAGCGGGCACCATGCGGGCGGCAACCGCCACCGCCGATCCGCCCGACGAGCCACCGGGTACGCAGTCGCTGTTCCATGGGTTCCGCGTTGTAGCCAGGGCGCTGTTCTCCGTGCTGCTACCCATGGCGAATTCGTCGAGATTCGTCTTGCCTATGATGACGCCATCAGCGGCCTTGAGTTTCTGGATCACGTCCGCGTCATATGGCGCTTGGAAGTCCTCGAGTATCTTCGACCCGCAGGTCGTTGTGCCGAACGTCGTGCACATGTTGTCCTTTACGGCCAGCGGCACGCCGGCCAGCGGGCCGAGATGATCGCCCGTGACCAATCGCTCATCGATCGCCCCGGCCGCTTTGAGCGCTCGATCAGGATCGTAACTCAGGAACGCACGCAGCCGCGCGTCGAGCTTTTCGACCGTGTCAAGGCTCAGCTGTACAGCCTGGCGGCTGGACATCTGACGGCTGCGAATCGCGTCGCGCGTTTGGATCAACGTTAGCTCAAACACCGGTCGGCTCGCAGTGCAGCAACGAGAGCGATGTTCCAGCTCGCGGGGAGCAAAGCATGCCCGCTAGGTCACATGCTCTCCTGATCCAGTACCTTGGGGACTTTGAAAAACCCCTGTTCGCGCTGCGGGGCGTTGGCCAGCACAGCATCGACCGGCAGCGGCGAGGTAGCTTCGTCCTCACGAAAGACGTTGTGAATAGGCAGTGCATGGGCCGTCGGCTCGACGTCCGCCGTGTCCAATTCGTTCAATTGCTCGACATACTGCAGGATCGACGAAAGCTGCTCGCTGAAACGCTCGATCTCCTCGTCGGTCAGATTCAATCGCGACAACTGCATGATGTGTCGCACTTCCGCCTGGTCAATGCTTTGAGACATGGGCCTGCTCCGCATCGTCAGATCCGTTCGGCCGAACGGAATTCTAGCATCCCTCGGCGAAACCGTTAATACCGATCTTCAGGCTTTCCAGGCGCGT
>CAYGAN010000018.1:8959-12752 GCA_964347585.1 uncultured Planctomycetales bacterium | reverse complement strand
CTTGGGGGATCTCGAGCGCCGCTGAACTCTCGCAACAGAACACGATGCCGCCATAAGGCAGCAGGTACCGATGCTTTTTTGAGAGAAGGCCGAAAGTAGCATGGATGAGAAGCGGCTGATCGTATCGGCAAGCGAGTTCGCGGAACACGTCCGGCGCCACCCGGACAAAGATGCCCATGGCCTTGTGGGCCTCGATAACAGCCGCTTGCTGGGCGGCCGAAATGGCTGCAACTTGCGTCACGTTGGTCATGGGCTACCCGGTCCTCGATCCGGCTGATCTCGTCGGCGAACAAGAAAAACGAGGCCGATCCAGCCTCGTTCCGGGCGGTGCGATCTGAGCTTGATTCAGACCGTCGCCGACTGCCCGGCAGCCTCGGGTTGTGGCGACTGCTGGGGCTGCCAATCGCGCTTGGCCGGCTTGACCACCAGCCCCATGCGAATCGCCTTGGCAGATACCTTGAAGCGGCAGACCTTGCCGTCCACCACGGCCCGCACCCGTTGGATGTTGGGTCTGAACTTGCGCTTGGTCTTTCCAGTGATCTTTCGACCCACGCCGCCGAGGTACTTGGCCTTTCCTCGGCGAGCTACGGTTCGCCCGCTACGCGTTCGCTTACCTGTGAAGTAACAAACTCGAGCCATCACTTACCTCGATATCGCAACAAGCTTGAACTACACTTAAGTATAGGTGAAGGGGCGGGTTTTGCAAGCCGGCGTTATTGAGAGTTATCGGCTTGACGGGGGGCGGAACTTCAGCACGCGGCAATTCCACGAGGCGACGTGCGTTTAGATGGGTAGAGGCCCCTGATGGATGGCCCAGACCTGGCGTCCGTGATCCGGCGGGCTCAGCAGCGCGATCTGGAGGCGTTCGAAACGTTGGTGGACGCCTACGCGAGTCGCGTGTACGGCTTCGTGTATCGGTTGACAGGGTCTCGGGATGACGCCGACGACCTGTTGCAGGAGACTTTCTTGCGAGTGGTGCGCACCATCGACAAGTACCAGCACGACGGGCGGTTCGACGCTTGGCTGTTCCGCATCGCCACCAACCTCGTGCGCGACCGGTTCCGACGGTCGCAACGGACACCGGCGCGCACGACGGTTGATGAGCCGTCGCGGATCGGCCGTGAATCGTCAGGCGTGCAAGCTCTCGCCGACGATCGTGGCTCGCCTCCGCATGCGCGAATCGAGCTGGCCGATGAGATTGATCGTCTTCAGGATGCGCTGGCTCAGATCTCGCCGGCAGAGCGTGAGGTCATCATGCTACGGCACTTTTCCGGACTCTCGTTCAAGGACCTCGCCCGATTGCTGGATGTTCCGATCGGCACCGCCCTGGCGCGTGCGCACCGCGGATTGGCCCGATTGCGTGAGTTGATGGGGTCGCAGTCGTGAATCTCTCAAAAGAGCAACAGTGCGAAATCGAGCGTGACGAGCGGTGGCTGGGTTCGTTCGGTTCACCGGCTCCGCCGGCCGAGTTGATCGCAGCGGTGAAGCAGGCCGCTTGCCTTGAGCTGGGCGAGCGGTGGCTGACATCCTTGCCGCAACTCGCGGTCCCGCCGGACGCGGGCTTGACAAAGCACATCAAGGCCGCCGTGCGCACAGAGCTTGCCGGGGCGTGGGGCAGGAGCGTGCGGCCGCGAAGCTGGATCCGCGGGATGCTCGCAGCCGCGGCGGGGTTGATCCTTGCCGCGGGAGTGGCTCAATTTGCCGCCACACATCTTCCGCCGAGGACCCGCGCAGCCCGCATTGATCCCGTGGAGGATTTCGTTGACGGGTTGGCTGCGGTGTTAGCCGACCAGGATCCGGAACTGCGGTCGATCGAGAACGACGTGGCCCTTATCGAGGCGGGCTTCTTCCCGGATGGCCAAAGAACCCGCCGAGCTTTCGATGCGCAACTGGAAGGGCTTATGCAGCAGCTCGACGAGCTGTTCACTGAACCTGACTATCCGGCGGAGGCGTCCTGATCGTACCGCCAGCCAGGAGTTTTGCCATGTTGCGTGTAGAATCATGGGTTTGTGGTGTGAGCCTTATGCTCGCCGCCAGCGGAGCGCGCGCGCAGCCAACCATCGATGTTGATGAAGAGGAACAAGACAGGGCAACACTAAGCCCGTCGGCGATCGGGGGCGAGCCCGACTTTTCTAGCCCGGACTCCAAGAAAGGAGAGATCAGACCGCGCGGGCCGGCCAGGGCGCGACCGGGACCGCACCACAAGCAGCGCCGACCGCCGCCGTTTGAGCGCGGCAAGCGCCAGCCGCCCGGCCCCAAGCGTGGACACTTCCGGTTCTTCGAACCTGAGCAAGAGCGCCGGCTGCTTGATTTCATGAAGCAGCATTTTCCGGCGATGCACACCCGCCTCATAGCGCAGCGGCGAGACGACCCCGAGATGTTCAAGCACGCCTTGGGCCGGCTCGTACCCACGATGATCAACCTCATGGCCGCCGTGAAACGGAACCCACAACTCGGACAAGTGATGATCGAAGATTACAAGCTTGAGCAAGACATCCGAGACGTCATCCGCCGATACCACGCTCAAGCCACGGACGGACCCGGGAAAGAATCGCTCAAAGAGCAGATTCGACAGCTGCTTACGGAGCAATTCGACAAGCGTCAGGTCCGGCGCGAGCTGGAGATCGAAGAGCTCGAGAGACGAATCGATCAACAGAAGAAGCGACTTGCGGAGCGAGAGAAGAACAGGGCAAGCCTCATCGACGGCGAATTGTTCCGGCGGTTGAATCCCGACGAGCAATGGTGAAGGCCGGACCGTACGCCTCACGTTGTCCGCTATGCTCAATCCGCAATGTGCTGTTGCGTAAACCCTTCGTGTTCGAGTGTCGTCAGGTCATCGTGCCCCGCCGACTTGTCGTAAGTAGCGCCGAGGCTCTCGGCAGAGGAGCAATGGCGCACGGTTGTGCGCGCGCATTCCCGCAGCCGCACCCGGGCCGTGTCGATCTCTCACTTTGCACCGGGCGCGGGCGGCTTGACGGTGACGAGCCGACCGATACGGTTCTCCTCGCCGGTGAGCAGGCGGGCGAAGTTGCTTCGATGTCGGAAGATAACCAGGCCGGCCATGGCGATGCCGAAAACCAGCAGCGGCCACTGATCGCGCAGTGGCCATTGCTGCCAACGGGCGACCGCCAAGTACAGCACCGGAAAGGCGGCTGCCGCTGTGATCGACCCGATCGAGACGTATCGCGTCGCTGCTGTAACGACCAACCAGACCGCTACGGCCGCCGCGCCTGGAACGGTATAGTAGGGATACAAGCCGAGAAGAACGCCGAGGGACGTAGCCACACCTTTGCCCCCTCGGAATCCAAGATAGACCGGGAAGACGTGTCCGAGGAGTGCGGCCAGGGCCACGGCCAGCCACGCTGCGAAAAACAGTGGCTGCTGGTCCGGCAACGCCCCGAGCCGGTGTAACGTGGCGGCAAAAACCGGGGCGAAGCCCTTGGCCGCATCCAGGATCAACACGATGGCAAACCACCATCGACCCATGACACGTCCGGCGTTACTGGCGCCGATGTTTTTGCTCCCGTGCTGGCGCAAATCGATGCCCTTGAGCTTGCCCGCCAGGAATCCGAAAGGAACTGCACCGATCAGGTAGGCAGCCAACAAGATAATCAGCCAAGCGCCAAGGATCATTGCGTGCTCTTCCTCGACTTCTCGAACAACACTCGTTCGTAGAGGGCCAGCATTTCGTCCACGTGGCGGGCCATACTCAGTTTGTCTCGCAGTCGAGCGGCCGCAACGGCACATTCTCGGCGATGCTGGGGCCGCGTCAACCGGTGAATCCGATCCGCTA
>CAYGAN010000018.1:6413-8945 GCA_964347585.1 uncultured Planctomycetales bacterium | reverse complement strand
GATGTCATCGGGTGAGTCGATCACGTAGCCATGCACGCCGTCCTGCATGATCTCAGCTGCCCCGTTGTAACGTGTTGTTATGCATGGCAGGCCCGCGGCCAGGGCTTCAAGTACCACGCGGCTGCACGGATCGTAGTAGGTCGGGTGCGCGTATAGGTCGGCTGCATGAAAGAATGGCCACGTCCGCTGAGCGGGCCCCGGGAAGATCACCTGTTCGCCGATGCCGCCGCGGTCGGCCAGCCGCTTGTATCGGATGGGATTGTCGCGACCAACGACCAGCAATCGAATCCCGCGATCGCCCCCTCTTGCGAGAAGCGCGAGCGCTTCGATCAGGTGGCTCACGCCTTTCAGCTTGAAGTTGTGCGCCACGCACAGCACGAGCAAGTTGCCCGGGGCAATGCCGAATCTATTTCGAATCTCTCGGGCGTTCTCACGACGCGTCGTTTCCGGCGACTCGTCAAGCTGCACCCCGTTGAAGATGACGCTGATGGCTGACTCAGGCAAATGGTAATGCTCTTGAAGCTGCCGAGCAACATACCGGGAGATGGCCGCCACCATGGGCGGGGGGCGCCTGTGCAGCAAGCCTTTCTCGAAGTGAGACAACACACGCTGCCTGAGGCCGAGTTGAAAGGCGAGCAGCTTCAGACTCCGTGAAACGATTGACGTCCGGAGCACCAGATTGCGCCGGATTGTTTCGGCCATCACGCCGGCTCTGGGCTGGTAGATGTCTGCTGTCGGGCAAGGAGTGATGGCGTGGATCAGGTCATAACCGCCACTGCGGCAAAGGGCCCCCGCCCGTCTGACGAACATCGCCGTACTCTGAGCGCGGAGTAGCGACGCAGTGTGGACAGTCTGGACCGTCAACGATGGAATCGCTGGCGCGCGGCTACGGGTAATGATGTGTACGTCATTCTGCCGGTCAGCCAGTTGGCTGGCGAACTCCAGCGTTGACGTTTCCGCTCCGCCGCGCCACGCCTCGATCCGTTCTATTACAAGGGCAATTCTCATCGCACAATACATCACCGGCCGAGCTCATAGCTGCCTGCTCGTTCCCTGCCGGTCTTCGGCAGGTCATGCCGTGCAATCCTCTGGGTCTTGGCCAACACTTGCCGCGCCAAACGCTTATGCCCGTCGCCAAGTCTCCGAACGCCCAGATACGTTCGCAGCCACCTCATCCGATCAGTTTTTGATATCAGACCGGCCGGGGACGAGTAGTTCAGCGCCGCAAGGTCCTTGACGAGCCACCTGCGGCGGCGCCACCCTGGCCGCAAGACACGTTGCAGATCAATTAGGCGAAATGCAGGGCGGCCGTCGCGGTTATGCGAAATGAAGATATGCGACAGGTAGAGGTCTCGGTGAGCCAGACCGGCGTCGTGGAACGCGGCGATCATACGCGCAAGCCCCTCAAGTAGGGCACGACGGCACCGAACGTGCTCATGTCCATCGGGCCAATTGCGCGGCACCCATCGTTCAAGCGACTCGCCAGCGATCGCCTCTGTTAGAATGAAGCTGCGTCGTTCGATCCACCCTCGCATCCGTTCACCGAAGGCCACTACTGAGATCGTCGGTATGCCCGCCCGCAGCAGTTGTTTTGCCTGGTGCTGCTCCCACCAAGCAGCGCTTCGGGCGGCTCGCTTGGTGAGAATGCGTTCCAGCTGAGACTGCCACGGCGGCCGATCATACCGCTTCAGATAGAAGACCTGCTGGTTACCTGCGGCGCTGCGCAGCGTGAGCCGGATTCGCCGGCGCCAATCGCCCAGGCTCGGCTTGTCCAAACATTGGCCGCCGTCAAAGCGAAACACGGAGCGCAGGGTGGTAAGCCCGTTCTCTGCCAGCAGCGACGCGAAGCGTCTGTTGACGACCACGCGCCCGATTCGCAGGAAGTCCTGCTGTTCCGGAAGTGGAGCGTCGTCAGGCTGAAGGGGGCGGTTCTTTGCCGACCGCCCAAGCTCGAACCACGCGCGCCTCGCCCAGCCGAACCGCTCGACGATGTGCCTCTTGCAGTCCGGCCAAGGTCTGCCTGAAGAACGAGTATAGCCCGCGGCGAACCGGAGGAGGTCGGTGCGGCTGATCCGGGCCGATCGGACACGCCCCAGAAGGGCGCGTAGGTCTCGCTCCCGTGACTTGGCCGGGGCTTGCTCTTGCAGGCGCTCCACGTCGATTAGATAGAAGCGCCAATAGCCGGATCGATCTTCCTCCGCGGAGGGACGAAGGAAAATGTGCTTCGCGACCAGATCGGGATAGCTCAACCTGGCATCATGGAGTCTTCGGACGAACTCGCCCAGCTCCTTGGCAGCCGTGCTCCGCTCGCGCCGACTGGCTGTGGACGATGGGGATGATGTCCAATCGTTGATGGCTTCCAGCAACGTGCGGCGGCAGGGGACCTCTTCAACCAGCAGGAACCCTTGCCGAGGCAGACCCCACTGGCGACGCTGCCCCCAAGCCGCGGCCCGCACCCGTGGTGTGCTGCTGCTGAATCTCGGGACGCCCGACAGCCCGCACACACCCGCCCTTCTGGTCCGATGCGTCGAG
>CAYGAN010000018.1:0-6403 GCA_964347585.1 uncultured Planctomycetales bacterium | reverse complement strand
ACCCCGATCCCGAAGGACTCGAGCTTCGCGATGGCCTCGGACTCGCGCACCGGCGCGGGGTCAGGGCGGCGACACCTGAGCAGGTCCGACAACACGTGCCTGAACGGAACGCCGTACACGCGCTTCAGGTAGAAGCGCCGCAGCGTCTGCCTGTCAGAGAGTGTCACCAGGACCGTCGTGCGATCTCTGTGCAGACTAGTGGCTGGGCCCGCGCGGTACTGCAGGATGGCATCGAAATCGGTAAGGCCGTTGCGCGCGAGTAGCTCCCGGTACTCGGCCTCAAAATGAATCTCGATCTTCATGTGGACGCCTGATACGGAAGCTCAGCAGCGATGTCTTGCGGCTGGGGAGCCCAACAGTGTGTCCGTTCCAAAGGAGCACTTGAACCACGTAGGTGCGGATCCCGGACTTGTGTGAGTGTGCTCGGCTTTGCTGTGCTCTCCATGATTATAGCAAGGACACTGTTGCCCCATGCGCGGCTCCAGGCCGGCCCGTCGGTGATTACGCTATCTTGGGCTCGCCGCCGTGAACTGTTAGCTTATCTGCCGCACCGATGACCCGCAATGATGGTCTGTTTGCTGTGGCTGAACACATGAGGCACGCCTCCGCATGATCCTTGAGGACCGCGTCCCCGTTGACGAGCTCACTCTCGATTGCCGCAACGTTACAGCCGCTAGGAGACGATTGATGCCTCAAGCAAGCTGAATCCTGGCAGCGGCTCCGAACTGTCAGAGCACGCCTTCGGCGTGACGGACGGACATGTCGAACAGGTCGTCGAGGGCCTGGCGGTAAACCTCGTGCCGGACGAACCGCTCCGAGATCGCAGCCACACGCCTCATCCACTCACGATGTTCGCCGTTGAGCTTCCTGGTGCTCAGGTAGTTCCTGACGAACCGGACCATGTCCGCTCGCGTGCATAGGTATCTCGCCGCGGCCGCCATGCGCGCCAAGTCCTTGACGATGGACGCACGACGAACGCTCTTTCGCCAGAGGCGGCGTCCTGACGACGCGTCGAGGAAGTAGAACTCGTAGCGCCGATCGGGCATGGAGCGAATCAAAATGTTGCGCCAGAACAGCCGACCATGCACGAATCCCGAGTCGTGCATGTGGCGGATCTGACGGGCCAACGAGGCGATGATCTCACGACGGGCGGCAGGCTCTATAGGCGATTCGCTCCCATCTGTGCCTCGCTGGGCGAAGGTGGCCAGCGAGATTGAGTTCGGCACGGCCTCGGTAACCAAGAAGCAGCTCCGCAGGAAATGAAAGATGCGACGTTCCCCGTAAGCCACGGGTCGAACCGCTTGGATGCCTAACGAGCGCATCACGCGTAGCGCGTCATACTCGGCGCGGGCGGAGCTGCGCGGTACGAACGTGCCGCGGAACATCCCTCTGATGCGGTGCTTCCACCGTGGATAGTGATAGCGCTTGATGAACACCGAGCCGGGCCAGGTCCCGTTGCGGCGCAGATCGACCTGGATGGCATCGGTACTGCGGCTCCAGGCGGCAAGCCGGTCGCCCACGCATCGCAGTACGTTCTCTGCGGTGTCAAGATCGGCGCGGCGCAACTCATCATGATAAGCTGGATCGACGTACATGATGTCGCTATGCAAAGCCATCAGCTTGTGACCTAACCGGTCTGGCGGATACGTGCCACGATCTGCGAAGAGGAGTGGTCCTTCTCGTCGCCGACGACCGCCAGCCTCGCCCCGATCCGCCGCAGCGTCTTGCCCTCCGGAAGCGTCTCCAGCGTGTAGTCGCTCCCTTTGGCATGAACGTGCGGCCGAAGCACCTCGAGAAGCTCGTCGCACGTGTCGGCGTTGAACGCGGTAACATAGTCCACGCTTCTGAAGCTGGCCACGACCTCGATGCGATCTTCAAGCGTGTTCACGGGTCGACGGTCGCCTTTGATGCGGCGGACGGAGTCGTCGGAATTCAGCGCCACGATCAGAACATCCCCCTCCTGAGCTGCACCCTTCAGGCAGCGAACATGTCCTACGTGCAACAGATCGAAGGCGCCGTTGGTGAACACGATGGTCCTTCCGGCGGATCGCTCCTGTTCGATCGCCCGCTTGAGCTCCTGCAAATCCAGGATTACTTTGGCAGACGTCGTCCGCTTGCCGAGCGCCGATTCACCTGTTGCTGTACCCATTCTTACGGCCCACCGCACCCGCCCGACTATGCTCGCCGCGAGAACAAGGCAGCGATGCCCCTCGGGCTTGGGCGAGTGTGCTCTTCCGGGTCGAGCTGTCCAGGGCCACGCAAGCGTGACCGCTTCGCCCAGCGAGTGCTCTCCTAACAGCGACTCAGCCGTTCACCGGCTCGCCCAGTCGTTGGCGCAGCAGCTCGAGGGCCGCCCCCAACACCATCTCTGCCGTCACACGCATCATGCAGCGATGGTCCAACGGGCACGTGCGCTTCATGCACGGTCCGCAGTCCACCGGCACGATGATCTTCCGCTCCAGGGCATAATCGGTTTCCGTCCACCGTGGGTCCGTTGAGCCGAAGATCGTCACCACAGGCACGTTGAACGCACAGGCGAAATGGCGAGGCCCCGTATCATTGGTGACCAGCAGGTCGCTACGCCGGACGAGCGCCTTCAACTGCCTCAGTGGCAGCACGGGCTGGTCCAAGACTATCGCCTCATGTCGCATGGCCTCATGGACCGATCGTCCGACCAGACGATCCCGCGGGCCACAGGAAACAAGAACGGCCGCGTCGAATTCGTCAATCAGACCATCCGCAACAGCTGCGAATCGCTCCGGGAGCCAGCACTTGGCCAATCCGAAGGCCGCGCCCGGATTGATAACCACCATCGGCCTGGCCGGATCCACACCGCATCGCGACAACAAGGCATCCGCGGCGATCTCATCGCGCGGCTCGGTGAACAGCTCCAAGTCATTCCCGGACGTCTGGCATCCCAGATACCCGGCCAAACCATTGTAGTACTTGACCATGGAGATCGGCAGGAACCTGCCGTTAACACGCGCGGCCAGCAGCCGGTCCGTCAGCAACAGTCCGCGCCCGTCGCGGTCGTAGCCCACGCGCCGGCCTATGCCCGCCAGGCAAGCCAGCAGCGCCGACCGGAAGGAGTTTGCAAACAGTATCGCCAGATCGTACTTCTCTCGGCGCAGACGGTTCGCCAGCCACAGAAAGCCCTGGCGTCGCAGGACTCTTGTCCTGCCTGTCGGCCAGGCGATGAAGTCGTCCATCCAGTCGCCGCCGGCCACCAAGTCCGCCACGTAGCCCTTGCCCAGCAACGTGATCCGCGACTGTTTGAACTGGCTTCGCAGCGCGCGTAGAGCAGGTGTGGCCAACACCACGTCGCCGACCCAGTTCGGCAACACCACCAGGATGCGAGGGGGCGTCGTGTCGGTACCCTTGCGATCCTTCCGCGCCATGGCTAGTATTCTACGGCGCACTGGCGCTTCACACAATGTCCGCCCATGCTCATCTGTGCCCGCCGGACACACAGGTCCCCTGAAACCAGTTCGGCGGCTGGCTTTACGCTCATACGCTGCGCACAAGTACGAGGACCCGACGCACAGGGCCGGCCATCTCGGGCTGGCTCAGGCCTTTCCACGAGAGGCACAAGGGTCCTGCTGAGGCGTCGGGCGCCGGATACAGCGTAGCTCCGGACAAATGCCAGTCCATCGTGCTTGCAGCAACTCGTGCGGGGATGAGAAACGATCCTCCAGCCACCCAAGCACATTCGACGAAGGGAAGCCCGCCTGGGGCGCCGGCGCCCAAGCCAAAGGCTCCCATATTGGTTCGGTCGCTCCGACGAACTGGGGCTCCGTTGTTGCCCGGCGTGCAGCCGCGCCGGCACGCGCTGCCTCAGTTTGCCTGGATGAGCCGATCCAGCTAACATAAAGCTGGCCACGGGTTCTTCGGGTTCCCGCACGTCTTTGGGTGGTCTTTGTGGTCTCGGAGGGGCAGCTCATGGCCGCATGTTCGATCATGCAGGCAAACCGCGCAAGCTCACTCGACGGGCGTGGTGAAGGAAGCTACCTGAGCCCAGATCCCAATCCACCAGAAGGAGGCGGAGCATGAAAGCCAAAGTCCTGGTTTGCTCAACTCTCGCGCTCGTCGGTCTTGCGGCAGGTGTGTACTCCGCGATCTTATGGACGCCGGTGCCCGTCAAGGACGACGCTCTTGTCAGGATGCCCGGCACACAACCGGGCGACGGTGTTGCCCTCGAGGCACCAACCAGATGCCTGAACTGCCACGCCGGCTACGATCATGCCGTTGAACCGGGTTTTAACTGGAAGGGATCCATGATGGCCCAATCAGCCCGGGACTTCGTATTCTGGGCGTGCATGACCGTGGCAGCCCAGGACTCGATTTGGGCGATCGGCCGGCCGAACGCAGTCGATATCTGCGAGCGATGCCACTTTCCGAAGGGCTGGTTGGAGGGGCGCTCCGACCCGCCGAATGCGTCGGCCATGGTCAATGCCGACTTCGATGGTGTGCAGTGTGACTTCTGCCACCGCGTGTACGATCCCTTCTTCGAGACCACTTACAACGGCGAGCGTGAAGGCAGCGACTGGCTCAACTATTGGGATGAAACCAACGCCAGCGAGACGCCGTCACAGCCGGCCGCCGATGCGGCCTATCAGGAAGACAGCACTCGCGCGCAGTCGGTTTCTCTGTTCAATGGGGGTCTTTTCTATGGAAACAACCTTCCCCCTGTGAACTACACGGAGAACGCGTCCGGACAGTATTTCGTCAGCGCCGACAGCGCGAAACGCGCATCCTTTGCCGATGCCGCGGCCCGCCACAAGATGTTCTACAGCCGCTACCATAAGAGCAAGTACTTCTGCGCCACCTGTCACGACGTTTCCAATCCGGCCCTGGCTAATCTAGCCTTCGCCGAGACCGCCCCTGGCGATGGGACCACGATCCTCCCGACGGAAGAAGACTCCGCCTACTCGTACTACCATGTGGAGCGAACGTTCTCGGAGTTCATGCTCTCCGACTACGGCCAGCAGGGCGGCGCCGCCGGGATCGGACCCTTTGCGCCGGATGTGTTTGACACTTCCTACCCCAATAATCACATCACTAAGTGCCAGGACTGCCATATGCGGGATGTGGTGGGCCAGGCATGCGATAAGACCGGTGTGCCGATCCGTCCTGCCGAGAGCATGGAACATCCCTACAGCGGCCAGCCCGTGCATGATATGACCGGCGGGAACGCATGGGTTTCTTACGTCTTGGCCAGCGCTGTCCCGGGTTCGCCCAACCACGACCCGGTGAACGAGTCGCTGCTCAATCAGGGTCCCGCCGCGCTGACACTGGACCTGAGTCAAGGCGAGGGAATCGACCCGGCGGCGCTTCTCGCCGGCGCACAGCGAGCCAAGTACCAACTTGCACTCGCCGCCTCGATCCAGAACGTCAGCTACAATGCCGCGGACGGCTCTCTTTCGTTCCGCGTTCAGAACCAGACCGGCCACAAGCTGATCTCGGGCTTTCCAGAAGGCCGGCGGATGTTTGTCAACGTCAGGCTCTATTCGGCGGGTAATCTGATTCACGAGGTCAACCCCTACGATCACACGGTGGGCACATTGAAAGGCCTGCCCAGTGGCTACTCTCCCAACAGCCCGCCGCTTGGGCCGAACGAGGTGTACGTTGACGAACTGGTCTATGAGATGCACCCCAGCAGCACGCTCACGGGCGAGGTCAAGACGTTCCACTTCGCTCTGGCGACGGGCCGGTACAAGGACAACCGGATACCGCCGATGGGATTCCGCATTGCCGAAGCCGCGGCCCGGCTGGCTGGACCGGTCTGGCATGGACAATCGGCTCCGAATTACTTCACGGCCGAGGAGTACGCGGGCGGCTGGGACGACGTCTCTCTGACCATTCCCGCGGGCGGACACGAGGTGGAGGTCAACCTCTACTACCAGACCACCAGCCGCGAATACATCGACTTCCTCAAGGATGAGATCAGCGGTACCGGCCCGAACCTTACGCTACCCGGATCCGCGTACATCATTCAGACCGATGCGTTCTTCAACCAGCTCAAGGCTTGGGGCGAGACGATATGGCAGCTCTGGGACCACAACAAGGCCGTTCCCGGCGCCGCGCCGTTCTTGATGACCCAGGCTACTTTCGTCCCGTCGCTGGTGAATATCGAGTCGGTCACAAGCATGGCCGACCACGGTGTTGCGGGTGAGATCGGGCTCAACGTTAGCCTAGCGGCCGGTACGCTGCCAGACGATAGCCCGCTGGTCACTACGGAGAGTCGAGACGAAGGTATTACAAAGCTGGTCATCGATTGCGACGCCGACGTTGCCCTGCCGAGCCCCCCGGAGAGCCTGGTTCAGTCAATCGTGGGAATCAACAACGGCGACGTGAGCACCTATCTCGTGAGCGTGACGGCTGTTGCAGATGTGATTACGATCAA
>CAYGAN010000017.1:36194-40434 GCA_964347585.1 uncultured Planctomycetales bacterium | reverse complement strand
CTGGGCCATCGGGCCGATGTGGCGGATGGATTCATCCTGGGCCTTGTAGTTCCAAGTGGTGATGGGGACATTCGCCAGTTGAGCCAGGACTTCTTGACCATCCACCGGCTTGAAGTTCGCCTTGGCGGCCCGATCGCTCAGGCTGGACCACGACCCTCCGCCAGAAGGCAGTTGCGCCCCCGAGGTCGAGTTGCCGTTGCCGGTGTCAACGTCGGTGACCATGACGACACCGCCCCTCGCGCGGACCAGGAACTGATTGGCTGCGGGCGTGAAATTCGGCTCCGTCGCGGAGGGGAAGTCCCGCCAGTACTGGTCTGCCCAGACGAACATGCCGCCGTTATTGGCCTTGGCCGACCGGCCAGCGGCTAGACTGCAGTCGCCAGCAGCGGTGTTGTTGGCACCTCCCGGAACCATGGCCTCAAGGCCGCTCGCGCCGTTCTCGTAGCCCCCGGCGATGGCCGCGCCCTCGCCGGTGGCGTCATTGCCGCGGCCCTCCGCGACGGGATGGATTCATGAAGCGCCTGCGTAGGAAGCCGGACTTCCGGCTGCCGGCGCTGAGGCGTCCACCTACCCCCAGCGAGATCGGCCGGGATAGCAAACCGGACCACAGGAATCATCCCATGGCCCGGTCGATAGCGTAGGGTCCTTTCCGTTTCCGTCAGCATCCACGCCGGCCGCGGAGCAGCGCTACCGCGCTGACCGCCAGCAACGAAAGCGTGGCAGGCTCGGGGATATACGTGTCCGGCGTCAGGATCTTGTGCAGCGGGTTCCCGAGTACGTCAACCGGTGGGTTGTAGTAGGCATTCGGATCGGCGACCGGCACGCCGAGGTCGGTGTTGTAGCAGAAAGCCTCGGGGTCCCCGCCGTCCTTGGCGTAAAAGTCGCCCCACATAGGTTGACGCATCGAGTCGAATTCGAAGACCATCTGATCCCCGGACAAGTTAATCTTCACACCGAAGATCGACTCACCGGCAGGGAACCCGGGATTGCCAGGCGAGGGTCCGTATGTGCCGAACTCGATCAGACCGATGTCGCCGGTGAAGTTGAAGAGATCTTCGGGCTGGGCATCATCGGAAAGCTGTAGGATGATGTGGCTTACCAGACCCGTGAGTGGATTCTGATTCTGGTCGCTGAATTCGTAGCGATAGTGCCAGGTGTTGTCAGGGTTCTGGCTGATTGTCCAGTCGATACGAAATCCTACGCCCTCTAGCGGCGGCGCCCACCCATTCTCGCCGTGAACGCCACTGCCGTCGGGGGTTGACCGGAAATCGATCAACGACGCTGGCGTCGGCTGATTCGCACAAAGAACAGCGACGCACGCCAGCGCAATAACGGCGGTCGTGTGAAATCTCTGCATCTCTCTCTCCTCCCAGAAAACGTGTCAGGTACTTTTTCACCGGCAAAGACGCGCAAGGGCAGGCCGCTAGCAGCGTCCTCCGCCGGTCGATCCACTATTTGTAGACAGGGATTGCTCTTAGACTGCTCTCTCCACTTCCCATGTCAATTCGAACTATACCACCTAACGGTCAAGAGGAAAACCCAGCCAATCGGAACTTTTGACCCGGCGGGGTCCATCTGCGCTGCGCCGAGCCGGGGCCGGGCCCGCCTGGCCCCCACACTCCCTCAGACGCATCCAAGCCTTCCCTGGGGAGCGGCCGGCAGTGGCCCCGGGCGCTCGCCCCCGCTCGAACCGGCGGCCCTCGGGCCGATATTATTCGCGCCGGTTGCCTCCTGTCGGATCTCGTCAAATGCGAGGCCTGCTCGCCCCAGAAGCCACTACGCCAGAACGGGATATCGTGGCGCCACGATCGCCGGGGAATGCACCGAGTCTTCTTCGATGTTATCGGGCCTCGCTTTGCGCTGGGTGGTAACGACGCCGGCAGATCGTTCCCCCCGAACGATCTGCCGAGTGTACCGGTGAACACCTTGTTGGGCTTGCCCGTCGGCTCCCATAAGCGTGACCGGCGAACAGACCCGGTGTTGATCCGGATGATGACGTTTGTCTGTCCCACCTGCGGGCCCGGCTTGCGATCTGCGCCCGACCAGTGCGGTACACATGGGGCACAGTCCGCTTCCGATTTGCCCGTGCGGCTAGACCTAGATCGGGAAACGTCGGGGGACACTTGAGTAAGGTCCGCCGAGCTGCGACATGTCCGCGGGAGTGGGCCCGGTGATCGTTGCTCGAGCTGTCGGCCGCGCGGAGCCGTTGCGGCCGGAGAATCCCCGCTATTCTAGGACTCTACATCCCGGTGTTGGACCGCTGACGCAGGTATTGCGCCACGTGCTTGGCCTGAGGTGAATCCGGGGTAAGGTATGGACGGATCATCGGTCGTCGCGAGCGCGCGCTGTGGATTAACCTTTCAGCGCCTGGGGAAAACATATCCGCCATCAATCGAGGACCGCGCAGGTACACGTCGTCGGGAGAAGGCATCTCCAGCAGCGGGCTCGGCTGACGAAACCCGAGAAGCCACAAGTCCGGCTCGGTGCCAGGCGGCTCGAACAGGGCCCAGGCACATTTACCTTCGAAGGCCTCTTCAAACGTATTGGCAATCAGCACGACGCTCTCCAGGTCAAGCTGTTGTAAGGGGACGACTGAGACTGCCAGCCCGCCAGGGCCGAGGTGGGCGCGCAGGCGCTCAAACATCTCGACTGTCCATAGGTCGGCGCTCGCCGGACTACCCGGATCGATCGGCCACTCGACAAGCAGGTCATACCGTTGCCGCGAGAGTCGGAGCAGCCGCAGGGCCGGCAACTTGATCGTTCCATCGTGTGCCGACGGCGAGAACACCGCGTGCTGCAACGAGCCGCCCCAGCTCGCGCCGATTATCGCAGGGTCGTACGGCCAGACATCTACACGTTGAAATCCCTCTCGCGACCACAGGCTCAGGTCGGCAGGCCAGCGTCCTAACAGACATGCTGTCGTTGCTCGCGCCCGAAGTGCCAGAAGGGCCAGGTCGGCGGTTGCGCGGTCGCGGCCGGCGGCGCGGCTACTGGGCGCAGGAGGTGATGGTATGGTCTGCACAGGCTGGCGGACATGCTCTTGATCGACCCAGGCTGTAAGCCAATGTCCCTCGACCACGCGAGCTTTCCCCGACGGCGTGTGCTGAAGCCAGCGCGGCGCCACCCGCGGGAAAAGGACCATCATGGCTCCGAGGGAGGCGAAGACCATCGCCAATCGCAGGCCTCGCCTGCGTGCATGACGGTCAGCGTCCGCGATGATCATCAATCCGCCCACGGCCAGCGCCAGGAGGCAGGCGGCTACCAGAAGCCCAAGCGATCCGAGCATCGTCACACCCCAGCGACCCGCGAAGAGGATGCCGCCAGCCATTCCCAGCAGGGCTGCGCTGATCATCTTCGCGTGTGCGAGCGAGTCACTTGCGGATCGCAAGCTCATAGCGGTCTTGGCGTAAACGAGGGCATAACCGAGCCCAAATCCTGGCAGCGCTGTGAGTACGATCCAGAGCCATTCGCCGCCAGCAAGCCCGCCGTCCGCCCAGAGTCGGGGATACAGTCCGGCGGCCAATATGACGCTAACGGCGTTGCACATGCCGAGAAGCCACATGCTCACGCCGCATCCGGAGTCGGAGTGTCTGCGGCGCCAGCCGCGCCGACTGCCAGCCAAGACGCCGACAAGCATCCCAAGAGCCAGGCAGATGAGCGGCAGCTGAAGGAACGAGGCAATTCGCGGGGTCAGGTCGTGAATCCTCGGCCAAACGATTAGCAGCGTGCCCGCTACCGCGCCCCACGCCAGCAGCGCGAGGACGATCGGCCAGGCGCCTTGCTCCGTGACGGGCGCGTGCAGAACGGCTTGAGATGATTGAGGGCGAGGCCTGCGTTCTAGTCTGCCGGCCGTCATGACGGCTGCAACCGCCAGCACAAAAAGAGGCAGCGCGGCGAGCAAGATGACCTGCGAGGCATCCAGAGGCCTGCGTGTCGGGTAGGCAGGCACGAGAGCGCCGACAGATAAGCCCGCCAGCAATCCAGCGGCGGCTAACCAGTGCTGCGAGTTGTGGCCCTGCTCCGCAACGGCCGCCGCATACAAACATGCCAGTAGCAGTCCTATTAGAACCCATGGCACGAACACGACGACCACGACGAGCAGTATCTCGACCGCATCCAGAGTGGCGGAAGCCCAGAGGAAGCTTGCCAGCAGCCAACTGTGGAGTCGCGCCACGAGGCCGGCCAGAGGCAGCCCGACAACGGTCGCGCATCCGGCTGTCAGTGATGCAGCAGCAATTAA
>CAYGAN010000017.1:25874-36160 GCA_964347585.1 uncultured Planctomycetales bacterium | reverse complement strand
GCCTCCTCCCGCAATTCTTTTCCAGATGCCTCGTAGAAAGCGTAAGACAACCTGTTGAGGTACCCACGGCCCTAGCGCTGCTGCTAACAGTGAAATCGCTGAGACCATCGACCAGGTATAGGGCATAGGGTCGTAGATGCCATGGAAGACGAGTAGCGCTCCGGCCAACTGCATTGCGGCGCCGGCGCCGATCAATAAGGCTGTCAGGAAAAGAGACAAGCCGACAACACGATCGGGCTTCATGTCGGAGTCATTCAGATCTTGCAGGGAGATCGTAGTCACGAATTGGCTCTCTTGAAGATCACGACTCGCGGCGTGCGCCTCGACTTCCCCGTTGCTCAGAGCAGCGTGCTCGTCACAGGATCGAACAAGCACCTGGCACCCTCGTCCAGTTGGATGATCAAGCCGTTGGCCGGGTCGATATCCACTGTCACCCCGGTGAACTCTTCGCCCTCTTGGCGCACTCGGACTCGCCGACCCATAGGCTCGGCCCAGTCCAGCCATGCTTGCTTCAAGGTCGCGTCGTTGATTCGGTCGGGCTGCCCGAGATAGTGGTCGAGCTCGGCCACTAGACGCCTCGCCAATGCCAGCCGATCTATCGGAGAGTCACTCTCCAACTCCAGCGACGTTGCGATCTGCTGGAGCTCCGGCAAGAAATGGCCACGCTGCTGAACACAGTTGATCCCGACGCCTACGACGAACGCCCGCTGCCCCCTTGCGACGGCGTGCGACTCGACGAGTATCCCGCCGAGCTTGCGGTTGGCGACGATCAGGTCGTTGGGCCACCGGATAGCCGGGGTCACGTTCGTGGCTTGGCGGACGGCCTCGCAAGCAGCGACCGCGGCCAAGAGGACAATGCGGCAGCCGGAGCCCGGATCATCGCGCTGCACGAGCAGTGTGCTACAAAGAATGCTTGCGCCTCGCGGCGACAGCCATGAACGCCCCAGGCGGCCCCGGCCAGCCGTCTGGTAATCCGCAAAAACCACCAACCCGTCGTTGTTAGGATCATCCGCGGCGCGCAGGACCACGTCATGCTGCTTACCTCACGCAGTACTTCCACATGCCGGCCGACGCGATGGACGACCAGGCTCTTGCTTACCTGCTCAGCGGTAAAACTCGTGGTCGGCACAGGATCTTATTGGAATGTATAGCTCTGCCGAAGCCGATGTGCAACTGCATTGTGGTACAGGTGGCGGACGAAGCGTCGGGTGCGCGACCGGTTATCGTGTGCGCCAACACCGTTCCCGCCGCCTTCCGGTGCAAGCAGAAGGAAACAACTCGGCACGGCGCAGCCGTGCCCCCTCAGTGGCAAGCGCCGCCGCTAGATGAAAGAAGCCGCCTCGATTGCCGCCGTCACTTTGGCGAATCGGGCCTCGACGTCCCGCCAATTGACCACGTTCCACCAGGCTGCGATGTAGTCGGCTCGGCGATTCTGGTACTTCAGATAGTACGCGTGCTCCCAGACGTCCAGCAGCAACAACGGGATGGAGCCCGCCAGCCAGAGATTCTGGTGGTTAAGCACGCCCAACGTGTAGAACCTCCCAAGGCTTGGGTGCCAGACCAACACTGCCCAGCCGTTGCCCTCGATGGTTGTGGCGGCCTGCGTGAACTGGTGCTTGAACCGCTCGAAATCGCCGAAGTCCTCGCTGATTCGCTCAATCAAGGCGCCTGAGGGCTCGCCCCCGCCGTCAGGACACATGTTCTCCCAGAACAGGCAGTGATTGGCATGCCCACTGCCGTGGAAGGCTATCGCTCGTTCCAATGCTGCGACGGCGGCGAAATCGCCTTTCGCGCGCGCCGTGGCGAGCTTCTCCTCGGCGGCGTTCAGCCCCGCGACGTAAGTGGCATGATGCTTATCATGATGCAGACGCATCGTCGCCTCGTCGATGTGCGGCTCGAGCGCGTTATATCCGTACGGAAGCGGTGGAAGTTCGTGTGGCATGATTGTCTCCAGTGTCCTAATTACAGAGTCCTGACTCGACCGGCCCGTAACGTTGGGGAGTTCATCCATGCCCTCGTGCGACATTAGGCGCGGGATTAGCGGGAATCAAGCTAAATAGGATCAAATTTGTGCGATTTCGCCGACGCCGGTTTGACAGTGCCTCGTGCACCGCGCTGACCACGAAGCCAGCCCGGGACATTGCCTATCTGGGTGATGCCGGCTTGGCCGGTACTCGGTCGTACACAGAGAGGAGGTGCTCGAAGGCGGGCCGGGCACGCGGTCAGTCCGAAGAACCGGCCGCGTGGCTGCTACGGCCGAGAATCGCCCATGCTGCCCTTTCGTCCAGCGCCCGAGGTGGTTATCCTCATCCTGCCTGATACGGAATCAGGCAGTGGCTCTTGGCCGCCGGTCACGTGGAGCAGGCAGCGCCCCATGGATCAGGCGTGTCGTTGAAGTGCTGCGCGAGGCCATATCACACATGGAAGAGCGCCAGTCGATATTCTGGGCTGTCGGCGCGGTTGCTGCCAATCGGGTTGCAGCTGCCGTCTTGGCGACACTGATGGCCGCACTATTTGGCTGCACGCCCGTGCCGAACTTCCCCGTCTCTTCGATGCGCATTGGCGATCAGGTCGGCAGCGGGTCTCTCGGCTTCGACGTGAACCGTGATGGCAAAGCCGACTACTGGCAACAGCAGGACCCAGCTGGCCGCAAGACTGTCATCCGGTACGATGACAACAAGGACGGCGAACCGGACGCTACGGTGGAGTTGGATGCTATCGCGCCCGCCGAGTGCCCACACCTCATCATCGTGCTGGACGGGGTTCCTTTCGAGTTGGTCGCCCAGCTGTACGAGGAGGGCAGGTTCCGCTTGTTCCATCCACCCAGCCGACTGATTAGCTGTTTTCCAAGCATGACCGATCTGGCTCTGGCGCGGGCTTTCCATGTGGGGCCGCCGCTCGCGTGTGAGTCCTTGTACTTCGATCGCGCCGGCAACCGCCTGAGCGACGGCAATGCCGTGTACCTGAGCATGCAGAATGCCCCTTGGGTCAAGAGTGTCAACTACCGGTGCTCGTTTTGGCTGGATGCAAATGCGTACCTCAACCCTCGTTTTGTCTTCTCGCAAGAGCTTGAGGGGATGTTGGCGACATTTCGCAAGGCCCAGGGGGGACAGGTGGTCGCTTACACAGTGGCTACGGCCGGGCTTGGTACGCGCGGCGGGTCCCGGGCGATTCGGGAGTATCTGGCCACGATCGACCGACTGTGCGAGCAGCTTGTGCACGAGCGGCGGGGGAAGGTCAAGATCAGCCTCTTCGCGGATCACGGCCACAACCTGACCCCTTGTCGGCGAGTCTCGTTCAAGCAGCGCCTCGCCAACGCCGGCTACCGCGTGACCAAGCGGCTCGACGGACCACGGGATGTGGTGATCGTCGAATACGGCCTGGTGACCTACGCGGCACTGTACACCAGCGATCCGGCGGGCGTGAGCGCCGCACTGCTGGAACACCGAGCCATTGACTTGGCCTGTTATCCGCAGGGCGATTGGGTGGTTGTGCGCAATGCCCAGGGCGAGGCTCGGGTCGGCTATAGGGACGGCAGGTATCGTTACGAGGCCCGCGACGCAGATCCGCTGGCACTGGCCCGGATCATCGAGCAGCTCGGCGATCGGGGAAAGATCACCCCCGACGGGTACATCGACGACCGCGCGTTGTTTGAGGCAACCGTCGCGCACGTTTATCCCGATCCACTGTCGCGAATATGGCTGGCGTTTCATGAGCTGGTGCGCTGGCCACCTGACCTGATCGTCTCACTGCGGGACGGGTATGCCCACGGGTCCAAGCTGTTTGATCTTGCTATCGGCGGCGCGGTCAGTACGCACGGCTCTCTGAATCGGGCCAACGCGACGACGTTTGTGCTGAGCATGCTGGCCGAGCTCCCACCGGCCGTTCGGCTGGAGCAGGTCCTCCCAGCGCTCGACCGAGCCAGGCGCGGCGGCTTGCGCCAGGCGGACCAGCCTTTGCAGGAGGCTCGTCGGTAGCGCCGAGCCCGACATGCGTGTACCTTACTGCTCGCGCCGGGCCTGGTCCCGTTGGCTCCGAGATTCCCGCTTCTGGCGCGGGTTGTGCGCGGTTGTACTATGTAAGATTCGATGTTGAAGCGCGCTCCACGTGCGACGTACACGAATGCTAGGTTGCAGTAACGCGGCCCGGGCATGCGTGAACTGTATTCGATGTTGCGAAGCGAGCGCAGGCCGACGAAAGGAGCCCCGGTATGAAGATCCTCGTTACGGGGGGGGCTGGATACATAGGCTCCCTGCTGGTACCCATGCTTCTGCAAAAGGGACATCACGTGGTGCTGTTCGACAGCTTCGTGTGGGGCATAAGGCCGATCCTGCACTTTGCCTCCCATCCACGTCTGGAGATCATCACCGGCGACGTGAGGGACAGGAGTGCGGTTGGCTCAGCGATGAGTCCGTGCGATATCATACTTCACTTGGCTGCCATTGTCGGTTATCCAGCCTGCGCTGCCGATCATGATAGGGCCGTATCCACCAACGTGGGCGCCACGAGGAATATTGTCGATCAGCTTGGCGAACAACGGTTCATTTTCGCCTCGACAGGCTCCACGTACGGAAAGGTGGAAGGAATCTGCACTGAGGAGACGCCAATAGACCCACTGACCCTCTACGGTTCAACCAAATGGGAGGCGGAGAAGATGGTCACCCAGGCGGGAGGCGTTGCGCTGCGGTTCGCCACCGTCTTTGGCGTGTCCCCGAGGTTGAGGCTCGATCTTCTCATTAACGATTTTGTCTATAGCGCACTGCACAACAAGCAGATCGTTCTGTACGAAGGACATTTCCGCAGGACGTTTCTTCACGTCATGGATGCCGCCAACAGCTACCTGTTAGCCATTGACCGGTATGACCAAATGGGCGGCGAAGCTTTCAATGTCGGCGATCGCACCATGAACTACACCAAGCGCGACGTCGCACGGATCATCCGAAGGCACGTAGATTACTACCTGCACGAGGCCGACCTTGGCGAGGACCTGGACAAAAGGGACTACGAGGTGAGTTACGATAAGATAAACCAGCTCGGGTTCCGCGCAGGGATCAGCCTCGACGAGGGAGTCGCGGAGCTAATCAAGGTTCTGCGACATATACGAATCACGAATGAGTGGAGGAATGTTTGATGAGGGCTCTGATAGTTGGAGGGTCAGGGTTTCTCGGCAGGCATATTGTTGCCGCCGCAAAGGAGGCAGGCCACGAGGTACTGGCTCCGAGGAGTTCCGAGTTCAATGTGGAAACGCTTGACGGCGTTTCGTCGTATATGCAGAACGTGTTGAGCGAGGCGGGCTCGGTGGATGTGATTGTCCACTCGGCGGCGCATTATGGTGGGATCGGCATCAACCAGGCTGAACCGGCGACGATTTTCTCCAGGAATGCGCGGATGGCCGTCAACGTCTTTGAGATTGCCAAGGACTACCGCGTTGGGAAGGTCGTGCCGATCGGCTCAGCGTGCGCCTACCCGGGGTATTTGGAGGGAGATCTGAAGGAAACGGATCTTTGGAACGGCAGGATGCACGAGACCGTCGAGGCTTACGGATTCAGTAAGAAGATGCAGCTTGTCGCACAGGGAGCGTATTACAGGCAGCATGGCATCCGGTCAAATCACTTGATCTTGACGAATTTGTACGGACCGTATGATGTCTTTACGGAATACCGATCACACGTCGTTTCAGCGCTTATTAAGAAGTTCACCGACGCAAGGGACAAGGTAGTCCTCTGGGGTGATGGGTCGCCGGTCAGGGACTTTCTGTACGTTAAAGATGCCGCAAACGCGATAATCCAGGCGATTGCGGCAGAGCACGACTTGGGGCCGGTCAACGTTGGTACTGGCGTGGGTACGTCGATAAAGGAGCTGGCGGAGCTGATAGCACGGTTAACTGGCTTTGGCGGCGAAATCGAGTGGGACACGACGAAGCCTAACGGCGCAATGAGGAAGGTGTTGGATGTTGCCAGGATGAAAGAAAAGCTCAGATGGTTTCCGACGTGGTCCTTGGAGCGAGGACTGTCAGAGACGGTGCAATGGTATCTGGCCAACAAGGAGGCTGCAGACAGCAGGCACTAGGCGGGCCGCTTGGGCATGACGCCCCACATATTGGCTGAGTAATCCAGCGTCTCACTGACCTGTAAACCGAGATCCGAGATCTCGGTCACGTCGCCTGGTTCGAGGTCCCATCCCAGACAGCCTAGATTCTCGCGGACCTGCTCCGGGTTCTTGGCGCCGATGATGACGCTGGTGATACCGGGTTGCTGAAGCATCCAGTTGAGCGATACTTGAGCGAGTGTCTTGCCGTACTTGTTGGCCAAACGGTCCAGCGCAATCAGGACGCGGGTGCACTTGTCGAATGTTTCATCAGCAAACAGCAGGTTCTGAGAGCGCACGTCCGGGGGAACGTCCTCTCGTCGGCGATACTTTCCTGTCAACAATCCTTGGGCTAGGGGACTGTAGGGCAGGACAGCGATATTGTTCTCGCGGCAGAAACGCAAGGCGTGTTGCTCGATTTCGCGCCAGAACACGTTGTAAGGCGGTTGGAGGGAGTCGAATCGAGTGCGCTTCAGGGCGTCCTCCAGTTGGCACTCCCAGAAGTTGGAGACGCCGATGGCGCGGATCTTGCCGGCTTGCTTGATTTCTTCCATCGCGCCCATGGTCTCAGCGATCGGAACCTCGTGGCTCGGGTAGTGCACCTGGTAGAGGTCAATGTGATCGAGTCCGGTTCGGGCTAACGCCTCATCGATCTGTCGGTGGATCTGCTGCGGCTTGGCCCCGCACTTACTGGCCACCAGGATGTCGTCTTTCCGCTCCTGCAACGCTTTGCCCACGACACGTTCCGACTCGCCGTAGCCGCGAGCCGTGTCAATTAGGTTGATCCCCACATCGATGGCCGCGTGGATCGTACGTATGGCCTGTGATTCATCAACTGGACCGAATGCATTGGAGCCGTATGCCCACGCTCCGATTGTGATAGGCGTGACGAGAAGATCGGTCTGTCCTAAGCGACGCTTTTCCATCAGCAATTACCCCTGGTTCTTGTGCGCGCCCGGTTGAGAAGGCGCCTTCGGCTCAGCTGGCAGCGTAGCCCTTGTGACCAACTTCGCGGGGACGGGTATACTTCCGAACATCTTTTGTCCGGTGGCTGCTTTGAGGGCGGCGCCCATGGCGGACTTCCCGATGAGCGCCGGCTGGAGGTCCATCGTCGCCAGCATCCTTCCCGCTTGGATCGCTTGACGAGCTGACTGCGAGTTGCCGATGCCCCCGACGAGAATCTTGCCGGTCTTGCCGTCTTCGTCGATGGCCCGGACAGCACTGATCGCCAGTTCGTCGCTGGTACACAGCACGCACGCCAGGTTCGGATGATCGCTCAGTAGTCGGCGGACGACAGCACGTACCTCGGACGGATTGTTGCTCTGAACGTCCACGCGGCGCGGCCGAGTGGCTGCCCGTCCGATGATCCTTCCTTGCTGGAAACCTTTTTCCCGGAGCGCGGCGATCGCGCCAAGCTCGCCTCCCACGAGAATTCCCACGTCGAGCAAGGCAGAGGGCCCGGACGCTCGCGCGGCGGCAGCGACGACGTGGCTGGCGCAAGTGGCGGCGGTCACTACCTCGTCCGGCCCGACCATCGCGGCGATCGCCGGGTCCGGTTGGGCTCCCGCCACCTGGTCGATGCACTGGCAGAGCAGCAGGACCGGCGCCCCTCTGGTGCGGGCAATGCGCAGGGCGGGTCGCAAAGCCACCGGGTCTGTCGCCCAGATCAGCAGCACGTTGGCGCCGCCGTCAAGCGCTCCCGTAACCGCGGCGCGGTAGGCCTGCTCGCTGCCCTGAGATGTCTCCTGGATGAGCACGGCGACGGCGGCCTTATGGGCGACTGCCCGTGCGCCCTCCGCGATCGCAGCAAAGAAAGCGTCCGTTTGCGACGGGATCAGAAGGGCGACGTGAGGTCGCAACCGGTCGGACGGAATCTCTTCTTCGCATCCGGGGGGTGCGGTCAAGACGAAGAGCACCCCCACCTGGGCTGCCACAAACCTCATACACTGACTCCGGTTGCTCTGCTAGCTCGATGATACTCGATTCGTCCGACCGGTGCGACGCTCATAGCCCCGATCGCTTTGCCGAGCTGTTCTTGCCAGTTGTGCCACCAAGGCGCTCCAAGAAGCTTGATTAATCCACGCAAGTCGGGACAATCTGGGGGTTCACAAACGGCGTGCGCAAAGTGAGGTGCAAGGTGATGACCCGATCGACGTTAGCGCTGGGCTGCCTGATGGCCGCCTGGCCCACCTATGCGGCGATGGCTGCAGACCCGGATGTCGTCGAGAAGACGGTCACCGGCGAGGGCTGGGACAAGGATAGTTGCCTCAAAAACGCCCTGCGTAAGGCGCTTGAGGAGGGAGGTAAGACCGAGATCTACGCGCGCAGTCAGGTCGAGAACTTTCAGCTAATCAAGGACACCATTGTTACGCGGGCCGTGGGTATCGTGAAGGACTATGAGGTCCTCAAAGGGCCCGAGGAAGGTGTCGGCGGTACGTGGTACGTTACGATCAAGGCCAAGATCAGCAAAAAGGCCATTGCCACAGCTTGGGGTGAGGTGCAGAACGTTCTCGATCAGATCGGGCGCCCGAAGGTCATGGTGTGGATTGACGAGAAGATCGACGGCGAACTTGACTCGAGCAGCATCCTCGAGTCCAAGATTGAAGAGCGACTCGTCAAGAGCGGCTTCGACGTGTACGCCCGCAAGCAGATCGAAGCGATCACCAAGAAAGAGTCCGCGGACGCCGCGAGCGAAGACAACGTGGCCAAGGTTCAGGCGCTGGCCAAAGACTTCGATTGCCAGCTTTTCATCCGCGGGCACAGCAACGCCAACGCCGCGGGCAAGGAGGACCTCTATGGGGTCGAGGTCGCGTTCTACAACTGTGACGCGATGGCGAAGGCATACTACACGGACACGGCTGGTCTGTTGGCGAGCGAGTCGGTCCCCCTGACCCGCCGGGGTGCGCGGGGTCACGTGACGCACAGCCCGCAGGCAGCCAAGGTCGCCCTCGGCGCTGCCGGCAGCAAGATTGTCGATAAGCTTTACGAGACGGTCATGGTCAAGTGGGCCACGCAGATCACCGCCGGCGGGGAGATCCGCCTGGAGATCGAGGGTATCAAGGCCGGTCCGGCGCTCAAGCTCAAGAAGGCTGTGGCGAAGATCAAGGGCATCGAGAAGATAAACGGGCCGCGGCTCACCAGAGGCATTGCCACGTACAGGATCGTGGCCAAGATGTCGGCCGAGCAGCTCGCCGAGCACCTTATCGAAGGCGACTGGGAGAAGATCCTGGAGATCGTCGATATCAAGCTCAATCGCATCCAAGCCAAAGTCAAAGCGGGCGAGTGAGTTGTGGCGTTTGCGCTGCTCGGATCGTTGCGGAGAGATGCATTATGGTAAAGCGGCTAGCAGGCAAGCTGATCGTATCGAAGCAGCGGTTTGGGATCGTCGTCAGTCGCTTCAACGAGTTCATCACTTCGCGGCTGCTGGCCGGGGCGATTGACGCACTGCAGCGTCATGGCTGTGCGGACGACCAAATCACTGAGGTGTGGGTGCCCGGCTCGTGGGAGATCCCCGCGACGGCCAAGAGGCTGGCATCCAGCGGGCGGTTTGACGCAGTGATCTGTCTGGGCTGCGTCGTCCGAGGCCACACGCCGCACTTTGAATACGTCGCCGCGGAGGTCGCCAAGGGCGTGGCGGCCGTGGGGTTGGAGACGCAGGTGCCGACGATCTTCGGCGTGATCACGGCCGACACGATTGAGCAGGCCATCGAGCGCGCGGGGACGAAGGAGGGCAACAAGGGTGCGGACGCCGCTATAGCGGCCATCGAGATGACGAACCTGTTTTCCCAGATGAAGCCGGGCAAGAAGCCCTAAGCAGCATCCAAGGTGGAAACGCGACGCCGTCAAGCACGCCGGCTGGCCCTTCAGGCGCTGTTTCAGCTCGACGTCCAGGGCACCAGCTTCCTGGACCAGTTGGAAGCGTTTCTGGCCGAGAATGCCGAGGCCGAGGACACGATCGGGCGGGCCAGAGAGTTGGTCCATGGCACGTGGGTACAGCGGGGACGTTACGACCGCATGATTGGGGGGGTCTCGGAGCACTGGGACCTGCAGCGGATGGCTCCGGTGGACCGGAACATCATCCGGCTGGCGCTTTTCGAGCTTCTGGACAGTGACGAGCCACCGCCCAAGGTCGCCATCGACGAAGCCATCGAATTGGCCAAAGAGTTCGGCTCGGCTGAGTCACCCGCTTTTGTCAACGG
>CAYGAN010000017.1:861-25864 GCA_964347585.1 uncultured Planctomycetales bacterium | reverse complement strand
TTGATGCAATCTGGCACAAGGGCTCCGCGCAAACTCCGGACACACTGCGCTAGTGGCGTCAGGGCTCGTCGCCGAAGAAAGCAGGACGTAAGCATCCGGCGCATGGGGAACTGAATGAGTCGCGGGGCCGCGGCCAAGCCCTGCGTACAGCGGCACCCGATGCGCGGGGGCACAGCATGGTCACACCATCAAAGGATCCGGCAGGTGGCGTACGTATTTCGGAAACTGCAACCCAACGAATTCGACGCGGCGTATTCGATTGTCCGCTCCGCCGTCGAGTGGTTGCTCGAAAAAAGGAATCAAGCAGTGGCTTCAGCCGCTTCCAAGGCGCGTTTACCAAGACCGTCACTTGAGAGGCGAGAACTACCGGCTATTCGTTCAGGGCCAACTTGGGGTCGTAGTCTCTTTGATGACACGCGGACCGAGTTATTGGAAAGAGCATCTCCCGGAGGAGGGATTTGTGTGGCTCGCGACCATGGCTTCGGCGCGGGGATTCAAGGGGCAGAAGCTCGGAGCGCTCACTCTGGCGGAAGCGGAAAAGCACTTGTGTGCGGCGGGAGCGACGCAAGTGTATCACGACTGCCATCATGGCTCGGGTTTCCTTCCCCCCTACTACGAATCGGCCGGGTACGAAGTGGCAGCCCGAAGGGATGTCGTTTTCCCGGATCACAGTACTGACACCGTATTGATGAGAAAGGTACTGGCGCAGACTCAATGCCGGTAGTCGTTGTCCGCAACCGACTGTGACGACGGGGCGAGTGACGGGTAGGCGCGAGCATTGCTCGCCGGAGACGGCGCCACCAGGTAGGTGTAAGGAATGGGACTTTTCGACCGGTTCAAGCAAGGGCTTTCCAAAACACGGGCCAAGATCAGCACCGGCTTCAGAGCCGTTCTTCCGTTCGGCAAGCGCATTGATGAGCAGCTGCTCGAGCAACTGGAAGAGATCATGTTGGCCGACGACATGGGCCCAACCACGACGGCCAGGCTAATTGAACAGGTCCGCGAAGCGTGGCAGGCAGGGCGCATCAGCGAATCGCAGGAAATCGTCCCGTTCCTTAAAGAGAAGATCATTGCCTATTGGCCGGAGGCCGATCGGAAGCTGAATCTCGCGGACTCCCCGCCCACGGTGATCCTGGTGACGGGTGTGAACGGCTCGGGCAAGACTACGGCCATCGCCAAGCTCGGCAAGTACCTTGCCGATCAAGGCAAGAGCGTCATCGTGGCGGCCTGCGATACGTACCGGGCTGCTGCTGTAGAGCAGCTTACCATCTGGTGCGAGCGCACCGGCGTGCAGATCGTCAAGCATCACGAAGGGGGAGATCCGGGCGCCGTCGCGTACGACGCGTGCGAAGCTGCAGTCTCGCGGTCTGCCGACGTGCTGGTGGTCGATACGGCCGGAAGACTCCACACGCAGGATCACCTGATGCGGGAGTTGGGCAAGATTCAACGGGTTGTCGAGAGGAAGATCCCCGGTGCTCCACACGAGGTGCTCCTGACCCTCGACTCGACTACAGGCCAGAACGCGATCAATCAGGCAAAGATCTTCGGCGAGCACGTGAGAATCACTGGCGTGTTTCTGACCAAGCTGGACGGTTCGGCAAAGGGGGGGATCGTGATCGGAATCCGCGATCAACTCGACGTGCCCGTCAAGTTTGTCGGTCTCGGCGAGACGCCGGCTGACATCGCGCCGTTCGAGCCCAGGATTTTTGTCGAAGCGCTCTTTGCCGAATAGCGGCGCTCGTTGCCAATGGGTCGGCTCACATCGGACGATGCAGGAATCCAATGACGGTCTCGTACGACGATGACGATCCGCAATTCCGGCTGCACGCGGACGGAACGTCGCGGTGGTTCGAAACGTCCACGTTCTGCGGCAGCTGCGGCTACAATCTGAAGACCTTGCCTAGAGTCGGCCGGTGTCCCGAGTGTGGGGGTGGCTATGACGGACGTGTCCGTGAGATGAAAAACATACTCGTGCCGGAGTCCCTCGTTCTGCCATGGGGGGACATCATGGCCTCTGCCATCGGGCTGACGCTATCGGCTCTGACGGTCTATTACTTTCTGGTGCACGGCTGGCAGTGGTTCATGTTGGTCTGCGGGGTCCTGTTCGGAGCCGCCGGTCTGTTCCTGGCCAGGGTCAGCGCCCGTGAAGTCGGGCATTACGTCCACTGCCGCAGGCTCGTCAAGCGGATGCAGGTCTTGGAGAATGAATAGAGTTCCCGGCAAACGAACTGCCGTCAGCCGCCGTGGACGAGCTCGACGGCCGCCTCGGCCAGGCGCTCGCCGGCGCCCGGCGCCAGCGCCGGCTGGCCGTAGAACCAGCAGGACTCCTCTGGTTCGTACCCGCCTTCGGCGAATGCCTCGCGCGTCGGTACATAACCGAACCCGCCGTTGCTGCAGCCGATGACCCACAGTTGATCCCTGCCTGAGGCGTCTTGGATCATCTGCCCGATCTCTACGAAGACCTCTCCCGAAAGGGCGACAAGCTCGATCGGGCCGAGGCGGAGCCGTTGAACGACCGCCGGAAGCGACTCAGGATACCGACCAGCCTGCACCATGGCGTACAGCTCGGCGAAGTGGTCTCGCTGGACCGCCAGAAGGCGTGTGCGGGCCTGCTGCTCAGGTGATTCTGCCAACCCGTCCATCTGCGCTTGCAGCGCTTCCAGCCGGACCCGGCAACCGTCGGCGTCGTCGCCCGTAGGCAGCGGCTTGACAGCGAACGCGGAACCAAGCCGGTCTGACGGCCGGCAGTCGATCAAAGCCAACAGCCTCTCGGTCTCCCGGCACATCGCTCGCGCGGCGGCAACGGCTCCGTCGTGTCCGGTGCGGAACTCAGGTCGCGGGTTTATGTCGCCAGCCGCGCCGCATAGGAACGCCACCACAGCTTTGCCGCCTAGCAGGTCCTCCAGCTGCTGGCACGCCAGACCGCAGTAATCGCCGCTGATCAGTCGGCTCTCGCCGCCGAAGCAGACGGGATGGCAACTATGGCTTAGAAGAACAGCGACGGGCTCGTCCCGGTCGTCGCGGATTACCAGCATCCGGTGGGCTGGATCGTACGGCTGGTCGTCTATCGGTTGGGCCAAGCTGCTGATCGGCTGACGTGTGGTCCGCAGGTTGGCTCGGCGATTGTGCGCGATATGCAGCGTTCCGGTGGCCACGCCGAATCGTGCCGGTTCCAGCGCAGCACATGCCCGCGAAACACACCGCTCGGCCTTGTCTGCCAGATCGGCCAGGAAACGCGCGTCGGGCCTGCCCCCACCTCTGAATGGATAGGCGGACGGGGCCGAATGCGTGTGCGTGCAACAGATCATTACGCCCTCAGGCGGCAGGTCGAAGGCGGTCGCCAGTCGCTGGCGGATGCGCTCGGCACTAGACTGTGCCAGCTCGCACAGGTCGAAGATGACGATGGCCGCTCTCGTGCGTGGCCCAGCTAGCTCAGAGTTCGTCTCCGGGACGGGCGAGCCGGCCTCGTTGTCAAGAACGATGGCCCGCACGAAGACCGGATCGTGCACGCCGGTCGCGGGTTGTTGGCGGCCGAAGTACCCGGCCAATTCGACAGCATATTCCGGCGTGATCTCGACGCGAGCAGCCCCGGCAAGCATTTTCCGCCTCCCACGAATGTCACTTCGCGACGCACCCGCTTCCACTATAATGGCCTTACGACTGACCGAACAGGAGGAAGCCCGATGAGTTCCGCGGATAAGCTAGCCATTCATGGCGGAACTGCCGTGCGCGATCTGAAGGCCAGACCGTGGCCGACGTGGCCGATCGTGACCGAACAGCAGTGGCGCGAACGGATCGAGCCACGCTTGCGCCAAGTGTACCTTTCCGCCGTCGAGGGCCTACCCGAGCCGAGGTCCAAGGGGTTCTCCCAGCGGTTCGCCCAGTTCTGCGGAACGAAGTACGCTCGGCTCCTGCCACACGGGACCGACGCGATCGCTGCCGCCGTCGCCGCTGTGCTCGATCTCGACGGGCTTCAAGAAGGCGGTGAGGTGATCATCCCGGACTACACCTTTATCGCAACGGCCAGCGCCCCGCTGGATCGGCGATGCTCATTGGCGCTGGTGGATATTGACCGGGAGAGCTTTACCATCGATCCGGCAGCGCTGGAGGCGGCCATCCGCCCCGGCGTCACCAGCGCGATCCTGGTCGTGCATCTGGGCGGCCATCCCGCCAACATGCCCGAGATCCTCAAGATCGCCGCCCGGCATGGCCTTCCCGTGATCGAAGATTGTGCTCAGGCGCACGGCGCCCAGTGCGGGGGCAAGCCCGTCGGCTCGTTGGGCGACGCGGGAGCGTTCAGCTTCCAGTCGTCGAAGAATCTGACCTGTGGCGAAGGCGGAGCCGTCACGACCAACAACGCCGAGATCGACGCCAGGATCGTCGGGTTCATGGACGTCGGAAGGGAGCCTGAGGGCGCGCGATGGGAATATCCCCGGCTGGGCTGGAACTATCGGCCAAGCGAGTACCTGGCTGAGCTCCTGCTGGTGCGTCTGGAGCGCCTCGACGCCGAGACACAGCGCCGCAACGAGAACGGACGGTATCTGGCACATGAGCTTTCACGAATCCCGGGTGTCGCGCCGCCGCGCGTGATGCCCTGGGCTACACGACACGGCTATCACCTCTACTGCATGCTCCTGGATACCCGATCCTTTGGCGGCCACCCTCGCCGCCAGATCGTTCAGGCGATCTCTGCCGAGGGCGTGCCCTGTTGGGAAGGCTACACCGCCACCCTTTCGCAGCAACCCGCTTTGGCACATCTGCGCGGCAAGTACCCCCAAGCGATTCGCGTCTGTGAGTGTCCCAACGCTCAAGCGGTCTGCGAGAGCAGCGCCTGGCTGGGGCACTCGATGCTGCTGGGTGATCGACGGGACATGGACGATATCGTCGAAGCAGTAGCCAAGGTTCAGAGGGCACTGTCGGCGGCACCGGCTGAGACGCGAGCGGCTTGCCGGGAACGAACGGCAGTCTGATCGAGAAAGCTCGGCGAAGACGCCGGCCTCACGCGTCTTTTGGAAAGCCAACCGGCATTACGCGAGGGAGAGCTCTGCGGCGTTCCGCTGCCAGCTCCACTGCAGCATCGCCAAGCCCGTGCGCGCCTTCTTGGCAAAATCGGCGCCGGATGAGACCGCGCCGAGGCGGCGCAGGAGGTAGCGCGGGCGGAAATAGAACTCGCGATAGCTTCGCCGGGCCAACTCCCACAGCTGCTCGCGCGTGAAGTATTCCGTCCAGGCAGGCGCAACAAAGTCCGGTCGCGGGTCGGCGGCATACTGGCGCCAGACGTCCCCTCGGCAGATGCCTCGCTCCATGGCCATTTTGTACAAATGCGTTCCGGGAAACGGGCAGGTGATGGCGAACTGGACGTAGTCGAACGGCAGGCTCAGAGCCAGATCGAGGCTGCGTCGGGCTTGGGCCTCCCGCTCGCCGGGCAGACCGAGCATGAAGTACCCGAGCGTCTCGACCCCGAGATGGCCGGCCCGATGCACGACGCGCCGAACCGTAGCGATGTCGATGCCCTTGCGGATGATCTCAAGAACTTGCTCGTCGCCGGATTCGACGCCCACATGGATCCGCCGACAGCCCGACCGGGCTAGCCGGTCGAGGCAATCTTCCTCCAGAATATCGACCCGGATGCGTACGTCATAGGCGACGTCGAGCTTGCGATCCATCAGACCCCCGACGAACCGGCGGACCCACCGACGGCTGAGGCTGAATGTGTCGTCATAGAACACGAATTCGCGGATATTGAACCGATCCACGCACTCCTGCATCTCGTCGAGGATATTCTCTACGGATCGCTGCCGGAACGTCTTGCCGAACTGCGGCCTGTCGCAGAAGATGCATCGCATAGGGCAGCCCCGACTGCCCATGATCGTCGTCATCTTGCGCTCGGTGTGGTCCGACAGAACCGATTGGTACACCTCTGTGGGCACCAAATCGCGCGCTGGGTAAGGCAGGGAATCGAGGTCATCGATCAACAGGGGGCGCTCGTTCAACACCGTCTGTCCGTCACGCCGAAAGCACAGGCCGGCAATGTTGTCCAGCGGCTCCCCCGTCTGCACCGCACCAACCAGTCGCGGGAAGGACATTTCGCCCTCTCCGACGACCACTACGTCCACGTTCGGCAGCTTGAGCGTTTCGAGCGGGTACAGCGCGGCGTGGGGCCCGCCGACTACCACCAAGGCTGACGGCGCCGCTTGCTTGACAACCTGGGCCGTGCGAGACGCGTCGATCAGCGTGAACGTCATGGCTTGGATGCCGACGATGTCCGGGGCGAACGCCTTGATCCGCCCGGCCAGTGCGGGGTACGAGAGTCCCTCGGCGATCGCATCGATCAGGGCTACCTGGGCACCGGTGTCGCGGCGACAGGCGGCGGCAACGTACATCAACCCCAAGGGGGGGTACTTACCCATGCCCTTGTTGACCGGTGCAGGCGTGGCCAGCACCAACGTGTTCTCGTCCGGAGGGGCGATCAGTAGCACCTTCATCGCTCGGACCCCGGCCTGGCCGGCCTTGACGCTGCCGTTCGCGTCGGCCGACCTGGCTGGCTCGCCTGGGCGAGCGACCACGTTGTTTCGAACGCTTGCCACGTGGCGTGGATCTCGGCCGCCTCGCCGTGCATCAGAACGCTATAGCGATCTGCTTGCGGGTCCGGCAGCTCGCCCGGTCGAGACACCGGCTCGCCGCTGCGTACCTGTGGCGGAGCAGGATCCTGCCAGATCAACGTAACAGGTACGCGCCCGCGGCACTTGCGGTGTCCAGCCATCAGAGCCAGCAGCCGCCCGCCCGTTGCCTCACTCTGAGGCACTGCCGCCACCGACATCTCGCTGGAATCGTGCGCGTCGGGTCCCCTTGTATAGTATAGCCGCCCTGAATCGGGCACGTATGTGTACACGCCTTGGGCGTCCGGCAGGACCTCGGCCACGGCGCGCGCCATAGGCAGACTGTTCGATATCCAAAGGCATGGCCTGGCAGGGCTGGGAGGCTGTTTTCGGCGGGCGTAATCCTCCGCGGCACGCGTTGTCCAGTCGCGCCAGAGCGCGTAGTTGCCCTGATCGAACCATTTCGGGCCGTCACGGACATCATAGATGGCGTAGTGAGCGTTGCTGAACAAGACCCACCCACGGAACGGTTCACTCGGTGCAGACCGGTCGCACCCGTAGTCGGCGCCAAGCTTATCCGCCAGGCACAGCAATGGCGCCAACGCCCTGGCTGGCCCATGCGCCCGTGCGAACTCGCGGACCGACTGCAACCCTCTGACTCGGTCCTGCCACTCGACCGCGGCGCGAGGGTCGCTATAGAGCAGCACGTGCACGTCGAGTGGATCGATTACTACCGACCTGGCGCAGGCCGCGCGGACCGTGCGATCGCCGAGGAAGCGTGCCTGTGGCTCCGTGTGTGCTCGAATCCATCGGTACGCGTCCGCCACGTCTCTGGCGGCTGCAGACGAGGCGCCGAACCAGTATGTGCCGAGGTCCGCCCAGTCCTGTGCCCAGACCTTCCGGGGCGTGCTCCGCGGCCGCCACGACCAATACAGCGCGCCCGGCACGAGCAGCAGCGCCGCCGCGCACCCGATCAACCTGCCCGCACGCCCCCCGCGCCACGAGGACGCCGAGTCGATGATCTCTACTGCGAGCCCCAACAGTGCTAGCTGTCCCAGCAGAATCAAGGGCACAATGAACCGCACACCTCGAATCAGACTCTGGAAGGATGAGGGAACGCCTGCTGTATGGCATTCATACGCCAGCACGGCCGCCAGCAGCAACGAGATCATGACCGTGCCCGCGCAGGCCGTCAGCGCGAACTTCCATGCAGTGCTGAGTCGCCCACGCAACCACCACAACAGCAAGCCTGCTGCACTGGTCGCCAGGAGGGCGAGCATGTGCGGTTGACGGAGCAGGAGATATAGCTGTCCTATGGCGTAAGGCACGTCTCCATAGGCTCGGTTGCGATACTGAAACAGCTCTGCGACCTTTTCGTAAGGTACGGATGACGACCAGGACCCGGACCGATTGAGCATCCACGTCAATACGTAAGGCAATGCCGCCAGGCTCACGCCCGCAGCAAAGGCAAGCAGCCGCAGCATCCGGCGGCCTGGCGACGGTGAAGCGCAAGTCAGATACGCGATCACGGCAGCAACGATTAAGGTCGGAGCGCTGACCGGATGCACGTTCACTAATGCCCCCAGCCCCATGAAACCGATCATCGCGCCCCATGCATTGCTGAATTGAATGCACCACAGCAGCGGCAGAGGATAGAGGGCAACGAACACGGATCGCGGCACCATCGTCCGCAGACCCCACACGCCATAGTAGTCCCCCATCAAGCCCAGCCAGAAAGGAGCGACGGCTACGATGCCGCAGCACAACGAGGCCCAATAGTGGCTACTCAGATAATAGAACAGCCGGAAGTGGGTATAGAACGCGATCGGCTGCAGCAGCAACGCCAGGAGCCACATCCCCACGATGGGTTGATCACTTGTGCCGGCGAGAAACCGAATCAGCCAACGATGAAAAGGCGTGTAGAAGGCGAACCGCTTCGGGTCTGACAACAGCCCGTCACCGGCGAAGTTCTGGGGGTGCTCCGATGCGACTATGAACGCGAGGATGTTCGGCGTGTCGGCACTATCCTGTCCGACTATTGCGTACGCTCGGTCGAGATCTGCGGGAACACTGTCAATTCCGCCGGCGTATCGGGCGTCGCGGGCGAGGATCAGAGCCGTCAAGAGGATCCAGATCGTCCACGCTGCGATCCACTTCCGCCAGGTCACAGCCCTGTACGGCCTGAGGCCGGTCGCGCCGAACAACAACGCCGGGACGTGGAACCATCGTCTCGGCGGCGAGGCGTCCGCGTCGCGCCCAGTGGCGTCGTCCGGCCCGTTGCTGTCCCGGCTGCTCACGGGCGTGCTGGCGTCAACCTCACGGGCGGGCTCCTTTTTCATTCGGCTCTTTCCTATCGGCTCGGCCCACGCAGAGATCAGAGACACGCGGAGCCCTATTTCCTACGTATGAGCGTCGCCAGTTGATCGGCCAGCAGCCCGAACGAAAAGAGCGTCACCCCGCTGAGCAGGGCGAAAATTGCGCCAGCCGGTATGTGCATGTTGATAATCACGCCGATGAGCCCGTAGACGACTCCGACCAGGAACAGGAAGGTGCTGACAGGCAACAATACGTTCAAGGGGTTAAAGAGCATCACACACCGAAGGATCAACAACAAACCCGCAAACCCATCGGCGAATAAGTTCACCGTGCTACGCCCGCCCTTCCTCGTCCGTGTCACGATCGGAACGTACGCCGTGTCTCGCCCGCTACAGTGAGCGGCGAGGGTCAGCGTTGTGGAAAGCGAGAACCCGTCGGGCAGGAAATGGGCGAACGACTCGAACATCTCTCTCCTGAACACGCGCAAACCGGAGTTCACGTCAGGGATGGGTTGGGGCGATAAGATGTTGGCCACCCATTTGATAAGGCACTTGCCGACGGCGCGGGATCGCTGTGCCGGAGACCGGCGATCGCGCCTGCCGACGACCATGTCGTAGTCCTCGAGTTGCCGGAACAACCGCTGAACGTCTTGCGGATCGTGCTGACCGTCGGCATCCATGATGAGGATCGCGTCCGCCTTCGCCGCCGCCACACCCGCCTTGATGGCCGCGCCATAGCCCTTGTTGGTCCGATGCCGCACGGTAGTGATCTCATCAATCTCGGCTAGAATCTGAGGCGTTGCGTCCTTCGAGCCGTCGTCAACCACCACGACCTCCGCAGCCAACTCCCGGCTGACGGGAAGCAACTCCTCAAGCACCTCACGCAGTGCTTCGGCCTCGTTGTACGCCGGCAGCACGATGCTCAGCCCTGGCTGCGACCGTGCCGGTTCCTCCAACTCATTCACCTCTGCCGGCGTCACTTTAGCAGTCACCTTTGCTGAGTTCGCCTGCACGGCGCGATTCCCCGACTCGTGGCCACCTGTAAGCTACAGCCGCCGGAAGGTAAGGTCAACGGCATCCCCAAAGGCGCGACGTTGCCGTCTGGGAGATGGCAGGGCGAAGAAGCCAGCGCGCGGCTCACGGGGCTCTGCCGGTCGCTGCGGCGATCGATCGGGCCTGATGGGCACAAGCTGACTGGTCTCGAGGCGTTTGGCGCTCCACGTTCCTGATCACCTCGTGTTGCGCATCGTCGGAAGTTTCGGACCTCCTGCCTGGACTTTGCCGGATGAGATCGCAACACTTAGGAGCGCTATTTCGCGGCTCGCACGGTCGAGCCAAACGATGAGCGCGAATCAGGCGCCGGGCCGATTCGGAGAGTTCCATGATGCGTACCTGGTTGGCTGTGGCGATCGTGGTGGCGAGTTCGTCGGCGGACCAAGCGACCGGCCTGAGCGTTCCGCTGACGGTCACTGAGCGGCTGGGCATAGAACGGGTCGCGGAGCCCGTCACTTCCGGCGTGCCGCTGTCTCGGGGCGCTGCGGGGGTCTTCGAGCGTTTTGGCCTGTTCGATCGGATGGGCCGGCCTGTACCGGTCCAAACCACGCCCATGGCGCGATGGCCCGACGGGTCGGTCAAGTGGCTCGAGGTCAACTTCCGCGCGGATGTCGCGGCCAACAGTCGGGCCACATACATCCTGCGCACGCTCAACCCGCCGCCGAAGCACGATGAGCGCGCACCCACGATCAAGTATTGGACAAACAACCATCAGGTGCAGATCGATACCGGAGCTCTGAAGTGGATTCTGGACAAGGACCGCTTCGGGCACTACGAGCAAATCTTCCTGCCCGACGGCGATGGCGGATGGGAGCAAGTGGCCGGCGGGACGTGGGGGGCTCAGATCGTCGGAGAGGACGCAAAGACCTATCTTTCAGAAAACTACAGCAAGGGTTACCGGATCGATCTGATCGATCGCGGCCCACAGCACGTCGTCATCCGCTTCTGGGGTCAGCATCTCGAATCACTCAACTACGATCTGAGCAAAGGCGAGAGCCATAACTGCGATTTCATCTTCTTCCTGCACTTTCATGCGGGCCGACCCGCCGTTCAGGTCGAATACGTCTTTGTGAACAAGGAGTGGGGCCGGCGGAATCTCAAGTCGGTCAAACTCATCGGGCCGCGCTTATTAGGCCAGGGGCCCTACCGGGTGACCGCGCCGGGATACTCAGGCCGGATCGAAGCCGAGGCCGTTATCCAGCTGAACCAGACCGGCCCGACAGCGCACGGGTACCTCGATCAGGATCGCTCACACATCGACAAGGAAGCCTTGCGTAGGGGAGGGCTCGACCCATTCGCGCAGAAGCCCTTCCGATATGAGGTCAAGAACGCAGCGTCGGGCAAGACGCTTGTATCGGGCGAGAAGACAAACGGCTGGATGCTGCTGGAGAACGCTCAGGCCGGCTACGGCGTGGCCGTGCAGCGGTTCTGGCAGTACCACCCGAAAAGCATCGTCGCGTCAGACGGCCGGCTGACCGTCGGAATCTGGCCTGAGTGGGAGGGCTCGCTGCCGTTCGTTCAGGGAATGGCCAAGGCGCATCGGCTGCTACTCGTCTTCTGCCGACCACAGACAAGAGCCCAGGTTCCGAAGTCGCTCGAGGCATTTGAACAGCCGTTGCGCGCATGGTGCTCACCGCAGTGGTATTGTGACACGCGCGCGTTCAGCCCGGGCTGGATCACGCCAGCCGATCCAGCTCGCTTCGCCGGCTATGAGCGGTTCGTCTCCGAAGGCTTCGACGCGTATCTGGCCGATCAGGCCGGAGTGCGCGCGTACGGGATGATCGACTATGGCGACTACACCTATCGGTACAAACCCAAATGGGGCAACCTGGAGTACGACCTGGCGCACGCCGCCTTCCTCCAGTTTGCGCGCACTGCCGAGGCAAAGTATTTCGGTGTCGGGGTGGCGGCGGCCCAGCATTTTGTGGACATCGACATCTGCCATTACGCCCATCGCGGATCGCACGATAGCACCGGCTCGCCACGCATCCACGCCGACTACCATGTGACCGACAGCGGGGAGCTCGGGCACATGTGGGCCGAAGGCGTTTGGGACTACTACTTTCTAACCGCGGACCCGTGGGCGCACGAAGTGGCGATTCGCGCCGGAGACTTCTGGACCTACATAACGGACTTGCACCACTTCTACGGCCTGAACGAGCGCAAGATCGGGTGGACGCTCATCGGGCTGATGGAATCGTACCACGCCACGAACAACCTGAAGTATCTCAAAGCGGCACAAAGGCTCGTCCGGCGCACACGCGAATGGTGGAGCCCGGTCAGCGGCGTTTGGCCGAAGTACCGAAAGGATGAACACTACAACCCGATCATCGATCCGAATGCCCCGCCCGACCTGCGGGCCAAGCCGTTCATGATCGGCATTCTCCTCGAGGGCCTGCTGCGGTACCACCAGGACACTGCCGATCCCGTGGCGGCGGAGATGATCGTCGGGGCGGCCAACTGGCTGGCGACTAAGGCGTGGCGCCCGAAAGAGCGGGGGTACGTCTATGACGGCGCAGATGATCCGCAGCGACCCGGCATGCCGCACGACGTGCGCACGTCGATGGGAATGCTCTACGGATACCTGCTTACCGGCAATCGCACGTATCTGGAACAGATCAAGAAGCAGTTGGCAACGTTTTTGCCGAGAGCACGCGTAGGGGCGAACTGGTCAACCGTCGGCAAGCAACTGGCCAACTCGACGAGGAACCTGCCGCAGACAATCGGGCTGCTCGATCGCCTCGGCGAGTGGGAGCCGATCGCCCCAGCCGAGCCGACGTCAGCCCCCGGCGAGCTGCCGGACGACTGACCGACTCAATCGTTCTGGATTTGACAAAGCGAGCCGGTTCGTTCCACTGGCAAGACCTTCTGCCGCCGCTCCGCGTTGCCTCGGAGCCGATCGCTGACGACCTTGCTTTGGGGGATCGGCGGGCCTAACCCAGCGTGGAGACCCCGAACGAGTTGAGGGCCTTCTCTTCGTTTCCGTAGAACTCAAACAGCTTGTGCAGCTTTGTGATCCGGAATACTTTCAGCAGCTCCTTGCGAAGCCCGCAAAGCGCGAGCCTGCCTTTGGCCTGCTCCGCTTTCTTGCGCAGCGTAACCAGGACGCCGAGGATCGACGAAGAAAGGAGCTTGACCTCGCTGAAGTCCAGGATCAGGTTTCGACGATCCTGTTTATCTATCAGTTGGTAAAGCTGGTCGGCCAGCTGCTGGATCTGCTGAGCGTCGAGCAGGGCCGTGTCGCCCAGGTTGACGACTGTGACGCCTTTGAACCTCTGGACCACGACTTGAACGGGCGATGGCATGCCCGGATCCTTGATCTTGGGAGCACATGGTGTGGCCGACGGCGACGCCCGCCTACACGCCGATTCTACATGGCAAGAGAGGGGAGTGCCAGCCCGCGCCGCGACGAGCCGCGCCTGCCGTCGGGGGATGAGCGCCGGGACGGACCAGGCTTCCAGCGACCGGCTAGTTCTAACGGGCGTGCAGTTCAAGGAACTCCACGCCGAGCTTGTACGTGCCTATGGACTGAGTGCAATGAGCCACTCGGGCCCTGACCCATTGGAACCGGCCCTTTGTCGGGTCCGGCCTGAGAAGCAACGTGTCGTACCTTCCCTGTGCGACGCGGCAAAAGAGCATCGCGCCGTGTTCGCTGAGATCGCGGATGGTGGCGACGATCCTCATTTGCCTGCCTGAGTCGTTTCGGATGACCACCTCAAACGGTATCGGCCATTCGCGCCGCGGACAGTTCCTCCTGATGGCATGCGGGTTATTGACGCTGGAAGCCGGGGCTAGCGCGATCCACTTTCGGACTTCCTCTCGCATGTCGTCAGCTACTGCCGTTTCCTCGGCGGGATCCGCTATTGCAAGGACGTTCGTGACCATCGTTCACCTCCGTCCGAGGCTATGGCAACGTGCGTGCCAGTCGGCGTGTGAGCTGGCGCTGGCGGCTCAGCCCCGCCTTTCCGACCGAAGTCCGCTGGCGCAGTCGAACGGCACTGCTCGCCTTACCAGCAGAGCTGCCGACCGATAAGCTATCTCGCACGGCCCCCCGCGGCCTGTGCAGGACGATTGCTCGCCTGGCTGGGCTGTTTGCGCTCGCCGCAGGCTCGGGCCGCACGGTGGGCTGGCGCAACACGTTAGCGACGGCACCGAACCCTGGCGGCGACAGCTTCGGATGTGATGCTCCGCCCGCGTTGCGTCGCGCATCTGCCGTCGGTGACGGCGTGTTGGCTTCAATCAACATAGCCACAGGGGCGTACATGGTGCTGCAACGCGTATCCGTTTGTTGCGGCTGGGGTTGCCTCTGATGCTGGTAGGCAGCGCCGCAGCGCTGTCCTGAGCATGCCCGTCAATCGCCGCGCGGCGCAGTCGTCCGACGTTCATAGGCGTCTCACCGCCGAGCCTGGACGTGCATCCGGCCGCGCTTGGCCCAACCGCCGCCCGCCCTAGCCTGGCGGGGCCCTCGGCGCGAATGCCCGAAGGGATTGTGCAAGGGCGGACCGCGCGTAGAATCAATTGTAGTGGGGCTGGAAGCGGGCGCCGGCGGGGCACATCGTGCATGCTTGCCAAACGCGTGATTCCGTGTCTGGACGTTGACAAGGGCCGCGTGGTCAAGGGAGTACGGTTCTTCCAACACCGCGACGCCGGCGATGTGGCCGAGTGCGCCACACGATACGATCAACAGGGCGCTGATGAGCTGGTCTTCTACGACATCACCGCCAGCTACGAGAAGCGAGACCTGATCTTGGATGTGTTGCGTGAGGCAGCGGAGCGTGTCTTTATGCCGCTGACCGTCGGCGGCGCAATCTCTGACGTGGATGACGTTCGACGGATGCTCAACGCCGGCGCGGATAAGGTCAGTATCAATACAGGCGCGGTCAGGGACAGCAGCCTCATTCGTAACGCGGCGTTGCGGTTCGGCAGCCAATGCATTGTCTTGGCAATCGATGCGAACCGCGTACGGAAACATGCCCGCGAGTTCTGGGAGGTTTACATCGACGGTGGGCGTACGCCGACGGGCCTGGAAGTGCTAGCCTGGGCCAAGCAAGGCGAAGCTGATGGCGCCGGAGAGGTGGTTTTGAACGTGATGAACGCTGACGGTACGAGGGAAGGGTACGATCTGGAGATGACGGCGGCTGTCTCAGAGGCGGTCGGCATCCCCGTGGTGGCCTCGGGCGGCGCGGGCACGGCTGAACATATGGCCGACGTGCTGACGGTGGGCAAGGCGGACGCCGCGCTGGCGGCCAGTATCTTTCACTTCGGCACCTACACCGTCGGCCAAGCCAAGCGAATCCTGGCAGCGCGAGGCATTCCGGTTCGACTATAATGAGCCTTGGCAGCGCGTCGGAAATGGTGTTGATCCGCACAGCAGTATGAGGTTGCCAGATCCCACGCGCGGACGTACGATGAGCGATAATGCCCGCCGAGAACGGGGCGGAGCACGCAGCCCGGAGCCATGATGATGCAGACGCTTGCGATGTTCACTTTGGGGGCGCTGCCGGCGCCCGGCGGATACATCAGCGTCTTCAAAACCGTCTTCGTCTTGGCGTTCTTCGGGTTGTGGCTGATCTTCGGGCAGTGGGTCAACAGAGACACCAAGTACGTCAAGACGTCTCGGGATATGTGGAACGGCATCGTTTTGGCGGGGGGTGTAGCGGGCTTGGCGGCGTGGCTCCTGCTGCCCTGGCAGGGGGGTATGTTCTTCCTCGGATGGTTGGTGTGGCTCCTGGTGGCGGCCGGCAGTGCAGCTGCGTACGTGCTGCATCGCAATGCGCGGGTTCAGCCGGCCACGCGCGTTCTGACTCCCACGCACATCGCCAGAGCGGTCTCGCAGATCGGCCAGTCCAAGGAAAAGAAGATCGAGGCCGTTGAGCGTGTGCGGATCAGCGACCACGAGGGTCGAATCGTGGCGGTGCCGGAGGAGCCGCTCGAACTCGAACAGTTCATGGCTGCCCAGGACCTGTTGTCCGACGCGCTGTGGCGCCGCGCCAGCGAGGTGGACTTGACCTGTGCAGGCGAGAAGGTCTTGTTGGGTTACCGCATCGACGGGGTGATCGCGAAGCGCAATGACTTGCTGGATCGCACCCGGGCGGAACACGCACTGAATCTGATCAAGGCAAAGGCCGGGCTGAACCTGGCGGAGCGAAGGCGGCCTCAGACGGGCAGGATTAGCGTCACCTACCCGGTGGGCACGACCAACGCGGCCCAGATCGAGGTGCGCACCTCCGGATCGACCGCTGGCGAGCGACTGTTCCTGGACGTCGTGGCGGAGGAAGCCAGGCTGCGTCTGAGCGACCTCGGACTGCATCCGCAGCGGTTGGCCCAGCTCGAAGAAATGGTCAGCCGCTCGCAGGGCTTGATCATTTGCAGCGGCCCGACGGGCAGCGGCGTGACGACCACGCTGTATGCCGCACTGCGCGGTCACGACGTGTTCACCAAGAACATCCATACGCTGGAGCGCAAGGCGCTCATGGATCTGGAGAACGTCACGCAACATCTTCACGACAGCGAGAATCCCGGCCTCGGCTTCGCTCGCCAACTTCAATCGATCGTCAGGCGTGAGCCCGACGTCGTGATGGTGGCAGATTGTCTGGACCGCGAAACGGCCCAATTGGTGACACAGGCGGCGGCTTCCGGCAAGAAGATCTATTTGGGGATGACGGCGAAAGATACTTTCGAAGCCCTGAAGAAATACATGACGCTGGCTGAGAGTCGCCGGCGAACCACTCAGGCCCTACTGTGCATTACGTGTCAGCGACTCATCCGGAAGTTGTGTCCGGCGTGTCGGCAGGCCTACAAGCCCGACGCGCAACTGCTTCGTAAGGCCAATCTTCCAACGGACAAGATCGAGTACTTCTACCGGCCCCCGACCGAGCCGTTGCGCGATAAGCATGGCAACGAGATCATCTGTCCGAATTGCCAGGGTTCAGGCCACTACGGACGTACCGGGGTCTTCGAGCTGCTCATCGTCGATGACAGCGTCCGGGAGATGTTGGCCGGCAAGGGAACGCTGCCCCAGGTCAGAGCGCTCTGTCGAAAGAACCGCATGCTCTACCTGCAGGAAGAAGGACTGCTCAAGGTCATGGACGGCGTGACGAGCATGAACGAGGTCATTCGAGGGCTGCGCGACGAAGCAGCCGGTTGACGGGCGAAACCTCATGTGGATGTCGCTGTTCGGCTTTGTGTTGATCCTGGCGATCGCGTTCTTTCAGGGGCTTCAGGGATTGTTCAGCTCACTGATTATGTGCGTGCTCACGATCCTGTGTGCGGGATTGGCGTTCGGCACGTACGACAGCATCTTTTCGTCGTTTCTGATTGATACTCAGCCCGAATACGGTCAGGCGATCGCACTGATGGCGGTCTTCATCCTGTCGCTGCTGATCTTGCGCGTGCTTTCCGACATGTTCATCAGCGGGAACATGGTCTTCCCGGTGTGGGTCGAACGCATAGGCGGGGGCGTCTTTGGACTCATCACGGGCGTGGTGATGGTCGGGATGCTACAGATCGCTTTTCAACTCCTGCCATTCGACGCGGACCTGCTGGGGTTCAACCGGTTCGCGGCCTTCAAGCCGGGCACGGGCCAGGAGATCGAGCCAGACGATCTCAAGAAGACCCCGGCCGATCAGATTGAGTGGCGGCGGCAGAACCTGACGCTCAACCCGGACGGGTTCGTCGTGAGCCTGGCCTCGACGCTGTCCCGAGGGGCCCTCAGTGGGCGCGCGCAGTTCGCTGCCCTGCATCCCGACTTTCTTGAGGAGTTGCAGTGGCGTCGCAGCGCAGCGCAACGCGAGTCGCGGCATGTCGTGCCGGCCGACTCGTTGCAGGTGAAGAAGGCCTCGCTCCTGCCGGACGGGAAGCTGTTGCGAAAACGACTCGACCGGAGCGGCCAGAGCACAACGATCGAGCCGATCCAGGCCCCGGAACTGGACCATCAGTGGCTGGCGGTGAAGGTGCGTGTCGACTACGACGCCAGAGACGAAGACGGCTATCACCGGTTCTCCCCTACTCAGGTGCGTGTTGTGGGCGAGCGGCGCGGCGTCGTCGGCAGGACGCACCAGTACTTCCTGCACGGCGAGGGACATGCTGCCGAGGGCGCAGCGTCGAGCAACGACTTCCAGCACATGGCCCTGCGGCGCAACGAGCCGGTGATTGTCAAGGCTGAGACCCGTGGCAACGAGTTCGATTTCGTCTTCGAGGTGCCCGATGACTTCGAGCCGTGGTTTGTGGAGTTCAAATCTACAGCCCGCGCCGAGGTGCCCGAGATCAAGCCGACCGGAGAATCCGTGTCTGAAGAGCCTGTCGCAAAGGCCACGCCGCCGATCGGTACGAGCCCCGAGCCGGAACCGGCCAAGCCGGCCGAGGCTGTCAAAGAAGAATACGTGCCCGTCAAGAAGAGAGGCGGTCGAGTTTCAGCCCGGTATGCCGACAGGGCACGCTTTGATGATCAGTTGCCATTTGCACTGCCCGCAGAGGTTCTTAAGAGACAGGGGGCCTCCCTGTCCGGAGACGTCCTGCGCGAAGGGCACGCCGTCGTTGCCTTTCCTGAGCAGGAGCCTCCAGCAGACGGCGCCGTCACGCGCCTCGGGGTTCCTGAAAACCGCCGCCTGCTTCGATTGCAGGCTGAAGCACGCCACGCAGGCAGCGTGCTGGGTGGCGCGTTGTCCGTGTCCGTCAGGACTCTAGGTCAGTACCTGATCGTTGATGAGAAGGGCGGCAAGTACCATCGGATCGGCCAGATAGCCGTGGCCGACGTCGGCGGCGAGCGCTACGTCGAGATCCAGTACTGGCCGAACGCAACGATCCCCGAACGGTGTATCCAACCGGCGCGCAAAGTCAGAGACCAGCATCTGCGGGGAGACTATCTCGTGTTTTATCTGTACTTGATGCCGCCGGGATCCAAGCCGATCCGTTTCGAATCCGGCAGAGGCGGCGAAGATTTGCGCAGACTCAATCTCGTAGCCCCTCCCTAAGCCAAGGCCGAGCGAATCCCTCGCACTTGGCTGAGTGATTCAAGAATCGTCCTCAGGTTAGAACGTCTCCGCCGTTCCGGGTGCAGCCGGCGTTCACGCGACCGCCAAAGGCTCCAGAAGCTCTTCGGCCTTCAGTTCGCGCTGAAGCTGCTTCAATTGCCTGAGATACTCGCGCAGCTCACGCTCGTCGAATTCAGCGAGGAAGTCGGGCTCGGCCGACTTATTCAGGCTCATGATCTGATCGATCAATTCGCGCTTCGTCATCGCGGGCTGTCCGTGGCGGCGTCCACAGAGGTCAGGTTCCCGGCGTGGGGTCAACTCGACTACCCGGCCCGATACTTATCGGCAGCGCCAACAGGGCCACTTTAGTTATGGGTCCGATATGCACTTACGTCTCCGTCGCCACGAACCGGTCGGGCGGAAGACGGCAAACTAGACCGCTAGGACGCGTGTTGGTTCGGCCCGAGAGTGGCCATTGCATCCACAGTTGCCACGGCGTATATAAAGCTGTGGCGCGAGGCTGTGGGCTGCGGCCCGAATGGACAGCCACGGCGCGGGATGGCTGCCTGCCGCAGATGCGCAGCCTATTGAAGGCGCGGTTTCGTGAGACGTCACGGCCAGATGAAGTCGGTTGCGCGCAGGGAGTTCGAGTCCTGGGCGAACTCCTACGATCGCTCTCTGTTGAACCACTTTCTGTTCCAGCCGGGCCATCGCGTTGTGATGGAAGAGTTGGTCCTGTGGGGCGGCGGAAGCGACGGGCCGCTCAAGCTGCTCGACATCGGCTGCGGCACGGGCACTTTGCCGGCCTTGCTCGCCGGCTCGTCCCTGCACGCCGAGGTCGTCGGGATCGATTACTCGCCAGCGATGTGTGTGGTCGCCAGCAATAAAGCCCGCCGGGCCGGCGCGGACGGGCAAGCACGTTTTGTCGCCGGCGATAGCGAGCACCTGCCGTTCGCCGACGCCAGTTTCGACGTCATCACGTGTGCGAACTCTTTCCATCACTATCCCAATCAGCAGAGCACGATCGTCGAGATGCGACGCGTGCTCAGACCAGGCGGACGCCTGATGGTCATCGACGGGTTCCGCGACAACGTGGTCGGGTGGTTCGTCTTCGACGTTTGCATCGCATTGGTCGAAAAGGCCGTCCATCATGTCCCATGGCCGCAGCTCCGCCGATACTTCCTGGAGGCCGGCTTTCGCGACCTGCGTCAGCGGAAGTTCAACTGGTGGTTTCCGGCGGTGCTGACCGTCGGGGTGGCCTAGCGAGCCGAGCCGCACGAGCTGGCACGAAGACGGCGATCAGTCTGCCCGGGAACGTCGTGCCCGCAGGACAGTGCGTGAGTCGAGCTGTCGCCGGGGCTTGATTCGGGCGCGCGGGCGCGCGAGGCTTGGTGCATGGGCGGCTGCCAATCCGACCAAGACAAGGCTCACCTGAATGCGGTTCTTGAGGTCTCGCGTCTTATCGGCGCGACCGTCGAGCTGATGCCGCTGCTGAAGAGCATCGAACGTGCGGCGCTGAAGGTCCTGTCTTGCGAACGCGCCAGCGTCTTCTTGTACGATCCGACGAACGACGAGCTGTACAGCATGATCGCGACGGGGGTGGAAGGACTCCGCCTATCAGCCAAGCGAGGCATCGCCGGCGAGGTCGTGCGAACGCGCAAGATCATCAATGTACCCGACGCGTACGCTGATCCCAGGTTCAACCCGGACGTGGACCGCCACACCGGCTACCGCACGCGAAGCATTCTGACCTTTCCGCTGATCGGCTATGACGACCGGCTCGTCGGTGTCCTACAAGTGCTCAACAAGACCGACGGAGGGTTCGTCGCAGTTGACGAGCAACTGGCCGGGGTTCTGAGCAGCCTGGCCGGCGTGGCTGTCCAGAGACAAATGCTCCTCGAAGAGTATGCCGAGAAGCAGAAGCTCGAGCGCGATCTGGACCTGGCCCGGAGCATCCAACAACAACTCCTGCCGGACGAACCGCCTCAACTGGAAGGCTTCGACATCGCCGGATGGAACAAGCCGGCGGATCAGACCGGCGGCGACTGTTTCGACTTCCTGGTGCTAGAGGACGGTCGCTTGGCGCTCATGGTAGCGGACGCAACGGGACACGGGATCGGACCGGCCCTGGTGATCGCCGAGTGTCGGGCGCTGCTGCGGGCCGTCTCTTCCATGTCGCGTGATCTGCCCGCCATCATGGACCGCGTCAACGCGCTGCTCGCTGCCGATCTGCCCGCGGATTGCTTCGTCACCGCGTTCTTCGGTTGGATTGATCCAGCTGCCGGCGCGCTGAATTACATTAGTGCCGGTCATGGACCCTTGCTCTTGTGTCATACCCGGCAAGACGAGATCATCGAGTTGCCCGCCACTTCATTGCCTTTGGGGATCTTGCCTGATCTGCAGTTCGGTCTGGCTGAGCCCATACGCTTCCACGCCGGTGATCTGATGCTGATCATGACCGACGGGTTCTTTGAGTGGGCCCGCCCGGACGGGGAGGAGTTCGGCACGCAGCGCGTTAGCTGGTTGCTTCGCGAGCACCGCGACCGGCCCGCAGCGGATGTGATCCACCTGTTGCATGAAGCGGTTGTAGCGTTCGGCGAGGGCACCGAGCAAAGGGACGACCTGACAGCCATCCTGATCAAGAAGACGTGAGCGCGCCGCGCCGAGGCAGGCCGTCACTCCACGAAAGTAAATACCAGGAGCGAGTCGCTGGGCGGGTCAGTCATCGCAGCCGAACCGCCGGCCATGCAAAAGGTGCTGTCGATCGTTGCTGCCTGGGCATCCTGTCGTGGGCTGGACATCGCGGCCAATGTCCGCCAGCTGTTAGTTTCCGGGTCGTACTCCTCGGTTTGGTCCAGCGCGCTGCCGCCGTTGCGGCCGCCTGCAACAATGATGCGGCCGTGCAGCGAACCCGCTGCATGCGCTGCCCGGGCAGTGGGCATCGGTCGGTATCCGGTCAGCCACCTGCGCTCGATCGGGTCGAACGCCTCGACGGTGTTGCTCGCCGAGCCGTTGCCCGCCGTTGAGCCGCCCACACAGTACACGAGCCCGTACCAGCCGGTTGTCGCCGACAGGTACGCACGGGCCGTCGGCATGGGTCTGCTGCCCGTCAGGTCCTGCCAGGTGTTCGCGGCAGGGTCGTAAACGGCCACGTCGGCGAGCACCGCCCCACCCCCCACACCGCCGAACGCGTGCACCTTGCCACCTGCAACGGCGACACCCATAGCGGCACGCGCACGGGGCATGGCCGCCTTGGCGGTCCAACTGTCAGCTGCCGGGTCATACTCCCACGTGTTGCTGATCGCGCTGCCGGCACTGTTAAGGCCGCCGAAAGCATAGACCTTGCCGTTGACGGCTCCGGCACCCATATTGCTCGCAGCGGTCGGGAGGGCCTGCACGTCGGCCCAGACGTCGCCGGCAGGGTCGTAGCAACTGACGGCAGCGATGCGGCCCGCTGGCCCGACGCCGCCCATGACGTACAGCTTGCCCCCTGCCGTGACCGCAGCTGAGGCACTTCGCGCGGCGGGCAGCACGCTCTTGGCGGACCACGCGCCGAGCGGAATCCGGTCCGGTTCCAGAACCGTCAGCAATGCCGGACCCGTGCCGCCGAACTCCAACGTACCGCCTGCTTCCACCACGTAGATCGTCCCGTCCGGACCGATCTCCAAATGAAGTGGTTTGTACAGCCCATCCACCAGTATGTGTGTCGATGCCACCCCCAGACCGTCGGGGGTAAGGATGACGCGCTCGATGTTCTTGATCGCCACGTTGCCAAAGTTCGCCACGATCAGATCGCCGAGCATCTGGCCGCCAAAGGCCCCGACGTCGTACTCGGCCACGCCTACGCTGACGCTCACGCGATCAAAGATATGCAGCGGCGGAGTGAACGCCGGCCCGCCGGGGTTGTCCCCGTTCCACACGCACTCACCCCGCGACGGGTTCGGATGCCCGTAGTACCCGCCGGAAAACAGGCGGTTCACCTCGTCGTCTTGCTTGGGCGGCTCCGGACCTTCACCGTCACACGACTCATTGGGCACCCCCCCGAAGCCGGGATCGCCGCCCTGGTCGATGCCGTAGATGTACCCGTTCGAGTGGAAGATGAAGTCGTATTGGTTCCGCAGGCCGCTGCAGAAAACGGACACGTCTCGCGTCCCGTCGAAACCGGGATCGCGCACATCCGCCACGAGCACCCCGGCGCTAAACGGCTGCTCAGGCACGTCCCCCATGAACCCCGGTTTCTGCCAGCCGTGATTCGTATTTCCGCCCGAAGAGATGTACAGCTTCCGGTCCGTCGGTCCGAAACGAAGCGAGAAGACCTGGTGGTTCTCGTTGGACCGCGGCAGCCCGACGATGAGATCCTGCACCGTCTCGAAGTTGGGCCCACTCAGCACGCTGACCCGGCAACTGTCGGGCGGCGCTTCATACAGGGGCGGTTCGTTGTTGACGATGTACAATCGCGGATCGTTCGGCGAAGCCCACGGATCGAACGCCAGGCCGGCGAGCATCCGCGTGCTCAGCGTGTCGATCTGCTCGATCGCAACCACGTCCTTGCTCTCGTCCAACGTAAGCGCCAGGAGAATGCCGCTGTACTGGGTGACGTAGAGCCTCCCGTCCGGTCCGAACGCCAGAAACCCCGGCTGGTAGAATGAAGGCTCTCCGCCGCTGCCGCCGGTAAGAATCGTCTTGCGATCAAAGATCAGCTCACCCGTGCCGTAGGGTGATTTTCCCGGGCATCCTCCCGTGCAATTGCCGAGACCCGCGGCGCCAATCACGACAGCGCCGCCGATCCAATAGCGCATCCGAGCACGCAGGGCGTTCATGTGCAATATCTCCCGGAAGCTGCCGCCTGTGCGGGGCTCCGCGACGATACGAGGTCATCTACTGGCTACTGCACACAGAGCCCGTCCCCCTTGTCCTGTTGGCTCTCCAAGAACACCTGAATGTCCTGGATGTCCTCATCACTCAGGAACGGATCGTATTTCCCGCCGGTGTGGAAGGTGTTGGTGGTGACGCGCGGCGGCTCGAGGACTATTTCTCTCAGCAGGGCCTCGTCGGCCGCGCGGTGGTCCGGCGCGTCCTGATCGCAGCATCCCCAACCTTCGTAACAGTGACAACGCGAGCAATAGTCGGTGTGTAACGTCTCACCGTTGATCAAGTGCGGGTCAGGCGGAGGCGGCGGGCACCCACCTGCCAGCAACGCGAACGAAACCATAGAGACTGCGCAGAGTGACCATCCATTACGCCTGCCTAACAGCGACATCGCAAACCTCCTTGCGAACTCCAACAAACAACATCTTCGTCCTCGCGCAATCATCGGGTCGCTGCTATCGATTGCGTTCCTTCCCGCTCATCAACCGCGCCTACTAGACCATCCTATGGATAGCGGCGTTGATTATCCGCATATGAGCCGTCAACGCAAGAGCCCCATCGGTGTTTACGAGCCCAGCTCCCGAACAAGCTCGCGCTTGACGCTCTGCGCGCCGCGCCCTAGCCTATGTTCCGAGCCGATCAGTCCGCGCGCCCGGGTGGCGGAATTGGCAGACGCGCATGGTTGAGGGCCATGTGGGCTTCGGCCTGTGGGGGTTCGAATCCCCCCCCGGGCAATCGCCAGGAGTGTCCAAATCGTTGCCAGCCCTACCGTTCGCGGGTCGTCAGGGCGCACGTAGAATCGTCAGCGAATGAGCATCAGCCTACCGCTGAGCCTGCCACCGGGCGTCTCTCTCGTCTCCCATAGACCGCTTGTGAAACTAGCCCAAGTGTATCAGCCGGCGAGTTATGGCATCAATCGACAGTCTTGGGCATGCTGCCCGGTACCGATCTGGCGGTATCACTCGGCCGGCTTCCTGGTCCCGGCGAATCGCCGACATTCACGAAGCCTTCGTCAGCGCGAATCAAGTCTGTGGCGCCGCGTTGCTGAACGTCGCGGTAGCCACCGCGCTGTCGAGCATGCCGTCCTTGAAGGCCATGGCCTTCATGGTCGTCGTGTCCACCAGGTGGATCGGGCCGAGATAGGATGTGCCATGCGACCGGGTCGGCGTGCTGCCATCGGTGGTGTAATGGATTG
>CAYGAN010000017.1:180-851 GCA_964347585.1 uncultured Planctomycetales bacterium | reverse complement strand
GTACTCTTCGGTGAACGTCGCCTCGGCCACCTCGCTGTCGATCATGCCCGGCCTGAAGGCCATGGCCTTGATAATCGTCGTGTCCTCCAGGCGGATCGGGCGGTCGCGATAGGGAATGCCATGCGACCGACTCGGCGTGCTGCCATCGGTGGTGTAATGGATTGTGACCACGCTCGTCGCGCACGAAATCATGACGTCGACCGAACCGAGAAACGTCCCGCCGTCGGGACTGAACGTGGGCGTGGCCACCTGCGGCTCCGGCTGACGACAGCCGAACACGTACAAGAACGCGATCACCAAGAACAGGCAGGTGCTAGCGACAAAGAGCGCGTCCTGCCGAAGCGAATACACCCGTGCCTCTCTGTCAGAACATCTGGTTCGCATGACGATCCTCCTACGTCGCGCTGCATCCATCCTGCAGCTCGTTGAACGCGGACAGGGCACTAACTGATCCAGAATCTTACCCTCGCAAGCCCGGACGAACGATCGAAATCTGCCCTTCCGTGACGGTCCCAATCCCCTGTGGGGAGATAGCGGCGGACCGGCTGCCGTGCCGCCTTGTCCTCTACTATCCGAGCCCCATGCTGTTGCCGACGTGCTCATCTCACCGGCGCGGGGCCTTTCCGTGCGCCCCGCGCCTATGGTTGTTTGTTCCTTTCCTCGCCCCGTAG
>CAYGAN010000017.1:0-170 GCA_964347585.1 uncultured Planctomycetales bacterium | reverse complement strand
CGGTTACTGTCCTGTGGTGCCCAGCCGACGATGCGGGGCTTTTTCTTTGCGCGCCCGCCATGCTGGCATGCACTGCTCTACGCGCTATCGATGGCGGCGCATGAGCAGGCAGGCACCGACTGCCAAGAGGGCAGCGCCGAGGGGCACAACAGCACAGCAGGGCGGCATGG
>CAYGAN010000016.1:39337-40579 GCA_964347585.1 uncultured Planctomycetales bacterium | reverse complement strand
ACAAACTCCTTGCTCACTTCGATGTAGCTGGCCGCCTCCAGGCTGTTCACGTGCGTGGCGAGGTTTCCTTTCGTCAGGCCCAGGGTGGCGAGTAGGAAGTTGAAGTCCGCCTCCCTGGCCGCGCTCAGGACCTTCAGAATTGCCAGGCGCACGGGTTCGTGGATCACCCGGTTGAGACCGTTCATGTGCTTTGCACTTGGCTCACTCATGGAACGGGCGATCCTGCGTGATCCGTTTCCAGGTCCGGCGGTTGTAGATGTGGACGGCGACCGCAGTCACCAAGCCAGCCGATGTGAAGAGGATCACGTAAGCGACGAAGAACGAGTAATCCCACTCTCTGCTGCGGAAGGGAGTTGGGATGCCGAGAGCGACCGCGCCGGCCTCGAGCAGCAGCAGGCCGCCGAGAACCAGACAGGTGGGTGCCTCCTTCTGCCGTTTGCGGATGTAGATGAAGAAGACTCCGGCCACGGTCAGGATGAGGGCCAGCCCCCAGCGGTTGGAGATGTATTCGAACATGGTCAGTGCTGCAGGAACGGCGTGCACCACTAGGAAGATGAGCACAGCGATCAGCGGGGTCCGTCTGCGGGGCAGCTCGATCACGCCATCGCCCCGGTAGAAGCTCATGGCGTATCGCTTCGCCAGCTTGAATGCCAGCCAGAGCGATCCGATGCTGAACAGGACTTCGAACAGCGCGACGGCCCGGATCCACCAGGCCTCCGGCTTCCAGGCCATCAACTTGTCCATCTGCAGCAGCAGTGCCGCGTTAATTAGTACGATGGCCAGGGGGATGAGCAGGCCGAGCGAGCGGCTCTGGGCGTACCTGTTCACCAGCGTGCCGAGCCGTTCCAGCCGCTCCAGTTCGCCGTGAGGTTCCGATGGGGTTGTCTCCGGAAACTAGTTTCTTATACAAACCATCCTACGCTTCGGCGGGTTGGGTATCAACGGGATTCTGCGGGTTTTTTTGTCACAACCGGCAGCCAGAGACGCGGAGGATCTCCAAACGAAGTGCGTCCGGGTTTGGGGGGATCAGATCGTCGGACTCACCGGTCCCCACGCCGGAGGCTGCCAGCGACGATGGTCGGGTCGGGACTTGCCCTTCCCGGTCGCCCTCGACGGCGGCGGAAAGACGGCCATCGAGGGGACTGAGCATACGGCCGACGGCGCCACGACCGCTGCCTACGGGATCACAGGCTTCCCCACGAAGATTCTGATCGACAAGGAAGGCAAGATAGTCGGCCGCTT
>CAYGAN010000016.1:3613-39327 GCA_964347585.1 uncultured Planctomycetales bacterium | reverse complement strand
TCGGGAACGAAGCCGCGAACAGCGCAGATTCTTCGCCGGAGGATTCCGCTGAGCAGCGGAAACAGGATACGGGATGGAAAGAACGTTTTGAAGAGGTCTGCCGACTACGAGAGAAGGAGATACTGCGGCGAATCGCTCCGCCGTTCAGTCCCGAAAGGGATCGATTCTATTTCCATCATAATCCGTACGCAGTGGGTGCTCCGAAGTCATTGAAACTACGGTGGGGCAACAAGGCGTCGGAGGTCCTCGTGCGGGCGTCTTTCCCGACAATCAAGTCTATCTTGACTGGCCAGGCGTTTCGCTGCGAACGCCGACGGACCGTCCAGGGGCGTACGAGCGTCGATATCGCCTATGGCATCACGAGCCTGGATCGTCAGCGTGCCGACGCCCGCAGGCTGCCGACGACGGTGACGGCGGTCCGCGCAGGCGGCATTGCACACGATTCGCTTGGCGCCAGCGGGCCGGTCCGCCGGAGTCTGACTCACGCCCGCACGTCAGGCTGCGGAACGGCATGACGGGCCCCTTCCAGGTGCGCACAGTTCACAAGTCCAACGCGAAGCAGTAGGCTCAGCTTGGTGCCAGGGCCGGGATCGAGCATGCTTGCGGTGCGCCGGCGCGCTGCGCTGCGTGTGCTCGCAACGCCGGCGCGCGTCCGTGATCGCGCGGTTAGTCAGAGCGAGGAGCGATGCTGATGCCAAAGCCGAACATACTGTGGATATGCACGGACCAGCAGCGATGGGACACCCTCGGATGTTATGGGAACCCGTTTGTCAGGACGCCGCGCCTCGATCGGCTGGCCGAGCGCGGGGTCCTCTTTGAGCACGCGTACAGCCAGAGCCCGATCTGCACCCCGAGCCGGGCCAGCTTTCTGACAGGGCGATACCCTCGCACCACGCGGACACGGCAGAACGGTCAGTGCATCCCCGACGATGAGATTCTGATCACGCGACAGCTCGCGGAGGCGGGGTACGTCTGCGGGCTTTCGGGCAAGTTGCACCTGTCCACGTGCGAGCCGCAGGCGTGTCCGCACACAGAGCGGCGAATCGAGGACGGCTACAGCGTCTTTCATTGGTCGCACCATCCGTCTCCCGACTGGCCGGAGAACGAATACGCCAACTGGCTGCGGACCCGCGGCGTGGAGTACCGCGGGTCCCCATTTCGCGGTTCTGCTTACGTGCAGGCCGGCATGCCGGCAGAGCATCATCAGACGGCCTGGTGTGCGGGCCGGGCGGTTGATTTCATTGAGAACGCCGCCAAGTCCGAGCGGCCGTGGCTGTTTTCCTACAACTGCTTCGACCCGCACTTCCCCTTTGATCCGCCTGTCGAGTACCTGGAGCGATACCTCGATCGACTGGACGAGATCCCGTTGCCGAACTACGTCGAAGGCGAGCTGGCCGGCAAGCCGCGCTTCCAGCAACCCGAACTGCGCGAGGCCTATCATCACGTCGGGTCGCATCGTTTCGCGGAGATGACGGACGCCGATCACAGACTGGTCCGGGCAGCGTATTGGGCGATGATCGATCTGATCGACGCCCAGGTTGGCCGGATGCTCGACGCGCTGGAACGTACCGGCCAAGCGGACAACACGATCGTCATCTTCACGTCCGACCATGGCGAGTTGCTTGGCGATCACGGCTTGTACTACAAGGGGCCGTACTTCTACGACCCGGCGATTCGCGTTCCCTTGATCATCTCCTGGCCGGGGCGCATCGAGCCCGGTCGCTGCTCGGCGCTGGTCGAGCTGATGGACCTGGCGCCGACTTTGCTGGACGCAGTTGGCTTGCCGTGGCATTCGGGCATGCAGGCCCGCTCGTTCTGGTCGACGCTTCTTGATCCAGCCAAACGCGGCGCATTCCGCGAAGACGTCTATTGCGAATACTACAACGGCATGCACGCGCAGGCGGAACCGAAGCCGTTCGCGACGATGCTTCGGACCGAGCGGCGTAAGCTGGTTGTCGCGCACGGCCTTGAGCCCGGCGAGCTGTACGACCTTGCCGAGGACCCGAATGAGACCCACAACCGCTGGGACGATCCGGGCTATCAGACGATCAAGATGCAGCTGCTGAAGCGCCTGTCCGATCGGATGGCGTGGACAGTCGATCCGCTACCCGGACGCGAAGGCGCATTCTGAATCCGGGCGGCGGGCGCGGCGGTTTAGCCGGCGAGTTGGCTTCGGATGATCGTGTAGATCATGTAGATGCAGCCGGCGCCGACGACGGTGATGGCTAGGAGCATGGCCACATTCCACGCGGTTCGCTTGGCGCCAGCGGGCCGGTCGGGGCCCAGGTAGCGCTTGCTGTTCATCATCACGAGGAAGCTGACGTAGGCAATCGGCAGGAAGAAGAAGCAGATCACCGAGGTGGGCACGACGCACCAGAAGGCGAGCTTGCTCCAGACGATTGGCCCGAACATGCCGACGGCGGGCATGAGCATCCCGACTCTGTACGCCCAGCCGTGGGGCTCGGCGTGGCAGACCTCGATCATGATGAACGCACTGACGAGCATGAGCATGATGATCGAGCTGACGGTCATGCCGATGATTCCCAGGCCGAAGACGATGTGCGAAAGTCGCTTGCCGACGGCGTCTTCGAGTGTCTGGGCCATGAACACGGCCGATCGCATCTGGCCCTTGAGTTTGGCCAGGGCGTCGTCCTTTCGCTCCTGGGTCAGCGAGGTGTCTTGCTGGATCTCGGTGCGCGCCTGCTGGAACTTGGGATGCAGCACGTTGCCGGCGGCGATGATGATGAACGACGTGGCGAACACGAAGGGTATGAACATCCCGGTGCCCAGGTCGAACCGGGCGAAGCCGCGGTGCTCTCTGCCCCATCCGCGGGCCAGCAGCGTGTAGGGAAACAGGAAGGTCATGTTGATCCCGACGGCGGTGGCGAAGGCGGCAATCAGCACGCCCAGCTCACTGGCCTTGGTCGGGACGTGAAAGCCGAAGAGGCCCCGGCGGAACTCGGACCAGTTCACGCCCGTCTTCCAGACCACCACGGCGAAGCACACCACGATGCCGGCGACCATGAGCTTGAGCAGCGTTTCGAACGCGCGGATGCCTCGTCGGCTCTTGCCGTAGTTCCACGTGACGTAAACCGTGATGAGCACGATGATGGGCGCGGCCAGCGCCCCGTAGAAGTCCGAGCTCGCCTGCTTTGGGGTCGCGTCCGGCCCGGCGATCGCTCGGCCCGCTCGGACGATGAAGTCGGGGAACGAATCTGAGCCCATGGTGAACATGTCGCCGACCACCGAGCCGGCCAGGCTGAACTGCGGGAAGCTCCAGACGATGCTGGCCAGCAGACTCGCCAGCGCCCAACCCCAGCCGAGCAGCGGATGCGCGTATCGGTTGACGGCCTGGAAGGGACGCGCCTGGGTTGACAGCGTCTGGTGGGCCAGGGCGGCCATCATGATGATGCCCAGGATCATGGCGACCGGCTGGACCCACAGCAGCGAGTACCCCAGCAGCGCGCCAGCCCAAAGCGATGAGCCCGCGCTGCCCCCGCCGAGCGTCAGGGCGCTTTGCAGCCAACCCGGCCCGCCGAGCGAGACGTACCCGCCGATGCGCTTGTAGAACGGCTTGGCTTGCAGCTCGGCCAGCTGCGCCTTTTCCTTGGCCAGCGCTTCGGGGTCCCACTTGGAGACCATGGGCAGGCCGCGTTCGACCTGGCGGGGATCCGGGTTTGCAGCGTCACCGTGGGGTCTGTCGTGCTCGGGCATAAGGCGTTCCTGAGTTCGTCGGAGTTCGTTGCCGGTTCGACTCGGCCGCAACGCCCCGCGCTTTGCGGTGCGACCGGGCCGCTGGGAGCGGCCATTAGGCGGGAGCGGGCCAGCGAAATCAAGGGATTTGTCCTCGCCGGTCTGACTCGAAGGACCAAACGGAGAGTTCGCCCTGTTCGATCCTGATCTGGACCGCGCCGTCGTCGGCGGTGTTGAAGTAGGTTCGGTCAGCCACCAACTCGTTGATGCCGCTGAAGGTTCGTTCGTTGCGGACGACGCTTGAGCGGATGACGTAGCGGGGGTTGACTGCCTGGATGAAGGCAGCGGTCGTAGGCTCGACGCTGCCGTGGTGCGGCAGGACGAGCACGTCGGCGTGCAGCCCGCCGCGGCGGAGCAATTCTTCTTGGGGTCGCGCCTCCACGTCCCCGGGCAGCAGGATGGAACGTCCCGCGTAGGAGAGGCGCAGCACGATGGACGAGTCGTTGGGGTCCAGGGGTGGGGACTGGTGAACGTCCGGCGGCCAGAGGACCTCAAACTGGACTTCGCCGGTCCCGCGGATCCGGTCGCCGGCCCGGAGCTCGTCGATGGGCACGTTGTGCTCGCGAAGTCTGTCCAGCAGCAGACGACTGGGCCTGCCCGGCGGGCTGAGCGGAGCGAAGTGCGACGAGACGATCACGCGCTCGATCGGGACGTACTCGTGTGTGCTCAGCAATCCGCTAAAGTGGTCGGTATTCGGATGGCTGATCAGAACGGCGTCGATTCTGTTGACGCGCTGGTGGCGCAGGGCCGGCACGAGCTTGACCGATCCCAGATCCCATCCGCCCAGCGTCCCCGCGTCGTAGAGCAGGCACTTGCCGTTGGGCAGCTCGATCACCGTGGCACTGCCGTCGTCAACTGAGAGGACCCAGACGGACAGTCCAGCCCGGCGCTGTGCCGACGGCCCGAGCCACCAGGAGACGCCGATCAGCACCACGATCGCCGCGTGCGCCGGCCAGTGCCGCGACAGACCGAGCCGCCGCCGGTTGACCCAGAGCGTCAGCATCGCCACGTAGCCAGCCGCCAAATAGATCGGCGGCGCCGCGCAGCTCACCGAAGCGAAGGGGAGGTGGGCGAGCGCCTTGGCCAGCCCTGCCAGCAGCTTCGTTGGCCACGCAAGCAGCGGGGCGAACAGCGTGGCGGAGGAAGGCAAGATTGCCGCTGCCAGGAGCTTGGTGAACCCGACGACCATGACCACGAATACGACCGGCAGCATGACGGGCGTGTTGATCCAGCCCCAGACGGAGGCGCGCTGGAAGTGGACCATCGCCAGCGGCGCGCCGACCATCCAGGCTGCGACGGAGACGGCCAGATACCAGCCCAGCCAGCGCGGTACGCGCCGCGTGAGGCGGTGGTACGGTCCGGCCTGATCCGGCGGCACGGTGAGGCGGTCCACTTCGGGTGAGCGACGCAGAACAACGCGGCGGAACGTCTCGCGCACCTTCGGCGACAGGAAGACTACCGCCAGCAGCACGCCGAACGAAAGCTGAAACCCGGGCTGGAACAGCTCGGTCGGCCGGAGCGCGAGCACGACGATGGCAGCGGCCGCGATCCAGTTGGCCGAGTTGACCGTTCGTCCTCCAATGACCGAGAAGCAGAAGATCGCCGCGGCCACCGAGGCGCGGAGTACCGGCGGGCGCGGCTCGGCGATCAGCAGATACACGGTCACCATCGCCAGGACGATCCACGCGGCCGCTCGCCGATCAAGGCCCAGCAGCCTCCCGAGCCACCATGCGAAGACGCAGAGCATCCCGACGTGCATGCCGCTGACGCTGAGGAAATGGACGGCGCCGGTTCTGATGAAGGCCTCGTCGATGGCGCGCGTGGTTTGGCTGCGCTGTCCGAGGATCATGGCCTGGAGCAGCGAGGCGCTTTCGGGGTCGTTCGTTGCGGTCTGATCGAGCAGCATCGCGTGTGCCCGTTGCCGCAGGGCTTGCACGAGCCGCTGCCACGCCGTCCCCGCCCGCGAGCGCAGGACGCGGACCGCCTCGGCGTGATTGCAGCTCAGACCGAGGAGTATTCCCCGGCGTCGCTGGAACTTCTTCCAGTCGCGCTGGCCGGGATTGTCCGGTGGCCGCTCGCGGTAGAGCGATCCGAACGCCTCGATCTCATCGCCCACCTGGAGTCCCAGATGCGGCGCTGCGACGTGTACGAAGACTAGGCCGGTTACGTCGATCGGCCCGTTGACGCCGTCGAGGGCGTGTGCCTCGATGACGAACTTGGTGCGATACTTGCCTTGAAGCCAGAACTTGAAATCATTGACCTTCGGGGTGTTCAGGATCGGCTTGGTGCGGATCGTGCCGCGTATGCGGGCGAAGCGCGGGACCCTGTCGGTGTAGCGGATGACGTGGCGCTCGGGCACGCGTCGAAATGCGGCCTCGTGCATCATCGCGCCAACGGCGGCGGCTGCGATTCCGAGCGTCAGCAGGCGGAAATGCCAACGGCGCCTGGCCAGGACGAGCGCCGTACCGGCAAGGACGAACGCCCCCAAGCAGGCCGTTGCGGGCACAGGCCAATGTGCATCCGTTAGAATGCCCGCTGCCATGCCGAGCGCGACCGGGACGAGGGGCGCACGCAGCGCCGGGCGGTCGGTTGGCGGCTCGTGTGAGTCCACCGAAAGCAACGTCGCATCCCCTTGAGGCGGCCTGCGCGGCTCCAGTCAGCGGCCAGATCGGTCAGACGGACGGGCCGCCCTGTGCCGCCGGTACGCCCCTGCCGCGCGGTGATTGTACCTTGTTCGCCCGCGGTGTGGTCTATAATAGGCCGTTCGCGGCGGGACTCGCGGGAAGATGGGAGCTGTCTGTGTCGCAGCGCGTTCGACTGGTGATCTTCGATCTCGACGGCACGATCACGCAGCCGTACCTTGACTTCGAGAGGATCCGTGCCGAGGTGGGCCTCGGGCCCGGGCCGATTCTCGAGGCCATGGCGGATATGTCCAGCGAGATGCGGGCCAGGACGGAGGCGGTCTTGCAGCGCCACGAGGCGCAGGCAGCGGCCGATAGCGAGCTGCATGATGCAGCCGCCGAGGTGCTGGCGGCGCTCCGGCAGAGAGGGATTCACACCGCGGTCCTGACGCGGAACTCCCGCGATTCGGTCAAGCAGGTGGCGGCAAAGCACGGGCTGGAGTTCGACGCGGTTCGGACGCGCGAGGATGGCGCGGTCAAGCCTTCGCCCGAGCCTGTGCGGGCGATCTGCGAGGCGCTCGGCGTTCGGCCGGAGGAGACGTGGACAGTCGGGGACTACCTCTTCGACATCCTTGCGGGCAAGGAGGCCGGTGCGACGACGGTGTTGATGGTCGGGGATCGCCGGCCGCCTGAGTACGCGGATCAGGCCGACCACGTTATCCGGCACCTGGACGAGTTGCTGGCGCTCATCGAGGGCGAGTAGCTGATGGTGTTTCTGCCCCTGGCCAACATTGCCCATCGCAAGCTCCGCAGCAGCCTGGCGGCACTGGCCGTGGGGATCGGGATCGCCATGCTGATCACGATGCTCGGGCTGACGCACGGGACGCTCAACGAGGTCGCCAACCGGATGGGCTCGATCGAGGCTGAGCTTTTCGTGCTGCCTGCGGGCGACAGCGTGATCTTCACCGGCGGAGGATACTTCGGCGAGAAGTACGAATCGCTTATCGCCGAGACCACGGCTGGTGGGCGGCGCGTCGTCGAGCGGGTGATCCCCGTGTTCTGGGGCACGACGGTGCTCGGCGGCCAGAAGCAGCGAATCTTCGGGATCGATCGCGACGACCTGGACGCCTTCTTCGGGGCGCATCGCATTGTCGAGGGGCGCAAGTTTGACAAGGACAATCGGTTCAAGGCTGCCGTCGGCAAGATTGCAGCGCCGAACGGCGCGTACGATACCGATGCCATCGCCGCAGAAGATGTGGCCAGCGGGTGCGAACTGATCATCGACACGCGGCTCAAGGCGGTTGGGGGCTACTCGCTTGACCAGACCGTCACGGCGCTGGGCCGGGAGTTCCGCCTCGTCGGCGTGGTCGAGTCTGGCGTGGCCGGCCGGGTATTCGCGCCGATTCAGATCATGCGGCACATCGAGAACTCCGGTCTGCGCCGGGCAACGATGTACTGCGTTCAGTTGAGTGATCCGCGCTTGGCTGGCGCTGCCGCCGACGCCATTGCCGCCCGCACCGGCGCGCGCGTGGAGCTGAAGGACGCGTTCGGTGCCGCCCTGTACGAGAGCTTCGGGCAGATCTACATGTACATCAACATCGCCAGCGCGGTGGCCCTGATCGTTTGCTTCCTGCTGATCCTGCTGACGATGTACACGATGGTCCTGGAGCGGACGCGTGAGATCGGGATCCTCAAATCGCTCGGCGCGTCGAAGCGATTCCTGCTGGCCGGGGCGGTGGTCGAGTCGCTGCTTATTTGTTCGGCCGGCACGGCTGCAGGGATCCTGATGGCTTGCGGGGCCAAGTACGTGATTGAGGCGGCTCGGCCGTTGCTTACGGTTTCGCTCGAGGCCCGGTGGCTGATTCTGGCGTTGCTGGTGGGCACGGTGGGCGGCGTGCTCAGCGCGCTGTATCCGGGGTATCGGGCGGCGAAGCTCGATCCGGTGACCGCGCTGGCGTTCGAGTAGCGCCCGCGCCCGGGGCGCGAGTTGCCGGGGCCTCGCGTTTGCCAGTGCAGCGGCGGCGAGGGTCGGGTGGTGTTGCTCCATGAGGGTCAGTAATGCCCGACGTGGTTCTGGAAGCGACGGACGTTCATAAGAGCTATCAGACCGGCTCGGTCGTGACGCCCGTCCTGCACGGTCTGGACCTGACCGTCCGCCCGAGCGAGTTCGTCGTCATCATGGGCCCGTCCGGGTGCGGCAAGAGCACACTGCTGCATGTGCTGGGCCTGATGACGCCAGCTAGCGCAGCCCGGTCGATCCGCATTGAAGGTCAGGAAACTGTTGGCTTCAACGAGCGCCGGCGCACGCAACTGCGTCGTGAGAAGATCGGGTTTGTGTTCCAGCGGTTCAACCTGCTGCCGGTCATCTCGGCGGTGGACAACGTTCGCCTGGCCATGCGCCTGCGGCAATCGGCCGCGGACGGGACGCTGGACGGGCTTTTCGAGCAGATTGGCCTGAGCGACGTGAAGAACAAGAAGCCCGGCGCGTTGTCGATCGGAGAGCAACAGCGTGTAGCCATCGCCCGCGCGATTGCGTGCCGGCCGAGGCTGCTGCTGGCCGATGAGCCCACCGGCAACCTGGATTCACAAAACGCCGATCGGGTCCTCGACCTGCTTGAGCAGTTCCACGCCCGCTACGGACAGACCACGATCATGGTCACCCACAACGAGCACTGCGCGGACCGCGCCGACCGCGTCCTGCGGATGAAAGATGGGCGGTTCGAGGATTAACGGGCTGGCCCGGCTGCTTCTGGCTGCGCCGGGCGGCTTGGCTTCCGAGCGGATCAATCTGCGCCTCTGGTTCGCGGTCTTTGTGATCTGGATGGTCGGCTTAGCGGCGATCGCCCTGTGGGCGCTCGGGCGCTACGAAGAAGGTGCTGCCTGGGGTCAGCGGGTCTGGCTGCTGGCCATCTACGTCTTCTACCTCTCGCTGTGCTGCACCTTCTTGCCCCTGCCGACGACGTGGATCGTGATGCTCTTGGCGTCTGATTTCGTCGGCCTGGCCGAGGGTGCGACGACGCGCGTCCTGATCGTGGCCAGCACCGGCGCGTTCGCGACGTGCATGGCGAACCTGAGCGAGTATCACGTCTTCACGTTCGTCCTTCGGTTCGGGTGGGCCGCCAAGGTCCGCCAGACGCGCGTCTATCGCTGGGCGGCTGGATGGTTCGCCACGTCTCCTTTCGCCGTGGTGAGTCTGTTCGCCTTTCTGCCCATCCCGGTGGACGTGGTTCGCTGGTTGGCGATCACGTACGGGTACCCTCGCAGCCGCTACTTCGCCGCCTACTACGTCGGCCGCTGGCCGCGCTATGCGCTCCTGGCAGCCGCTACGACCTCGCTGGGCCTGAGCGTCTGGCACATTGCTGTGATTCAGGCGGCTCTTGTGCTGCTGGCGCTGGCGAAGATCGCTCCTGGGATGCTTCGCAAGCTGCGGAGTAGGCGCGCGCCAGCCGAGAAGCTCGAAGGTACCTCAGCCGCCGGCCAGGCGGTTCCTTCAGATGATCTGGCTTGAGCGGGCGTTTGCTGCTCGTCGCGCCATTGGTTGTTCATCCGGGCGGGGGGGATGCGTCAGGAATAGCGTGCGGCGATGGGCATGCGCCGGCCGAAGCCGAACGCCCGGCTCGTGACCTTCAGTCCGGGCGGAGCCTGTTTGCGCTTGTACTCGTTGCGATCCACCCGCCGCGTGACCTCGCGCACGAGCGCTTCGTCGAAGCCGGCCGCTACGATCTCTTCAGCCGATTGTTCCTGCTCGACGTAGAGCTGAAGGATCCGGTCGAGGGTCTCGTAGGGCGGGAGTGAGTCCTGATCCAGTTGGCCGGGCTTGAGTTCCGCCGACGGAGGCTTGGCTAGGCTGCTTTGGGGGATGACCTGCCGGCCGGCTTTGTCGTTGATGTAGCGCGCGAGCTCATAGACCATCGTCTTCGGCACGTCGCTGATGACCGCGAGCCCGCCGCACATGTCGCCGTAGAGCGTGCAGTACCCGACGGCAAGCTCGCTCTTGTTGCCCGTGGTCAAGACCAGCCAGTCGAACTTGTTGGACAGGGCCATCAGGATGTTCGCCCGAATCCGCGCTTGGATGTTCTCCTCGGTGATGTCGGGCGGGAGCCCTTCGAAGTAGGGCGTCAGTTGCTCTTCGTATCCGGCGTGCAACTCGCCGATCGAGACGGCCCGAAAGTCGATTCCCAGGTTCCCCGCGAGTTCCTTCGCGTCGGCCAGACTCTGATCGCTGCTGTAGCGAGAGGGCATGGCGAGGCCGTGAACGTGCTCTTTGCCAAGGGCGGTCGTGGCCAGGGCGGCCGTGGTGGCCGAGTCGATCCCGCCGGACAGCCCGATCACCGCTTCTTTGAATCCGCACTTGGCTGCGTAGTCGCGCGTGCCGAGGACCAGGGCCTCGTGCAGCGCCGCCACACCCGTCGGCACCGGCTCGATCCTGCCCGGCTCGCGCGCCGTCAGATCAACAAGCAGCAGGTCTTCGGCGAAGGCGTTGGCTTGGCTGATGAGCTTGCCGGTTGCGTCGAACGCCATGCTGGACCCGTCGAAGATCAGCTCGTCGTTGCCGCCGACCTGGTTGACGAAGACCAGCGGCAGTTTGCGCCGGCGCACCTGCTCGCCGAACAGGCGCACGCGAACCTCGTGTTTGCCGAGCCAGTAGGGCGAGGCCGCGATGTTGATCAGAAGCTCCGCGCCGCTGGCCGCCAATTGTGCGATCGGATCGACGCCGTAAATCGGTTGGCCCAGAGTCGTCTGATCCTGGCCCCACAGGTCCTCGCAGACTGTCAGACCACACGTAACGCCCTGGTTGCCCGGCAGCGTGATTACCGTGGGCTGGACCGCGCGCGCTGGCTCGAAGTAGCGGCTTTCGTCGAACACGTCGTAGGTCGGCAGCAGCGACTTGTGATGTACGCTGAGGACCTTGCCCTGGGCGCAAACTGCGGCGGAGTTGTGAAGGCGCCGGCCGGCAGGCTGCGTATTCTCGCCCACGTAGCCGACGATGGCGACTACGTCGGTGCATGCCCGTGCGATCCGCTCCAGGGCGGCTTGGTTTTCGCGGATGATCCTCGGCTTGAGCAGCAGGTCCTTGGGCGGGTAACCCACGATCGCCAGCTCGGGAAAGGCCGCGAGCTGGACCCCGGCCCGCTTGGCACGGGCCAAGCAGTCCAGGATCCTGGCGCTGTTGCCTTCAATGTCGCCGACGATCGTGTTGATTTGTCCCAGGGCAAGGATCATCTTTGGCCCGTTCCACACCAAGCTGGATCGCGATTAGCATAGCCGTTTCTTCGAGGTCTTCCAGGCTGGCCTTGCGAGACGAGCTGGCGGGCGCGCCGCACGCCGCCTGACGGTATGGTGCGTTGAGGTGGCTTTGCAGGACGTTCGGCACACGCGGGCGCGGCGAAGTAAGATGGTATCGAGGGTCCTGAGAGCCTCTTGCCTCGAGACCCATCAGGTGGGTGAACCGGACCGCTCGTTGGCCGGGAGGCTACTCGTGCTGGCCGAGCTGAGATCTGTAGCGGCGAATCTAAGACGCGAGCTGAGGGCTTGCCGCCTGATGCTGGCCGATCCTCGCACGCCGCGGTTGCCGAAGCTGCTGCTCGTGCTAGCCGTCGGCTACGCGGCGTTGCCGTTCGATCTGATTCCCGACTTCATCCCTGTGATTGGCCACCTTGACGACGCGGTCATCCTGCCGGTGCTCATCATTGCAGCAGCGAAGATGATCCCGAACCAGGTCGTGCGGGATTGCCGCATCCGCGCCAGGGAGGGGCGGTAAGCGTGCGGCAACGCTCCGAGGTGGTACGGTGTTCGCCCTTGCACGAGGATGGGCTGATCGTCCGTCATGCGGGGCGTCGGGCGACCCCCGCAGGTGCATGCGGGCGGACCTACTTGGTCAGTTCGGCGGTGCGAGATCGGCGCGCACCACGCCGCCGCATCTCCTCGTACGCGGTTCTGCCCCCGGCGGGAGTCACGGGCTTGATGGCGTCCTCTACGAGAGCTACCCGCTTGCCGCGGTCGAGCAAACGCAGGACAGCGGCTTTGACGCAGTAGTCCGTTGCCACACCGAAGACAACGTACTCGCCGACGTCGAGCTGCTCGACGAGTCGGGCGGCGTTGGGATTGCTGAACACGTCGAACGTCGTCTTCTCGAGGATGAGCTGCTTGTTCCCGTCGAGCAGTGCCTCGAAGTCAGGGATTGAATCCCGCAGTTTGATGACCGCGCGCGGGTCCAGCAACGTTTCGGGCAGTTTCTGTTGGCCGGGTGTCCCGGCAACGCAGTGCGGCGGGAACTCGGCGAACTCCGCATCATCGGGCGCATGCGCGTCGGCTGAGCTGATCAGAGGGATGCCGCGCCGCTCAGCCGACCGGATCAGCGCAGCCAGATTGGGGATGAGGGTATCGGCCTGGGGAACATAAAGCCGCCCGTCCGGCTTCATGAAGTCGTGTTGCGTGTCGATATCTAGAAAGACGTGCGGGTACTTTGGCATGATTGGCCCGTCCAAGAGGGCAGGCCCTGCCTCACGCGGGGCCCGCGCCGGTTGCAGCCAACTGCCTGGGCGGAGCATTTTACACACGCTCCTGACCGCCGGCGACCGACGCGCGGGGCTGGTCCCAGGCGGTCAAAGCGGCGGGGTTTGCCGGCCGGGGCGGTGCGGCCGGCTTGTTGCCTGGTGGGCGGCCGAGGTAGCTGCTTGACCGGCCGGGCGAGCGTGATATATACTTTCCATGTCGTCGGATCGCCGGGGGCGAGACCTGGACGGTCCGGGTGACAAATGATAGTTCAGCAAGGACTTGCGACGGCACGTAACTCATGACGCGCACAACAGCATGATGCTCGGGCCGACCGGGGAGCTGATTCGGCCTGGTCGGCGAGCGGATGCGCGCGGGAGGTGCGTGTCGTTTCTGTTTGCACGCCCAGTTTCAGGGCGGCTTGAATAGTTCGCAGCTCTGAGTCGCAGTTCAATGCCGAGCGGTTCGTCATCGCGCAATAGCGGCCCGGTCAGGAAGGTCGCCCTGCCGGACGAGTCGGTCATCGAGGTGGCCGAGGGGACGACGGTCGGCGAGGCGGCCGCTCGCATATCCGAACCTCTGGCGCGGGCGGCGGTGGCCGCGAAGGTCAGTCTGCCGGACCGGCCGCCGCAGGTTGTCGAGTTGGATACACCTATAGAGCACGATTGTCGGCTCAAGATCCTCACCCTTAATGGCGACGATCCCGACACGCTGGAGGTGCTGCGGCACAGCGCGGCACACGTGATGGCTCAGGCGATCTGCGAGCTTTTCCCGCAGACGGAACTCGTGTATGGCCCGACGGTCGAGGACGGCTTTTATTACGACATTGATCTGGATCGTCCTCTGACGCCCGAGGATTTTGCTCAGATCGAGGAGAGGATGCACCGGATCGTCGAGGCCGATCTACCGTTCAGGCGATACGAACTGCCGCGTGAAGAGGCGATGGCCAAGTTGCGAACCGAAGGCAACCGTTACAAGATTGACAATGCCGAACGGGCCGTCGGTGATCGACTGAGCTTTTACGTGACAGGTCGGGCCGGTGAGGACGGCTTTGAGGACCTGTGCCGCGGGCCTCATGTGCCGAGCACCGGGCGCATCGGCGCGTTCAAGGTCATGCAGGTCAGCGGCGCTTACTATCGCGGCGATGCAAGAGAGAAGATGCTGCAGCGCGTCTATGGCACCGCATGGGCAAGCCAGAAGGCGCTGGATGCTTACCTTCACCGGCTCGAAGAGGCCAAGAAACGAGATCATCGCGTGCTCGGCAAACAGCTTGACCTGTACAGCGTGCAGGAGGACATCGGCGCCGGGCTGGTCCACTGGCACCCGAAGGGCGCGATGATCCGGCATCTGGTGGAGGACTTCTGGCGGCGGGAACACCTCAAGCGGGGATATCAGCTCGTCTATACGCCACACATTGCGAGTCGTCGCATTTTCGATATCAGCGGACACCTCGAGAAGTACGCCGACATGATGTATTCCCCCATGGACATTGACGGGGAGGATTATTACGTCAGGCCGATGAATTGCCCCGGGCATTACAGGATCTATCAAAGCTCGCCCCGCAGTTACCGTGACCTGCCGATTCGCTACGCCGAGCTTGGGACGGTCTACCGATACGAGCGGTCCGGCACGTTGCACGGCCTGCTGCGGGTGCGCATGCTGACCATGGACGACGGGCACCTGTTCTGCACCCCGGATCAGGTCGAGGGGGAGTTGGATCTGCTGCTCGAGCTGATGGACTTCATGATGAGGAGCTTCGGCTATACGTATGAGGCCTATCTGGCGACCCGGCCCGAGCAGTATCTTGGTACGGTGGAGGAGTGGGATTCAGCCACGGAGGCGCTTCGCCAGGCGTTGATCCGTCGGGGCCTGGAGTTCGAGGTCGATGAGGGTGCCGGCGTGTTCTATGCCCCGAAAATCGACATCAAGTTGATCGACTCGATCGGGCGAGAATGGCAAGGCCCGACTCACCAGCTGGACTTGCAGGCGGCCCGGCGGTTCGGCATCACCTATGTCGGGCCGGACAACGCGCTACACGAGACGGCGATCATTCATCGGACCGTTCTCGGGAGCATGGAGCGGTTTATCGGTGGGTTGATCGAGCATTACGCGGGGGCGTTTCCGCTGTGGCTGGCTCCGATCCAAGTCGCAGTTGTCACTGTAAGCGCCCGGAGTGAAGCCTACGCGCGACGGGTGCACAAGCAGCTCACCGAGGCGGGGCTGCGCGTCGAGCTGGACGTTTCGAGCGACAAGATCGGGCCCAAGAAGCACCGGGCGCGCCACCAGAGGATTCCGTACATTCTCGTCGTCGGTGAGCGCGAGGCCGCCGACGAGACTGTCAACGTCAACGACCGTGACGGGCACGTGCTTGGTAACATGCCGGTGCCCGAGTTGGTCGCCAGGTGCCGCGGAGAAATCGAGGGTATGACCAGCGGACACGGTTAATTCGGGCGGGCTGGTCGGCTGCGCGGGCGGGCGGCGTGGAGGCGTGTTCCTGGCGCGGCTCGAGGCAGAGGCGGACCGGGCCCTTGTTCATAGAAAGGCAGGTGATTGCCCATCGCTCAGAATCTACGAACGAATGAGCAGATCCGTTTGTCGCCTGTTCGTGTGATCAACGAGAATAACGAGCAGGTAGGCATCGTTCCCACGGACGAAGCGCTCCGCCTGGCCCGGGAGGCCGGACTGGACCTGGTCGAGGTGGCTCCTACGGAAAGGCCGCCCGTTTGCCGGATCATGGATTACGGCAAATGGAAGTACCAGCAAAGCAAGAAGCACAAGAAGCACCACCATGAGCAGCAACTCAAGACCGTGCGTCTGACGCCGAAGACTGACCAGCGCGACAAGGAAGTCAAGCTCAAGAAGGCCCGGGAGTTCCTCAGCAAGGGCAACAAAGTTCAGTTCTTGATGAGGTTCCGCGGACGGGAGCACGTGCACCGTGACCTGGGGATGGAGACCCTCGCTTCGATCGCGGCCGAGTTGGCCGAAGGGTCCCGCATAGAGCGGCCCCCAAAAATGGAGGGGCGACGCATGACCATGGTGCTGACCCCGGCCAAGCACTAGAAGTCCCCGCGTACGACGGGGCCGGGGGCGGACGGGTGGGCGCTCGTGGCGGCGCGACCAGGGGGAGCAGAGGGGGACGTGGCTGTCATCGCGGGCTGACGGGCTCGCCAGTGCGGGGGCGATTACGTCGGCTTTGGTGACCGATTCTGTTTCGAGGCAGGGCGACGTTCGGGGGGCGTGGCGGCTGCAGGAGGCTTGTGAGCTGATGAAGTCGTTGATTGAGGTGCACGGCGGACTGGGTGAACCGGTCAATTGCACCGTATCGTCGGATCGTATCGACGACTTCACGCGCGAGGTCGCTGAGCTGAGTCCTGTGCCGATCGACGACGCGGACCTCTCAAGCCTGTATCGCCTCGGTGACGGCGGGCTCAGCCCGCTGACCGGGCCGATGACCAAGGAGGTTTTCGACCGCGTCTTGGACGAGGAGGTCGTTGTGCGTGACGGCCGGGAGTACGCGTGGACCATCCCGATCTCTTTTCCGGTTGACGACGAGCTGGCGCGCGGGGTGAAGATCGGCCAACGCGTTCGCCTCGTCAACTCAACCGGCAACACCGTCGGCGCACTCGTCGTCGAGGAAGTCTTCGCGTACGACAAGCGCCGGTATCTGGTGGGCGTCTATGGCACCGACCGTACCGATCACCCGGGCGGGCGTATGGTAATGGGCGATCCGCGCGGCAGGTTGTTGGGCGGGCGCGTCGAGGTACTCCCCCAGCCGAGACACCCTGAGTATGGCCAGTACGTGCTCAGTCCGCGCCAGACGCGGGCGTTGTTTGCCTCCCGCGGATGGGAGCGGGTTGTCGCGTTTCAGACGCGCAATCCTCTTCATCGGGCGCATGAGTACGCGCTCGTGGTGGGGTTGGAGAGACTCACCCGCGCGGGGTATCTCGCAGGGGCCGCGCTCAACCCGCTTGTCGGCGAGACCAAGAGCGACGACGTTGACGCTGCCACGCGGATGCGGACGTATCGTGCACTGATCGAAAACCGTCTGCTCGGCCAGGGCGACAAAGACGAGGCCCTCTGGAAAGGCAAGCGCTATGATCTGAGCGATCAGGTGGTTCTGCTCGGGCTCGACATCAAGATGTTCTACGCCGGGCCGAAAGAGGCTATCATGCATGGTATCTACCGCCAGAATTTCGGCTTCACCGACATCGTCATCGGCCGCAAACACGCCGACGCCCCGTTCGACGACGGCTCGGACATTTGGGACCCGCTGGCCGCGCAAAGGAAATTCGACGGACTCCAAGGCCGGCTGCTCATCCAGCCGGTCAAGGTGGGATTCGCGGTCTTCTACGAGGAACTAGGCCGCGTCGGCCTTATCGAAGAGCACGAATCGAAGGGATATCACCCCGTCTCGATCAGCGGGCGGGAGCTGCGCCAGCAGCTTCGCGCCGGCCGACTGCCGGACCCGCGCGTGATGCGCCCTGAGGTGGCCGAGATCCTAATTGAAAAGATGCATGGATCGGCCGAGTAGCTGCTCGCGGGCCTGCTTTCTTGCCGATAAGCATTCAGGGTCCTCTCGGTGGCGTGAGAGTCGGTTCGCGCCAGCGGAGACCTCTACGGCGTCTGAGACATGCTGTTTGGTCCGGCGCAGAGGTCGTCGTCAGTCGCCGCGGAACTTATGCGCCAGCGCAGACGAGTGTGCGTAGTGACGGGCACGCGGGCCGAGTACGGCCTGCTGCGGCCGATCATGCGCGCGATCCAGACGCAGCCGAAGCTCGATCTTCAAGTCATTGCCACTGGCATTCACCTGCTTGCTGCTCATGGCCGGACGATCAATGAGATTCGCCGCGACGGCTGGCCGATCGACGCGGCGGTGAAGATGCAGACCGGACAGGACAGTGCGCTCGATCAGGCGGTCGGCCTTGGCCGGGGCGTGGCGGGAATCGCGCAGGTCCTTGAGCACCTTGGCACCCATGTGGTGCTGGTGCTTGGCGATCGCGTTGAGGCTCTTGCCGGCGCCCTAGCAGGCGTGACCGCGGGTCGGTTTGTTGCGCACGTGCATGGGGGAGATGTAGCCGTCGGCGACGTTGATGACACGCTCCGCCACGCGATCACCAAGCTTGCCCACGTCCATTTTGCCGCGACGCGGCAGGCGGCCAGACGGATCATCCGTTTGGGCGAGCGCCCCGAGCACGTGCACTGTGTTGGCGCGCCAGGCTTGGACAATCTTCGCGCTTTGCCTCCGCCGGACGACAAATGGATCCGCAGGCGCCTGAAGCTCGCTGTGGGGACCGACTTTGCGGTTGTTGTCCAGCATCCGGCCGGGATGCCGCCGCGTCGGGAGCGCCAGGCCATGCGGCAGACGCTGCGAGCGGTGCTCGCCGAGGGTCTGGCTGGTGTGATCATCTATCCGTGCACCGATCCCGGCCACTCGGGGATCGTTCAGGCCATTCGTCATCGTCCCGCTGGAGGCACGTGGCGTGTGTTCCGATCGCTGCCGCCCGACGATTTCTTGCGTGTACTGCGGGCTGGGAGGGTCGTGGTGGGCAACTCCTCCAGTGGCATCATTGAATCGGCTTGCGCGGGAACCCCGGCCGTCAACATCGGTCCTCGACAGAAGGGGCGGCAGAAGTGCGGCCCGAGCGTGATCGACTCTGATTATGGCGAAGCGAACGTCCGAAAAGCGATCCGCAGAGCGATTCGGCTCCGAGCGGTGCGTCGGACCGCGTATGGCGACGGTCGTGCTGGCGAGCGCATCGCCGAGTTCCTGGCCGATGTGGCCCTCACGCCCGAGTTGCGCCAAAAGCAGCTGACCTTCTAACCTGGCGCGCGGCGCAAGCGCTTTGTGAAGCAGAACATTGGTGGCTCTGCTGTCGGGGGGCGGCTCTTTGAGGTGGGAATTTCCCGCTAAACCGTTTAGGTCCGCCTGACGATCAGTGGGTAGGCGCTTGCAGTGCGCCACAACTGAGAGAAAACGCAATGACAACGGATGCCCTGACCGACGTTCCTGTGATCGTGGACAAGACAATCTCCCAACTCAACGAGATTACCACGCTTCCGGAGGTGACCGTCCGGATCATCGAACTCGTGGAGGATCCCAGGAGCACAGCTCGGGATCTTCGCGACGTGATCAAATCCGACCCGGCGTTGTCGGCACGGATCTTGAAGGTGGTCAACTCGGCATTCTACGGCTTGCCGGGCAAGGTGGCCAACCTGGACAGAGCGGTTGCGTTGCTCGGCCTATCCGCCGTCAAGAACATCGCCATCGCCGCCTCGATCGCGCGCATATTCAGAGCTGGTCAGATGAGCCGGAAGTTCTCTGCCAGAGATCTCTGGACGCACAGCCTGGCTGTCGGTGTCGCTAGCCGGATGATCTGCTTGGCCGTCCAGCCCAAGATCGGCGGGGAGGAGCTGTTCCTGGCCGGCCTGATCCACGACCTGGGCATCCTCGTCGAGCGGCAAGCCTTTCCCGACCAGCTTCGTGAGGCGATTGAGCGATGTGGCGGGGGCGGGCTTGCCCCGCAAGGCGACTTCTGCGACGCCGAGACAGCCGCCATCGGTGCGGACCACCAGGCTTTCGGTCAGGCACTCACCGCCAAGTGGCGGTTTCCCCCGGTGCTGCAGAACACTGTTGGCAAGCATCACGCGGTGGACCGAATACCTGCTGAACATCAGCAGGTGGGCAGCATTGTACGCCTGGCAGACGTGTTCTGCTGCCGGGAGCGAATCGGCTTTCACCTTACGGCGGCTGGCGAACAGATCGACAGTGCGTATCTGGATGCCGCTGGCATCTCAGCGCGGGTGCTGGTGGATGTCCGGGCGAATCTGCCCGAGCAGCTCGCTTCGGCCGAGGCTGTGCTCACCGCCTGACCCAAGTGGCACGGTCGGTAGGTGCCACGCGCTATCACTAACGCGCGCTGCCGGCGAGGGAGTGGGGGACGATCTAAGCGGGGGCCTCGATGGCGCGAGGCGAAGGCGGCGGCATGGGTCGGGCATTGTCGGGATTGCCCCGCTGTCCGGTGCCTGCAGACGCGTCAATGCCTTTGGGTGCGGCGCGGGTGTCTTCTTCCGGCGGACGCGTCTTCCACCTGCGATGAACCCACAGGTACTGCTCAGGCCAGCGGCGAGCAAGCACTTCAATCGCTCGCGTGTACTCCTGGGTGATCCACAACACCGGATCGTCGCGGTCCGTCCACTCGTGCGGGTGAATGATCCGGTTGACGCCGATTTCGTACTCGAACCTCTCGCTCAGGCGCCGGGCATACCCTACGATGATCGGGGCGCCGTGCTCAGCGGCCAGCAGGCCGATCGATTTGTACGTGGAAGCCTTTCGGCCGAAGAAGTCAACAAACAGTCCCTTTCGACCGGCATTCTGATCTGCAATGAAACATAAGGCCTTGCCGCTACGCAGTACGTCGTCCGCTTGGAGCATGGCTCCTTTCTTGTAAAGCAGGCGTAGCCCGCGCCGCAACCGCGTCTCGACGAGGTGCCGGTTCAGATATGGATTGTCCAACGGCCGCATCAGCGCCACCATATCGATCCCGAGAGCTGCGAGCATAAAGCCGAGCAGCTCCCAGTTGCCGAAGTGCCCGGTGACGAGGATGCACCCGCGTCGCTGGAGGACGACTCGCAGGACCTCCTGCAAGTCGGCCAGGCGCACGTACCGGGGCCAGGTCCACTCGTTGATCAAACGTGGGAGGAATAAGAGCTCCATGGCCATCATGGCCGTTTGTTGCATGCAGCGCAGCGAGATGTGGTCCATGTCATGCGAGGACAACGTATGCCCGAAGGACGCGCGGAGATGCTCTTCGGCGCGCTGGCGATGCCTCGGGATGGCCGCGTACCAGAGCCGGCCTAGCAGTCGCGCCGTCTTAAGGTTCAAGTCAATCGGAAACATCTGTGCGATCAGCGAGAAGGCGCGCACACCAGCATAGGCCAGCCAATCCAAGACAGGATTCCGCGGCTTCATGGTCGGCATTCTATCGAGCCGCGGACGGATATCCAACACATGCGATGCCGGCAGGGGAGGCGGCCGCGGGCACGGACGCCGATGCCGAAGAGTCAGCTGGTCCGTCGCGGGCGGCGGCTCCGGCCGCAGAGCCAAGCCGCCAGCAGGATATGCCGCAGTCGGCCGATCGACAGTCGCGAAAGGAACTCCTCGGTGAAATCCAGCTTGAAGTGCCCTTGGAACCCGAGGAGTTCCTGAGTTAGTGCGCTACGGTCAAGCGAACAAACCCGCGAGACGAGTTGCCCGGCATTCAAGCGATCTGGTTCGTTCCGCATGCTTCTCCCTCCACTCAGATACCCGGTGCTTACCCCGCGTGTGGGCGGGCCCTTTCTTCATGGTATGGGTTGCCCTGCCATCCATACAATTCTATGCGCCCAGTCAACGGGCAGGCCCGGCAGGCGTGGTTTTCGCTTGCGCCCGAGGCGATGTGTCGGTCTGGGGACAGGCGACCTACCGGCCAAGGCGTGGCGGCAATGGCAGGACCGAGATGCCTTTCGCGATCGCATGAGCGCAGCTCTAGCGGCCGACGGCGCATGACAAGCAGCCCCGGCCACGGACTTGGGAAAAGGGTTGTTGGCGGCGTCAATCGCCTGCCAGCCGGGCGTGCACAATTGCGATCGAGGGGTCCTATACCCGTTGCTGTTCGGGCATGTGAGAAAGGCCGGGGGCCAGATGGACGTGGGGAAGCGAGGGGTTCGTCCTGGCCTGCAGGTCCGCAATGGGTGCAATGTTGTCACTCTTACTGGACGGGCCTGGTACCGGCGGCTAGCTTGAGCGTGTCTTGCTTCGGCGCGGGAAGGTACGGATCTGGCGGTTGCAGAGGAAAGGCTCACAGAGCGCGTGGAACTCGGCGATCTTGATTACGACCTGCCGCCTGCGTTGATCGCTCAGCATCCGCTGCCTAAGCGAGACGAGTCGCGTCTGCTGGTCGTTGCCGGAGATCGGCCCGATAACGCGCACACTGTATTCCGCCGGCTCGGGGATTGGCTGCGGCAGGGCGACGTGCTGGTGGTGAACGACACGCGTGTCGTGCCGGCCGGCTTCTCCGCCCGCCGCAAGGCTGGTGGACACGTGGACGGTTTGTTCTTGCGCGAGCTGGCGCAGGGAGATTGGGAGGTCTTGCTCAACAGCCGGGGGCAACTGCGATCCGGCGAGACACTGGACCTGCTCGGCTCGGGTCACGTGTTCCGCTTGACTGAGCCGCTGGGACGCGGCCGGTGGCTGGTAGCGCTGGACGCACCGGGCGACGCTGCAATGATACTTCGACAAGTTGGCCGCACCCCCTTGCCGCCTTATATCAAGCGTCCTGCGACTGTCAGCGGCGACGTGGCCAAGCAGGATCGCCAGCGATACCAAACCGTTTATGCCGCGCGCCCTGGCGCCGTCGCGGCCCCGACTGCAGGGCTGCATTTCACTGAGGCGATGTTGTCGGAATTGGCGGCGATGGATGTGGCCGTCGCCAAGCTCACGCTGCACATCGGGCTTGGCACCTTCCAATCGATCATCGCCGATCGCGTCGAGGAACACACCATGCACGCGGAGTGGTTTGATCTGCCGGCCGAAACCGCACAGATCATCGACCTGGCCCGGCGCCGGGGCAGGTGGGTCATCGCGGTCGGCACCAGCTGCCTGCGGGCCCTGGAGTCCTGCTGTGATGCGACGGGCGTCGTCTCGCCGGGTAGCGGCTGGACCGATCTGTTCATCTGCCCGCCCCATCGTGTTCGCGGAGCGGACGGGCTGCTGACGAACTTTCATCTGCCGCGGAGCACGTTGCTCGCGCTGGTCTTTGCCTTTGGCGGCCGCGAACGTATCCTGGGAGCCTACCGTGAGGCGATCGACATGAGATATCGGTTCTACAGTTACGGGGATGCCATGCTGATCTTACCGTCACGCCATGGTTAGCCATCCGGCATGCCAGACAAGGCGCACTGTTCTCCGGTCCGGGATTTGCGTCCGCGCTGGGAGGCGCTGGCGTCAATCGTGTACGAATGCCGCCTTGACCAACCCGCTCTGGCCGTGATGTGCCGCCATTGTCAGCGCTTGTTTGTAGTCCCTGAGCCGGAACCGATGTGTTAGCAGCCCGTCTAGTCGCAGCTTGCCCTGCTCGATCAGCTCGAAGACCAGTTCGTAGGTATGCATCCGTCGGCCATCGAAGTTCTCTATCTGCCGACCGTAGCACCCGAGCAATTCCAGTTCCGCGAACCACAGGGGGGTCGTATCGACCACGGCGATCTGCGAAGTACCGAGTTCAACGACTGTGCCTCGGGCACGCGCGAACTTGATCGCGTCCGTCATGCTCGAACCGGTGCCCACGCAGTCGTACACTACGTCGAAACCCCCGAGCATGCCCTGATTGCCGAACCTTCCCGGCACGCGGGTGCCCCCGACCATCGCTGCGATCCGATCATACCTGGCGGCGCTCGGCTCGTTGCGCCCGGAGCACACCACTTCGTCCGCTCCGAACCGGCGTGTAAGCTCCCGTCGGTGTTCGTATCGGATCAGTGAGGCCACCCTTGCGCGTGATCCGAGGGCGCGAATCCCAGCCAGCGTGGCCAGCGACAGAATTCCGCTACCTATCACCAATGCGCGCTCGTCGTCCGCCGGAACGCGCCGCAACACCCCGTGTACCGCGCACGCAACCGGATCGGTCAGGATTGCGACCTCGTCGGGGATCGAATCCGGAATGCGGAACAGTTGCGATTCGTGGGCGACGAAGTATTGGCTCCAGCTTCCGCCTGTGAACGAATTCCATCCCACCATCGTCCCCGGGGGGAGCGGTCCGGTCGTGAAATTCTCGCAGACACTGATCTGGCCGGCCGTGCAGCGCGGGCAGGCCGGAGCAATTCCGCGCGGTCGGCACGAGAGCGTCGGTTCCACACACACGCGATCGCCGGGGCGCCAGTTGTGAACGCCCGGGCCGACCTGGTCAACTACGGCAACGTTTTCGTGCCCGATCAGTACGGGAAACTCAGCAAGCGATCGGAAGAACGAGGCCGGATGGTGCCGGAGCGTGATGGTCATCACGTCGCTGCCGCAGACGCCGCCCAGCCGGGTCTTGAGCCGGACCCAGTCGTCACCCGGCAGAGACGGTATCGGCACGCGCACCAGACGCAGGCCCGACAGCGACGACCAGAAGACCCCGGGCCAGATCCCGCCGAGGCCACGGCACGCCAACCACCGCGTGGGGTTGATGTTGAACGCGATGGCGTTCATTTGTCCTGCGTCGGTGACTATGCCACGCCCTCCAAAACCGATGACGCATGGTCAGCGAATGCCAAACGTGACGGCGCTCGGCCTGGCTCGAAGACGGCCCAGGTTATACCAGGGGGCGAGCTTCTTGACCTTTGCTTCCCGTGTCCGTCCGCTCATGCACTCGCCAGCCTGAATGACCGACGTGCCGGCTATTCCAGGCGCGCCGCTCCGCCATCGTTACGCGCGACTTGGCTGCTCCTTACCGCGCCGCTGTGCGATCGGCAAGTCGGCATCTGTGGCCGGCGTGGCCCGCTATAATACAGTGATATGGCTCCCCAGACCGACCGACAGCGAATTGAGGCGTTGCAAGCGAGAATCCGGCACTTTCCCAAGACCCCCGGTGTGTATCTTATGAAAGACAGCCGAGGCCGGGTGCTCTACGTCGGCAAGGCCAAGGATCTGCGAAGCCGAGTGAGCAGCTATTTCCAGAACTCAGCCGACCTGCTCAGCACCCGCGGCCCGGAAATCGCTCACATGGCCGCCCAGGTCGTCGATATCGACTTTCTCGACTGCGAGACCGAGGTGGATGCGCTGCTGCAGGAGAATCGCCTTATCAAGGACGTCCAACCGCCCTTCAATGAACGCCTCCGCGACGACAAGACGTTCCCGTACTTGGAGATCACCACGCGTGAGGATTTCCCGGGCGTGTACGTCACCCGCGAGCCGCGCATCAAAGGCAGCAAGCTGTACGGTCCGTTCACATCGGCTGCCGGCCTTCGCGACGCCGTCAATGCCCTCCAAAAGGTTTTCAAGTTCCGTACCTGCAGGCTCGACATTCGGGAGGATGACGAGAAGCGCCGGTTCTTTCGGCCGTGCCTTCTCTACTCGATCGGCCAGTGCACCGCGCCCTGCGCAGCCCTGATCAGCAAGGCAAGTTACAGAAAGGACATCGACCGCTTCAAGAAGTTCCTGGGTTCGAAGCGGAGCGTTGTCCTGAGACAGATGCGTAGCGAGATGGCCCAAGCCGCCGCCGAGCTGCGATTCGAAGATGCCGCGCATCTGCGTGATCAGATCAAAGCCATCGAGGCGCTGTCCTTGTCCGGGGACGTGGCCGAGGACATCCAGCCGGAGGTCTTTTACGTCGATCCAGCCAAGGGGCTCGAAAGGCTCGGCCAACTGCTCGACATGGACGTCGCGCCACGGATTATCGAGGGCATAGACATTGCGAACCTGCACGGCGGCGAGTCATGCGGCTCGCTCGTGTGCTTCATTGACGGCAAGCCGCTCAAGAGCGGCTACAGACAGTTCAAGATCCGCAGCGTAGAGGGCGTTGACGACTACGCGATGATTCGCGAGGTCGTGCTTCGTCGGTACCGTCGGGCGGCCGAGGGCGAAGAGATCTATCCGGACGTAATCCTGATCGATGGCGGCCTGGGGCATCTGCACGCCGCCCTTGAGGCCTTCGCGCAGATGGATATCAGGCCACCTATGGTCCTTTCACTGGCCAAGCGCGAGGAAGAGATCTACGTGCAGGCCCGGAGCAAACCGGTCAAGCTTTCGCGCAACAACGAAGCTCTGCGACTACTCCAGCAGGTCCGCGACGAAGCCCACCGCTTTGCCCAACACTATCACCACATTCTCCGTCGCAAGAGGACTTTCGACCAAGACCTGCACTCGCCGGGGCGCCAGCCGGAGTCCGGGCACGACGCTGATGCGTCGGCCAAGGGCACCGACTGACCACGTGGTGACAAAATGGTCCGCTGCCCGGCGGCCGAGCGCGGGCCGCCGCGACCAGAATTACGTCTCCTTGCCGGCGTACTCTCGACGTTGGGTGTCCACGCGGATGCGGTCCCCTGTCTTGATGAACAGGGGTACGAGGACGGTCATACCCGTCTCTAGCTTTGCTTCCTTGTACACGTTCGAGCCGGTGCCCCCCATGTGTGCCGGCGAGGCGGTCTCCGATACCTCCAGGGCGACTTGGTCCGGCACTTGCACGCTTACCGCGCGGTCCTCAACGGTCAGCACACGGTACTCTTGCTCGATCACCAGAAAGTCCAGCAGATGCGCAAGTCGCTCTGCGGAGAAGCTGACCTGCTCGTACGTCTGGCTGTCCATAAAGACATGCTCATCGCCGGCGGCGTAGAGATACTGCATCGGCCTCAACTGACTTGCTGCCTCGGCCAGTTTGCCCAGCTCGGCTAAAGATCGATCGACCATTCGACCGGTTGCCAACTCGCGCAGCGTAACGTGGACGGTCCCCTTCTGCTTGCCGCTCTTGCTCTCCACATAGTCCACGACCACGTAGATGCCGCCCTCGTGCCGGAGTACCATCCCGCGCTTGAGTTCCGCCGGAACGGCCATCGGCGCTTCCTCGCAGTTGCAACGCGCTCAAGGACGCGCTCCCCCGCTGGTTTCCCGGACTGCGTGCGGTCGGGCGCTAGGCGCTACTTGAATGTTTCCTGCATAGCCGCCAGACGCCGGCGTGCTTCGCCCTTGGCCGCCTCGATGACCTCACTGAGTTGCTCAAGCGACATCTCGCGCAACCCCAAACGCGACACGATCCCTGGCGGCCGACCAATCCGCCCGCGAGTCGGCTTTCGGACCTTCTTGCCTTTCTTGCCTTTTGCTCTGCGCGCGCCGTGCATGCTAGCTCTGTGCCTACCCAGATGGGCCGGCATACTGAATCTCTTGCCGCAGTCTTCACAGACATATTGGCCCTTGACCACGCGTCTCTTGCGCTTTGCCATAAGATACTCCCTTCGCCATTTTATTCGTACAGAGGGAATCCAGAAGATTCTGACCGTTAGAGTAAGGTCCCCCTCTCGCTTATGCAAGAAGAAACTTCGATTATTCGGGCTCTAGGACGGGCTGGCTCGCCCCCGCATGCCGTGCTGTGTGGGTGGCGGGTCCAACTGTTCGCGCAGCGACTGCATTGCTAGATCTGTTCGTAAGAAGCCAGCCATACGTTATTGGCTCCTATGTCTGTCGCTGAGCCATTTGACGCGTTTTCGCTTGGCCTGTAGTATGAAGCAGGCACCTTGGTTGGCAATGCGTGTCAGGGCTCGGCTTGGCAGTGTGTGCCCGGCAGGGAGCCCGGAATGGAACGGTCCTATCCCGCATGGCGCTCCATACATGGCGCTATGGTTTGGTCGGATGCGGCAGGTTCGGCGTGTGGTGCCTCGACTTGCTGTCGCGCGAGCCGCGCGTAGAGCCGGTCGCCGTCGCCGACATGGTGTCGGCTTCTGCCGAGGCCGCCGCCAACGCGCGGGGGCTAGCCTGCTGTGATACGCCCGAGGAACTGATCCGCCGCAGGGACGTTGAGCTGGTGCACATCGCCACGCCACCGGCCACGCATTACGAGCTGGCGATGATCGCCGTTCGCGCTGGTAAGCACGTGTTATGCGAAAAGCCGCTGGCGCTAAACGCCTGTCAGGCGGATGAGGTGCTTGCTGCAGCCAGAGAACGCAAGGTCCATCTGGCTGTGAATCATGTCCTTCGCTACAGCCCCCTTTTGAAGGTGGTCAAAGCAATTGTACGCAGCGGCGTTCTGGGCCGGCCGCTTCATGCGATCTTCGAGAACTACGCTGAAGATGAACGCCTGCCTGCGACCCACTGGTTCTGGGACGCCGCCCTGAGCGGAGGGATTTTCATCGAACACGGCGTGCACTTCTTCGACCTGTACCGTTGGTGGTTCGGCTCGGGAACGATTACAGCGGCAGGGATCGAGCCACGCCCGGGCAGCGGTCAAGTGGATCGTGCCTGGTGTACGATTCGTTACGAAGGCGGGGTTCTGGTCCACCACTATCACGGCTTCGATCAACCGTTGCGCCTGGATCGATCCGATCATCGGATCCTTTTTGAGCGCGGGGACGTGCGTGTGGTGGGTTGGGTACCCATGGCGCTTCACGTTCACGGTCTCGTCAACGACGGGGGGCGCGAGCGGCTTGTTGAGATGTGCCCGCAGGCAAAGCTGACTGTGCTGGATACCTATCACGGCCCGAGCCGGCATTGCCGCGGACGCGGAAACGAATATCAGGTTGCCGCTCGGATTGAATTGGGACGTGTGCTTACCGAGGAGCGGGGGTCGGTTTATGCCGGCCTTGTGCGCTCGCTGCTGCTGGACCAGCTTGATGCCTTGGACCAGCCCGGTCATACGCCGCGTCTTGCCGCCACCGACGCGCGCGAGGCCGTCGCCGTCGCCGAGACGGCGACGCGCATCGCTCAGGCACGCCCCGCTGAGCGCGACTAGAGATCACGTCTTGAGTTCCCGGCGGTAGGTACTCAGCAGCGTCTTGAACTCTTCGGTGAATACGAAGTTGTGTTCGGGGAACTTCAATCCGCTCAAGTTCTGGTCGATGTGCGAAAAGACGATGTCGATGCGTGCCAGCGGCTCATCGTTGCGGAACACTTGGCCGGACGTCATGGCGGCCGATTCATTGATCGTCTCCAGCACCGCTTCATAGCGGAGTTGGTCCCCCGGCCGGACGATCCCGTCGAAAGTCGCCCGCTTGATTTTCGCGAGGATTACTTTTTCGGCAAACCGGCGTGCCTCCCCCACGAGGATGCCTGCGGTCTGGGCCATTCCCTCGATGACCAGGCTCGCGGGCATCACGGGATACCCGGGAAAGTGATCGTGCAGATGTTCCTCGGCCATTGTAACGTTCTTAATAGCCGTTGCCCGTTGACCGGACTCGAACTCGATGAACTTATCGATCCAGATCCATCGCATGGGCGCCCCCGCCTGATTGTGACAACTCGGGTTCGCTGGCCGTCAAGCCCTCAGGCCGCGTTGACCTTACTGTCGATATAATTGACGATCGTACGGACCGTAAAGAGGTCCGGCATCTTATTCACGTCCGGGTCCTTCTCGAAGTCGCTGAAGTCCGCGTGGGGCATCGTTGTCTTGAGCCGTTCCATCCCCGCCGGCGTCATCCGCCCGTTCTCGACGTAGTCCGGATTGTTGAGGATGTCGTCCGGAAAGAGCTCACCACGGGGGATCTTGATGTTAAAGCTCTTTTCGAGGCGGAACACGATGTCGAGGTAATCGATGCTCTCGGCGCCAAGATCACCCGTGATCGCCGCCTCCTCCGTGACTTCTTCCTCATCAACGCCGAGTGCCTCTACGAGCGTTTCCTGGACGTTTTCAAAGATCTCCTCTCGACTTATCGCCATTACGCCGAACCTCCTTTTGTTCAGTCGATGAAGTCAGTGTGACCTGTCACTGTGGTTACAAAGCCGCCGTGGGCTGCGTGACGGACGAACTACTTAGCATCGCAAGTTTTGACCGCGCCTGTGCGATCAGCTTCTCGTCCATCGCAGCCAGACTGGGCTCCTCGTCGGCCAGATTGAAGTGTCGTAGCGTCAAACGGGCCTTGACCGCCTCCTGCCCGTCGCACCGCCCCACACCATTGAACTCGCTCACCTCGCCCTCGATACGCGTCGCATGGACCTCTAACTCCAGTAGCCCCCCCGGCGCCACAAAGCTCTTGTACGTCACATTCTTTGCTTCCTTGAGCAATATCATACTATGCGCGAAGTCCTCACTCGCTCGCACGAGCCACGCTGCCGACTGGATCATCGCCTCCAGCATCAAGACCCCAGGCATGACCGGGAATGTCGGGAAGTGGTCCGCCAGGTACTCTTCCGCGAGGGTCAGTGCCTTGGTGGTGACGATCCGTTTGCCAGGATCGAGCTCTTGAATCCGATCAACCAGTACGAACTTCATCGCGCGATCTGTCGCCTCGTCAATCGCTCCTTGCTAAGCCCGGCGCGCCGCGTTGCCGCCGCAAGACGGATCCGCAAGATCCCCGCCGGGCCCAGATTCGAGCGCCCAAGGCCCGCATTCTACCCGCTCCAGCGCCGCCAGACTAGCCCGATCAATCCTGTACGTCGCAGGCCTGCTCAGGAGTCCGGGCTGTGTCTTCAGATTCACGGCGAGCGGATCGGCCAGGAATCGAACACCGCAGCTCGGCAACGAGATGGGCCAACCGGCCTTGCGCGGCCCCCCAGGCGCTCAGGCGGGGGCCCGGTGGGCAAACCCGTTGCATGCCGGACCGCTCGTGGTTAAGAGAACGATGCGGGAAGGTCCGAGATCACGCGGGAACGGTCAAGACCATCGTGGCTGTTCGCATCGAGACGAATCAAAGACTCCAGGGATTGAGTGTGGTTCGCTTGGCCAACGAGCTGATTCAAGTCGACGTCGTGCCGGCGCTGGGTGGCAAGATCCTCCATTTGCTCCACAAGCGCTTGGCTCGTCAGTTCCTCTGGCGCAATCCGCACCTGTCGCTCAGGCAACTGCGGCTCGGCGCGGACTACGACGATAACTTCTTCGGCGGCTTCGACGAACAGTTGCCCAACGATATTCCTGAGTTGGTCGATGGCCGTGGGCTTATCGATCACGGCGAAGTGTGGCTTACCCCGCTGACTGCGACCGTCCAACACGACGGTCTCGTCCTTGAGGCCCGTCTGCCCATCACTCCGCTGCACTATCGCAAGATGATTACGCTGGCCGAGGGCGCCGCACGGTTAGAGCTTTCCTACCGGATCGAGAACTGCGGCTCTGACGACGTGCGGTTCCTGTGGAAGATGCACCCGGCTCTGCGGGTGTCCGAAGGTTGTGAGATTCGCGTGCCCGCCGGCAAGGCCATCAATGCCGACCCTGAGTTCGCACGCTTCGGGCATCTGGCTTCGTTCGCTTGGCCGACCGCCGCCGACGAATCGGGCCAGCCCATCCGTGCTGACCTAGTCCCTCGCATGGGCAAATCGACGGAGTTTCTTTACCTGACGGACCTGCGAGCTGGCACCGCCGGCTTGGCCCATCGCCAGGAGAACTGGCTGTTCGAGATGACGTTCTGCAGGGACGTGTTTCGCTGTGTGTGGGTGTTTGCCTCGTACGGCGGATGGCGCGGGCACGAGGTACTGGTTCTTGAGCCCTCCACCACTTGGCCGCTCAGTCTGAACGAAGCGATCGACAGCGGCCGCCACGTTTGCCTCGCCCCCGGTCAGATTCTCAGTGCCGCTCTGACCGTGGCTGTTGGCCTGTATCGCCCCCCGAGCGCCGCCGCTGCGTTGGCCGACCAAGCGTAATATGGTAGAAACACGCTGCTTTGGTTCAGCTCTGCCGGGCGGCTGGAGTAACGCGATGGCGATGGCTCGTCTGACAGGCGGTCAGCTCAAGTTTCTCAGCGACGATCAGATCCGCCAAGTCCATGGGGCGGTGCTGCGCGTCATGCAGGAAGTCGGCGTGCGAATGGCGCACGAACCGGCGCTTAAGGTGATGGCTGATGCGGGCTGCCACGTGGACTTCGACAAGAGAATCGTCAGGACCCCGGAACACGTGCTCAACAGAGCGCTGGCGGACGCCCCGAGTCAGTTCACGCTTCACGGTCAGCGAGCCGAACACGATCTGGTGGTCAACACGGACAACATCTACACGATCGGCGGCTCGTCGGCTCTGTTCGTGCTCGACCTGGAGGGCAGGCGCCATCCTGCGACGCTGGAGGACCTGATCGACCTGACCCGTCTGCAGGACGGTCTGGCGAACCTGCACGTCATGCACGGGATCGTCAATCCGCAGGACATCCCCCAGCCCGGCTTCGACCGCATTCTCTACGCCAACGTGGTCCCGAACACCACGCGGAACTACTACTCACAGGGCACCGGCGCCAAGAGTATTCGCGATCAGGTGGACATGGCTGCCGTCCAGCTCGGCAGCTCCGAGGAGTTTGCCCGCAGGCCGAACTTCACCATCGTCGTGTGCATGATCAGCCCGCTGCTCCAGCCGGCGATGCGGCTCGAGGAGTTGATGGCGTGTGCCGAGCTCGGCGTGCCCGTTTACGTCGAGGTCGATGCCCAACTCGGGGGCACCGGACCCGTCACCATCGCCGGAACTCTGGTCGAGCAATGTGCGAACGTCCTGACCGGGATCGTCTTGGCCCAGGTTCTTCGACCGGGTCTGCCTTGCATCTTCGCTATTGCCTCCGGCTCGTTCGACATGAGCACGGGGAACTATTCCGGCGGGTCGCCCGAGGCGGCGGTACTCCACGCTGCCACCGCTCAGATGGCACGGTTCTATGACCTGCCGTTCCAGGGCGGTACCGGCATCGACGCGACGATCCCCGACGCCCAAGCGGGATACGAACGCGCCCTTCAGGTTCTGACGAATGCACTGGCCGGCACGAATTTCATCCACTTGTCCATAGGCATGATCGAGCAGATGCTTCTGGCCTCGTATGAACAGTGCGTCATTGACGATGAGATACTCGGAGCCGCTTTCCACATCGCCAAGGGACTCGAGGTCAGCGGCGAGACTCTCGCCGTCGATGCGATCAAAGAGGTGGGCCCCGGCGGGCAGTTCCTCGATCATCCGCACACCCTGCGGCACTTCCGCCAGGTCAACTGGTTCGCTAAGCTGACCTGTCGCCAGAAGTGGGATAACTGGCAGGCATCGGGCGGCAAGAGCATGCGCGAGCGGGCTGGGGAGCGTGCGCGTCACATCCTGGATACCCACCGCCCGCGCCATCTGAGCGAAGATCAGGCTCGCGAGATCCATCGCATCGCCCGCACCGCCCAGCAACAGGCGATACGCGAGCAGGAGCACACCGTGGCGGGGTGAGATCGCGGATCCTTGCAGCGTCGCGCGCCGGCATGTGCCGTCGGTCCGTGTGAGTTGTGCTGATGAATGTCCCTGCAGTTTGCCCGAACGGCCATCGGTTCCAGGTCGATGATCGACAGCTCGGCGAGCCCGTGCGGTGCCCATACGAAGGCTGCGGGGCTGAGTTCGTCCTGAGGCAAGCCGATGAGGCCTCAGCCGCAGACAGCTGGAAGGGCGATGGCGCGGCGGCCCAGCTCCCTTACGCGCTCATACCGCGGGGCCGGGTCCAGAAGAGCGTGGCGATCGCATCATTGGCCTTTGGGATAGTCGGCCTGGTGATCGTTGTCTGTTTCCCCCTTGGCGTGGTCGGGCTGGTCCTCGGCATCGACGCGCTGGGCAAGGCGAATCGCGAACCCGCGAGGTACGGAGGCAGATGGCTCGCGGTCGGAGGGATCTGCACGGGAGGCCTGAGCCTGCTCGTAGGCCCGCTTGTGACCGGGGGAATCGTGATGACCTATCTCGCGGTGCGCGAGGCGCGCGACACTATCGGGCGCTTCAGTTGCGAGCTCGACCTAATGACCATCGGGCATGTGATGCGCACGTATGCAAAAGATAATGACGGGCAGTTCCCACCGGACCTCGAGGCCGTCATCGGGACCGCAGCGGGCCAAGTCTCCTTCGAGCCGGACACGAAGCTCAGCGACTTGCAGTCCCGCTACGTGTACATTACAGCTCAGGCAACCTCGGACGATCCGGCCAACGTGCTAGTGTACGAAAAGCGCGACTGCCGCGGCGGAGGCGGTCATGTGCTCTTCGTCGATGGCCAGGTCGACTTCATCGAACCTTACTCGACAGTGGAAGAGCTGGTCGAGCAGACAAGGCAGCGCCTCATGGGGCGCAAGACCGACCGAAAGTAGGCGTCAGTCATTACCGGAGGTGTTCGGCCGTGGCAAAGGACTCAGGCAAGCTCGCGATTGACGGGGGCGAGCCGGTCAAGGCTACGCCCAATCCGCCTATGTATCCCGGCGGGCTCGACATCGCCGAAGACGAGAAGCGCGAGATCCTCGAGGCCCTGGACAGAAAGTACATCTTCCGCTACTACAGGCCCGACTCTCACCCGTCCAAGGTAGCGCAGTTCGAGCAGCAGTTCGCCGAGAAGATGGGCTGCCGCTACGCATTGATGACGAACTCGTGCACCTCCGCCCTGATCAGCTCGCTGATGGCTTGCGAGGTGGGCCCCGGTGCCGAGGTGATCGTGCCCTCGTACACATACTGGTCGAGCGTGGCTGCGGTCCTTTCATCCAAAGCCATACCCGTGATCGCCGAGGTCGATGATTCGCTCACGATCGATCCCGACGATTTGATTGCCAAGATCACCCCGCAGACGAAGGCCGTCATGCCTGTTCACATGCGAGGTGTGCCCTGTCGCATGGACCGCATCATGCAGATCGCCGAACAGCGGGGCCTGGGCGTCATTGAAGACAACGCTCAGGCGATGGGCGGATCGTTCAGGGGCAAGAGGCTGGGCACATTCGGGCACTGCGGGTGCTTTTCGCTGCAGTATTACAAAATCATCACTGCTGGCGAGGGTGGGATCGTCGCCACCGACGACGAGAAGACATACATCCGCGCGCAGTCGATTCACGACTCGGCAGCCTGCTGGAGGCCCGATCGCTTCGCCCCGGGCAGGTGGCCTTGGGAGCTTTCATACGGCTTCGACTTCCGTGCCAGCGAGCTCGAAGGGGCTGTCGCATTGGCGCAGTTGCGGCGCCTGGACGGGCTAATCGAAGGCATGCGCGCGCGCAAGGCCGCCGTCAAACAAGCCATCGGGCGTATCGATGGGCTGACGTATCGGCGACTCAACGATCCCGACGGCGATACCGCCATTTGCCTGATCTTCTACGTCCCGAGTGCTCCACTCGCTGAGAAGTTCGTCAAGGCCCTCCAGGCCGAAGGTGTGGTAGCTTCGCACCCGTACCATCCTGACATCCCCGACTGGCACGTCTTCGCCCACTGGCAGCATCTGTTCGCCAAGGCCACACCCACGAGTGAGGGATGCCCCTTCACGTGTCCGTACTACAAGGGATCCCTGCCAGAATACTCCGCCGACATGTGCCCGCGCAGCGCCGAGCTTCTGGCGCGAGCCGTGCACATCGACCTGCCCCCCCAGCTGGATGAGCAAGACGCGGAACTGATCGGCTTGGCCGTGCGCAAAGTGGCCGGGGCGTACTTGTAGGGCGAGGTGGAGTGGGCCGAGCTTTCCTGCGCGTTTGGGTCGGGCTCTGCTCTTTGGGATCACGCTTAAGCCATTGACTTGATGGGCGAGGAGCTAGCGATAGCGATGACGTTTCCTGTCTCCGGCGTGCAAGTCTCGCCGCTTGTGCCGCTATCGGTGGCGTTCGCTGTCTCTCTGTTCACGTCCATGTCCGGCGTGTCCGGAGCATTCCTCTTGCTGCCGTTCCAGGTCAGCGTGCTGGGGTTCACCAGCCCAGCCGTGAGTCCGACCAATCTCCTTTACAACATCGTGGCCATACCGGCCGGCGTTTACCGGTACATCCGCGAAGGGAGGATGACTTGGCCACTGACCTGGGTGATCGTTGCCGGCACCGTCCCGGGCGTGTGCATCGGGGTGGTCCTGCGGGTCAGGTGCCTGCCGGATCCGACGGCGTTCAAGGTCTTCGTCGGCTGCGTGCTGCTCTACGTCGGTGGGCGCCTGCTGTACGACGTGGTCGCCCCGACACGACGGCGCCAAGGTGAGAGCGCGGCTGCGGAGGCTCGGCTCCCCCGCTGCGCGAAGGACTCACGGCGAGCGAAGGGGGATCTTTACAGCGCGACGCGGAGGTCTGTCGTGCGAACGGTCTCGTGGTCGTGGCGGCGCATCACGTACGAGTTCTCCGGAGAAAGATTCTCGTTCAGCACGCTGGCGGCCTTGCCTTTGGTTTTGGCGGCGGGTGTGGTGAGCGGGACGTACGGAATCGGGGGTGGCGCAATCGTCGGACCGTTGTTGGTAACGTGCCTGAAGCTACCGGTTCACACCGTCGCTGGCGCCGTG
>CAYGAN010000016.1:0-3457 GCA_964347585.1 uncultured Planctomycetales bacterium | reverse complement strand
GCGCTCAAGGCTATCCTGGCGGCTGTTCTGCTTCTGCTGGCCGCACGCTACGTGGGGTTATCCTGTGCCAATTGGCTGTCCTGACCTCCGGGGTCTGGCTGTAGGTTCCTCCACCGTCAAGAGCTGCGGATGCGGCGGTGCCTATGCACCTGGCAGGGGGCAGTGTTGTCTTGACTCCACCAGCGCGGGCAGCCTCCGGAGAACTCAGGGGATCAGGAACGAGTCGGTCAGATACAGCGGAACGTCCAGCCCCGTCAACCTCTTGACTTGCCCAGGCCGCCAGATGTCATCCCCGTTGACGCCGCAGGTTGGCCTGTTTGTGAAAGTGACGTGCCCGCTGCAGTAACCCACGTTCTGGCCCGCGCCGGCCCCGTGACTGAGCGAATTAGGATCATCATAAGGCGTGATTCTGTGCACGTGCCCGCCCTCAAGCAGAGGATTGTGATCCGCAACGATGGCCATCTGCGGGTGAACGCCGAGCCTGGGCCTCGGGCCGCCCATGTTCTGGGTGTCGTAGTTGATGTTGGCGGGCTCCGGGAAGTCGTCGAACTCCTCCGGCTCGTCCGTCTTGAGGATGATCGCGTCCTCTCGGGCCGGGCAAATGAATTTGTCGCTCTTAACGAACCTGAAGCGAACCAGCAGGTACGGGTGCCTGCTGTTTGGGGCACGAGCCACGCCCGGCGTGCGATGCCGCAGCCACGACGCGCCGCGGGTCGTGCCGGCGAACGGGAGCTGGCCGTCGTAGGTCTGCGCATAGGCACCTATCCCCGTCATCATGGCTTGCATGTTCCTGGCGCAAAGCTGTCGGCGGGCTATGTTCTGGGCCTTGCGATAGCCCGGAACGAAGACCCCGACGAACAAGGTGATGCAGGCGGCAATGGCGACCAGTTCTCGGATCGACAGGATTGGACTGCCCGACATCGCCGCTTCCGCCCCAGCCGGCAACGCCGACGCTCCCCGGCTGAGCGAGATCGTCTCGCTCGCTATCCGCACGCGATCGAGCACGGCTTCCGTCATATCCGTCGGCGGCGTCGGCACGTCCCACGCATCCAACCGGGACAGCGTCCTGGCCAGCACTTCACTTTTAGCCGCCAGCTCAGCCGACTCGCCGATCGCCTGCTCTACTCGCGCAGCCTCATCCGGGCCGAGTCGGCCGAGATGGTAGTCCAACAGGAGTTCGTCGAGCTTTCGAGCGGTATGGCTCATGTTGTTACCAGCTTTCCAACGCGCGCCACTTTCTGGCCTGCGTCCGCTTGGCCTGTTAAGCGGTCCTGTCTTGTTGCTTGCTCCGCGCGGCCTCATAGGCCTGAGCGAACTGCCCGACGGCTGCGTGGAGTCGGCTCTTGACCGTGCCGAGCGGAATTCCCAGGATGCTGGCCATCTCCTTGTAAGGGAACCGGTGGTAATAGCTCAGCACCAAGACCTCCCTCAGATGGTCCGGCATGGAGCGGACGACTCGACGGACCAAGCGACGCTCTTCGTCGGCTTCTATCGGATCGGAGGGGCTTGTGGGCTCGTCGGACAGAAAGTCCAGAAAGCGTTGCCCCTCCTCTTCGCCCGGTCCGGCTTGCGCGTCTAGCGGCACTTCCGGGCGGCGAGCGCGACTACGAAGCAGGTCGCGCGCCTTGTTGGCCGCTATTGTAAACAGCCAGGGCTTAAACCGCCGCCCCATGTCGAAGCTTTCTGCCGACAGGTGCACCTGTAAGAACGCTTCCTGCACCATATCCTCGGCAGCGGCCGGGCTCCCGGTGAGCCGCACCAGGAAGCGGTACAACTCCTGGCTGTGCCGCCGGACCAGCAGTTCGAATCGATCCTTCTGGCCGGCCAGATGATCAGCCAGAAGCTCCTCATCCGTCCGTGCACTCACCGCTCCGGTTGTTCCTTACGCTGGGCCTGCCGAGAGGTTCGCCGCTCACCAACCGATTGATAATACGCTCCAGCCGCTATCGGTCAATGCGACCCACACGCCCGCTTGGTCCGATATGCTTCCGGCCCAGCAACTTACATGTGATCCGCGCCCCCAGGCCACGGGCTCGCTGGCAGTCTGAAGGCCCTCAGGTCATCCGAAGGCGGTGCGACAGTCTGAGCCGGGCGGGACGCCATAACCACCGCGGGCTGGCCGGTCGGGCCCACCATGAAGGTAGTCCGGGCCCCTCTCGCGTGCCGAATCGCGCCCAGGCCGCGCGGGTCCCTGCAAGCCGCCGGCGGCTTGTCAGCGCGGACAAGGCACGCTATTAGTGCGCTTTACCAGTAAGGACTCCTAGCTGCGCTGTGACCATGGCTGTCTCGCCCGATAGGCTGCCGGCTCCCGCATTTTCCGCCTTGCTCGAGGCCTCGGCCGCCATCAATTCCTCTCTCGACTTGCAGCGGACTCTTCAGGCCATCGCGCGTTCCGCGACCAAGGTCATGCAAGCAGAGGCCTCCAGTGTCCTCCTGCTGGACAAGCGACGCAACAAACTCGTCTTCTGCGCTTCCGTGGGCGGCGGCGGGGATGCCTTGATCGGACAGGATTTCGACGCCAGTCTGGGCATCGCCGGCAAAGTCCTCGCCGACAGGGAGCCGGCCCTCGTCACCGACGTGAGCCGAGACGAGGCGTTCTTCCCGGGCATCGACGAGCGCAGCCGCTTCAAGACCAGAGGGCTCATCGCCGCGCCGATGATACATCAATCCGAGGTGATCGGCGTGGTCGAGCTGCTGAACAAGAAGGGCGCAGCCAACTTCGCCCCCGAGGATCTGAACCTGCTTCAGATCTTCGCGAACCTGGCCGCGTCGGGCACGGTCAATGCCCAGGCTCACGAGGACCTCAAACGCGAGAACCGCACCCTGCGCGAGACCACCCGCGCCGAGAAAGACCGGATCATCGGCGACTCGCCGGCCCTGCGCAACGTGCTGGGCCTCTGCGACCGCGTGGCCAACAGCAATGCCACGGTCCTGCTGCTCGGCGAGACCGGCACGGGCAAGGAGCTGCTGGCCAAGGAGATCCACGATCGCTCCCCTCGGTGCGAGAGGCCCTTCGTGGCCGTGCACTGTGCGGCGCTGCCCGAGACGCTGCTGGAGAGTGAGTTGTTCGGCCACGAGAAGGGCGCGTTCACCGGCGCGGTTTCGCAGAAGATCGGTCGGTTCGAGCTGGCCGATCAAGGCACGCTGTTCCTCGACGAGATCGGAGAGATCAGTCAATCCACTCAGATCAAACTGCTGCGCGTCCTCCAGGAGCGGGAGTTCGTCCGCGTAGGCGGGACCAGGGTTGTTGCCTGCGACGTCCGAATCGTCGCCGCGACGAATCGCAACCTGCGTGAAGCCATCAAGCAGGGAACGTTCCGCGAGGACCTCTATTACCGCCTGAACGTTTTTCCGATCGAAATGCCCCAGCTCAAGCAGCGACGGGAGGACGTGCCCTTGTTGGCGGACCATTTTATTAAGCGTGCCGCGGCCGACTTGGCGGTACCCTGTCCCGAAC